>JBLNGH010000200.1:0-6497 GCA_050264575.1 Acidobacteriota bacterium | reverse complement strand
GGCAAGCTGGTGCTCGCCACAATCGATTCGGGCCGCAAGCTGGTTCTCGTTCCCAGGAGAAGGGGGTCTCTACAGGCCCTTCCGAACGACGGCATCAGCCAATACATGGGCGCCTGGCTATTTCCCGACGGGACCGCGCGCGTCCTCTTTACCGGTAAGCGGAACGGAGAAGAGAAGCGCTCCTACGTTCAGGACACGACAGGCGGCGGCGTCCCGACGGCAATCACCCCTCAAGGAACATGGGGCGTGGCGATTTCACCATCCGGAGAATGGATCGCAGCCATCGGGACGGGTCAAGGCATCACGATCTGGCCAGCCCGCGGCGGCGGAAAGCCGAAGGCCGTACCTGGCTCGGAGGAAGGCGAGCGGCCTGTGGCCTGGCACCAGAACGGACAATCGCTGTGGATTTTCCGGCGCGGTGAGATCCCGGCTGATATCTACACGCTCGACATCGCCACGGGTCGGCGGCAGCCCTGGAAAAGTCTGAGTCCTCCGGATACCGCCGGCGTATACTCCATCATCGAATTCCAGATTACGCCCAGTGGTAACGCCTACGCGTACAGCTACACCCGATTGCTCTCGCAGCTTTACCTCGTGCGCGGCCTGAAATAGCGGAGTTCCAGAAGACCGTGATCCGATCCGTCGTTCCGCTTCTCGCGGCTGTCACACTCACCGCGGCCGCCGCGCAGGATCCTGTTGTTTCCTGGTTTCGCGCGCAGGCGATCCCGATTCACACCCCGGAAGCCGGTCACGGCTTTGACGATCTGCAGCCGCTGAAAAAAGTCGTCGGCAATGCACGCATCGTCGCGCTCGGCGAAGCGACGCACGGCACGCGCGAGTTCTTCCAGCTCAAGCACCGGCTGCTCGAGTTCCTGGCGACCGAAATGGGCTTCACGATCTTTTCGATCGAAGCCAACATGCCGGAAGCCTACCGGCTGAACGATTACGTGCTGACCGGCACGGGCGATCCCAAGCAGTTGTTGCGCGGCATGTATTTCTGGACCTGGGATACCGAGGAAGTACTCGCCATGATCCTGTGGATGCGGCGCTTCAACGAGTCCGGCAAGGGGCGCGTCGAGTTCACCGGGTTCGACATGCAGACGCCGACCGTGGCCGTCAGCAATGTGCGAGCGTTCATCGCCGCACGCGAACCGTCGTATTCGTCCACCGTTGCGGAGGCCGCGGAGCTGTCACGACTGGCCTCGACGGCAAGCGGCCCGGCCTTTGGCGTCGCCAACGGTACATTTCCGCTCGCGGCCGCGGCAGGGAGGCGCGTGCGGTTCAGCGGGTACATCAAGACTGCCGGCATCACTCGCGGATATGCCGGCCTCTGGTGGCGTGTTGACGGACCGAACGGACCGCTCGCGTTCGACAACATGCACGATCGCGGCGCGACGGGTTCCACCGACTGGAAGCCTTACGACCTGCAGCTCGCGGTGCCGGCTGACGCGAAGAACATCAACTTCGGGGTCCTTCTCACCGGCGACGGCGCGGCTTGGTTCGACGACCTCGCCGTCGAGCTCGACGGCGTCCCTTTCACGGACGCCACTCTGTTCGACTTTCAATTCGAGTCGCCGCTGCCGAAAGGGTTCGCGACCGCCGGCAACGGCTACGGAATCGGGATCGACGCGGCTGTCTTCAGAAGCGGGAAGCAGAGCCTGCACATGAGAAGCGTGTCGGCATCGGCCCCAGAGCCACCACGCAACACCGCGCAGCCCGCGGCAACCGCCTGGGCCGCCATCGTTTCTCATCTCGATCAGAATCGCGCGGCGTATCGCGCGGCTGGCGCCGTCGATCGCGAGATCGAATGGACCGTGCAGAATGCCAGAGTCGTGCTGCAGGGTCTGCAGATGCGGACCAATCAGGCGACGCGCGATCGCAGCATGGCCGAAAACATCAAATGGATCCTGGACCGATCGCCGGATGCGAAAGTCGTCCTCTGGGCGCACAACGGCCACGTCTCAGCCGGCGGATTCGCGTTCGAGACGATGGGGAGGACGCTGAGGAAGTTCTACGGCGATGCGATGGTCGTCATGGGCTTCGCGTTCAATCAAGGATCGTTCCAGGCGACCGAAGCGGGCACCCTGAAAAGTTTCACCGTGCCGCCGGCCCCGGCGGGCAGCCTCGACGCGACGCTCGCGGCCACCGGCCTTCCGCTCTTTGCGATCGATCTTCGCACCGCCCCCAAGACCGGACCCGTGGCGACGTGGCTCACCGAACCTCACGCGTCTCGTAACATCGGGGCGGCGTTTTCGGATGCCACCGCCGCGAACTATCTGCTGCCAATGAAACCCGCCGAGCACTTCGACGTACTGTTGTTCGTCGACAAGACGACGGCGGCGAGGAAGAACTGAAAACGCTGTGTAGTCGGACTCACCTTGACGCTGCTTGAGGCGTGTCGCTGTTGTAGATCAAGTACGCGAGCTTCCACGCGCCTTGTGTGCGCTTGACGATCGCGACGTACTTTCCTCTGTCCGTTGAGCTGTTGCCGCCCGGCAGTGACAGGGTCTGTTCGTACGTGCCCACGTCATAGGCCAAATCCCCGGCGACGATCGCCTCGAGGCGTCTGAACGTGAACGCCGTGACTCTTGCCGGACCGGCGAAGAATTCCCGGTACCGCCGTTCGATCGCGGCCCGCCCTTTCGTAACGGGGGCGCAGTTGGGCAGCTCGATGCCGTCCTCGCGATACATCGCCGCCACCGCGCGCGCGTCGGCCGCGAGGACGGCTGTGCGGTAGTCGTCGGCGGCCCCGATGATGCCCGGATCGACCGTGGGCTGGCCGGATACCGGCGTCTGCGCCATCACGGCCGACATGACCACTGTTGCTGCCATGCCCTTCACCCACGCGGCCGATCGCATTGTGAGTGGGACGAACACGGCCACGAGGACGATTGTCAGCAGAGTCTTTCCCAGTCGGGCTCGGCCGCCCTCGGAAAACCATCGCCGTGAAGTCGTGTGTTTCATGACAACCTCCAATGGCAAAATGATTTCTCCAGGGTTCGCGTCCCGCCATGACCGACGGCGCCAATCGATTGACCCCGCGTGCCACTTTCCCTGCCGACCCCCGGCCTCCGATGCCGGCGTCACAGTTCCGCGTTTTCGTCGAAGCATTCGACAGGCTGGGCTATGACACGACGCAGCTGCTCAGGTCGTGTGGCGTCGGCCGCACGACGCTGGCCGACCCTGATGGGCTGATCCCGTGCTCGACGTCTGGCGACTTCATTGCCCGCGCGCTCGCCGCGAGGCCGATGGCGAACGTCGGCGTTCGTCTGGCGTCGGTGACGCCGACCGGCGCGTTCCCGTTGCTCGACTACCTGGCGCTGACGTCGGATGACGTCGGCCAGGCGTTCAAGCGGGTCGCGCGCTACTTCCGGCTGGTGAACGCGCCGATGCTGCTGGACGTGTGCGAGGGCGCGGAGCCGGTGCAGCTCCGGTACGTCACCAACACTCCACACGACACGTTCAGCGTCGAGTACAGCGCGACGTTGCACGTGCTCAGGATGCGGGAGGAAACCGGCGATCAGGCACACCCGGAATTCGTGAGCCTCACGCATGTGCCCGATGACGTGGTTGAGATCGAGCGCATCGTCGGGTGTCCGGTGCGGGTCAAGGCGCCGTGGGCAGGGCTCGCGTTCTCGGTCGAGGCCTGGCGTCATCCGTTGCGAAGACCGGATGCCGTCCTTCGGAGCGTGCTCGAACAGCACGCGGACGAGGTGCTGGCCCGTGTACCTGCGTCAGACGGAATCGCACTCGATGTGCGCCGCGCGATCGCGTCGCGGGTCGTCCGCGGCGACGCGCGGCTCGAGATGGTCGCGCGCGACCTCGCGGTCTCGCCGCGGACCCTGCAGCGCCGGCTGGCAGCCGCCGGCTCGTCGTTCGACGAGTTAGTCCGCGACATCACGCGTGAAAGTGCGGAAAAGCATCTTCGCGAGTCGGCGCTGTCCATCGCGGAAATTTCCTACCTCGTCGGCTACTCGGAGCCCGCGGCCTTCCATCGGGCGTTCAGGCGATGGACCGGCACGACCCCGCAGGCGTTTCGCCAGGCCGCGCGCGCGGATCGTGCCGGGTAACGGGTGCGTCCCAAGATCTACCTCTCTTACCTGGCCGTCACCGGCGCCATGATGTGCGCGTACGGCGTGCCCTTCCACATCACGTACGGACCGCCGTTGTTCGGATCGGTGGGAAGGTTGTCGAGCGACTTCACATCCGGCACCACGATCATTACGTGCGGAGGATGATGACCCCAATGGTTGTCGGCCGTCATCGTCATTGCGTACGGATCGGTGTTGCTGGCGTCACCCCCGTCCGGCGCGATCATGTAGCCGACGCCCACCGTCGTGATCGTCACCGGCTTGTGCGCCATGTACGCCTGGAACCATTCCATCCACGCCGCGTCGAGGCACATCGGGTCGTTTCCCTTCGTCTCAGGGAAGTCGGGCAGACAGGTCCAGCCGTTGGTGCCGGGGCGCAGCACCGGTGGCTGATCGCCTTCCTTCGCGGGCCAGTCGAGGATCGTGGCCTTCGTGGAGATCGACGACGGCCCGGCGGACATGGCGTTCGCGATCTTCTGCGCCGTGGTCATCGGCGACTTTTTTGGCACCGACGTGTCATGCGCCATCGCCGGCGCGCTGGGTTTCTGGCCCCCGGCCACGAGTGAGACCGAGAGCGCCGCCATCGCTCCGGTACCGGTCAAGGCCAGCAAGCTCATACGTAAAATACGCATTGTGGTCTCCTTTCACCCGGGTCACTACGGAGCCACCGAAGACCCGGTTACACGTAACCGTGCCGCTGCCGCGCCCGTAGTACCCCTGCAGCGGCCCCCGCGCCGGTGACGAACGATCAGGAGCGGCAGGCTGCGGCGTGGATGCGGCTCGCGCAACGGGGCGACCAGCGCGCGTACGCGTCGCTGCTCGTGCTGCTCACCGGCGTGACGCGTCAGTTCGCGCGAGGCCGGCTTGGTGCGGTCGTGTGGATCGACGACGTCGTGCAGGAGACACTGCTCGCGATCCACCGCGCGCGGCAGACCTACGATCCGGCCAGGCCGTTCGCGCCGTGGTTCTACGCCATCGCCTCGAGCCGCATGATCGACGTCATCCGCCGCGAGCGTCGTGTCGCATCGCGCCAGGTGGCCACCGACGTGCTGCCGGAACCTGTTGCGCACGGCACGGACCGCGACGACATCGACGTCGACGCCGTGCACGCAGCGCTCGCATCCCTGCCGCCGCGTCAGCGCGAGGTGATCGAGCGATTGAAATTCCGCGACGAGTCTGTTCGCGACGTCTCGAGCGGACTCGGAATGTCCGAATCGGCGGTCAAGGTGACGGCGCATCGCGGCTATCGGGCGTTGAGGCGTCTGCTCGGAGGCACGCGGCGTGAAGACTGAAGAACTGATCGTCAAGCTCGCGTCTTCGAGCGGACCGTGGACACCGCTTGCGCCCGTGCGCGTTCGGGTCGCCCGGTGGTTGATGCTGTCGCTCGGCGTGTGCGCGCTGACCGTGGCCATGGTCGGCGTCCGCGCCGACATTCTGCCGTCGCTGCAGGATCCCGGATTCGTCACGCTGGCCCTGGCGACGTTCGCGGCCGGGCTCGTCGCAGCCGCAGCCGGCATGATGCTCGGTGTGCCTGGCGCCGAGCGGACGCCGCTGTGGCGCATCGTCGCGGTACTTTTCGCCGCCGGCTGGGCGCTCGTGCTGCTCGCTCGGCTCGTCTCGGGCGGCGATGCCTGGCCGCGGCTCGCGGCGTTCCCGAATCACTGGGCGTGCGTCGCCGAGATCATCGGACTCTCGGCGGTGTCGGGGTGGATCTTCTTCGCAATGCTGCGGCGGGCGGCGCCGCTTCAGCGGACCTGGTCCGCCATGCTTGCGACCCTCGCGCCGGCCGCGCTGGCGGCGACGGCGACGCAGATCATGTGTCCCATCGACGACCCGGCGCATCAAATCGTCAGTCACGTCACGCCCGTGGTGTTGCTGGCAGTGATCGGCACGCTCGCCGGCCGCCGCGCGCTCGAGTGGTCGGTCGACCGCAGACGTCGGTCTCGTTGACGCCGGGAAGGAAATCTTCAGGATTGGTCCTTCGTCTCTATCGCACGCGCTGGACTTCCCCACGAACGCGACGTTCGACCGCGAGGGCCGCCGGGGTTTCATAGCGATCACCCAGCCAGCTGGTCCGATCGCCAATTCGATCAAGGAGTCCCCGCAGTGCCGCGTCGTTGGTGACTTCCGGCGCCGCTGAGATCTCACACACATGCTGCAGTTCGTGGCCGAGCACAGCGATCCGCTCTTCGATGACGAGGAACATGGTGATTTTCACGCAGAGGCGGAAGAAGTGGCAAAAACCCGTCATGTGTCTGGCAGACGGGTAGAATCGGGCGCGTTCGTGGTCAGACCCATGACTCTCCAACCGGCCGAGGAGGTGCGGATTACAGCCTTGCTGCAGCGGTGGCAGGCAGGGGACCGCGCCGCGCTGGATCACTTGATGCCCGTGGTGCACGGCGAGAT
>JBLNGH010000199.1:0-5805 GCA_050264575.1 Acidobacteriota bacterium | reverse complement strand
CACCGATGACGGATTAATCCAGGTGTCAACCGAGGACGGCAGGAACTGGTACAACGTCACACCGCCAGCGGTCGACGCGTGGAGCAGGGTGACGACGATCGAAGCCTCGCACTTCGACGCGAACACCGCGTACGCATCCGTCGATCGTCATCAGCTCACCGACTTCAATCCGCACATTTATCGCACGCGCGACATGGGCAAGTCGTGGCAGGAAATCACGCGCGGCCTGCCGCCGGGCGTCTACGTGCACGTCGTCAAGGAAGATCCGCAGCGGCGCGGCCTTCTCTTCGCCGGCACGGAGCGCAACGTGTGGGTGTCGTTCGACGATGGCGACAACTGGCAGTCGTTGCAGCTCAATCTGCCGGTCACGTCGATGCGCGACTTCGAGATTCACGGCGACGATCTGATTCTCGCGACCCACGGCCGGGGTTTCTGGGTCATCGACGACATCTCGGTCCTGCGGCAGATCGACACGCCGGTCGCCACATCGAGCGCGCATCTTTTCAAGAACGCGGACGCGACCGCATGGATGCAGACGAGCGACAACGGCACCCCGACGCAGAAAGACGAGCCGCAGCTCCCCAATCCTCCGGACGGCGCGATCATCGACTACTACCTCAAGAGCAATGCGACGTCCGTCACCCTCGAGATCCTCGACGGCGGCGGCGCGGTGGTCGGCACGTTCGGTAATCAAACGGCCGGAGCGGCACCCGGCGGCGCGGCGGGCCGAGGCCGCGGCGCCGGCGCGGCCGGCGGCGCCTTTCCGCCGAACACGACCACGCTCTGGCGCCCCGTGCCTGAACCCTTCGCGACCTCAGCCGGTCAACATCGCATCGTCTGGTCTCCGGGCGGCGGCGGACGAGGCGGCCGCGGCGGTGGCGCCGGTCCTGCGACCGGCACGTTCACCGTTCGGCTCACCGTCGACGGCCAAACCTACACGCAGCAGATCACGGTCAAGCCGGATCCGCGACGGTGAAGAGATCGCTTTGCCGGAAGTTGTCCGGGCCGTCGCGTCCTGTGTGAACCCCCAAACTCCGCGACCGGAAAGATGTCGCACCGGATCCTCGGCTTGGCAAACGGTCGCTGGTCCTCCATTCGCCGCTCACTGTCCCCCTCCGCGCTTGCAGACTCTCACCGCCACGTGCGGCACGACGACGTGCCAGCCAAGGGCAATGCGCTCGCGTTGGTCTGCGGTCGACCAGCCACACCAACACAGCCCGAGAGCCGATCAACGTGCACGTCGTGTGGGCCGATGCCGGGTTGGCCCGCATGGTTACCAGTTGATCTGAATCAGCCGTCGCTCTTCGAAGCGACGTCATTGCGCAGCGTCGTCACACGGTTGTATAGTCTCCATGCTTCCCGCTGCGCAGAGAGGGTTCAATCCGTGAACCCCGCCGAGCCGATTCCGCCACGCGCGGCGAAGATAGCTGCTGTCCTGGTCGCGCCTCTTACGGCCCCAGGAGACATTCATTCAGTTGAAGAGCTCTGTCACGTGGCGCCTATCGGCGTTGCGCAGGCTACTTTCCGGCGCTGGTGCAACGAAGAAGGCATTAGTCCCGGTCAGGCCCTAGCGTTCGCGCGGCTACTTCGCGCCGTGATCTTCGCTCGAAAGGATCGCACCTCAGCATCCGAGTGGATGGAGATCGACCCGCGAACGTTCCGCCGACTTCTGAAGCGCGCGGGCGTCGTCGAGCTCTTCGCGGGCGAGGCTCCAACGCCCTGGGACTTTATCGAAGTTCAGCACCTTGTTCTAAATCCCCATGTCTTGAGTTTGGTCCGGCAGTCGCTTCTCGGCGTTGAGCGGCAGGTGTTCTAGCGACATGAGCAAATCCTGGATTGGTTCTTGGATCAGATCTTGGAGCACGCCCTGTCTTGCGCATTCCGCCCAGACCCATAGGATGTGCAAAATAGCAAAGGGGAGAAGTCCATGAAGTACTTGCTGTCAAAACGGTTGATCTTCGCTGCTATCGGTTTCGCCGTCGTCCTAGTCAGTTCGCCTCCTGCACTGGCGGACGGTTGCGGTACGCTGCTCATCTATGGCCTTTGCCCGAACAACTGCAATCAAGCCGGCTGCGCCGCCGATTGCGCCGCAATCACCCCGGGCCCGTGCGAAGCTGCGCCAGACGGCCAGCATTCGTGCAATGGCTCTTCGTGCACGTGCCGGTGCACAAATTCGGAGATTGACTGACGCGCCTATCGGGGAAAAGGTATCGCACTCATCGGGGTCGTTCTGCACTGGCGATGAGTATCGAGGGTTTCGTGCGCTGAAGCAGCGTCGACCGCTTGGTTCGAGCGTTTCCGCGGCCACGCACTCAAGCAGAGGCCGTGGTGGCTGACCATCAGGCCACTAACGTCCCGGTCAGAAACTGCCTCGAGCGAGTTCACTGCGATGGTTTCGGCTAGGCTTTGGGGTGACGTAGGTGATGGACAAGTGGTTGAACAGACTAGGGCAGGTCGCGATGGTCGCGATCGCCGCTGCCGCGTTGGTGGCTGTGTTTCGGCCTCAGCCGAATCTAGCGCCCCGGTCGGTGACTGGATACGAACCAGGCGACAAGATCGACGTGCGCAACATGCCGCTGAGCGGCCCTGCGTTGCTTATCGCGACACGCAGCACGTGTGGTTTCTGCACTGAGAGCATTCCGTTCTGGCGGACACTCAGCGGAGTCCCGATCGTGTGGCTTGCTGTCGGCGAAGATGTCTCGACAAATCGGAAGTACTTGCTGGCAAACGGCCTCGAGGCAAATTTCGTACTTGCGCTCGATGAGGCGCGCGTCACGAAGGTGACCGCCACGCCTACCCTTATCCTTATTGACAAGAATGGCACTGTGATAAAGGCTTGGGTTGGCTCGCTTGGTTCAAGCGCGCAGGACGATGTGCGGTCCCGGCTTGCCAACCTACCAAACTCATAGGTCGAGAACTGGCATAAATGTGCCCTCCTGGCGACTTCGGAGGGCGCCCAGCGCTTTGCCGCTTGATCGACGTGAGGATAGAGTGAGCGCAGGAGACGACTGCTTTTATACCTTCTGCGGTTGACAGCCACGTGCGCGAAATCGCGGAATTAATGGCTCGCGAGCTTTGCCTCACGATTAGACGCCTGGCCCGCAGTCCAATCTTCGTCGGCGTCTCAGTTGCAACGCTTGGTTTGGCGATCGGGCTCAACGCGGCGGTCTTCAGCATTGCCGACGCCGTGCTCTTCAGGCCGCTTCCCTACGCGGCGCCTGAGCAACTCTATTTCCTTAGACTCGTGGACCATCAGGCCGGACGGACGTCATTCGTGGTCCCGCGCGAACTCATGGCGTCGCTCGAAGCGCGCGGCGGCGCTATTGCGGGAGTGGCGATTCGTGGGCCCGTGCAGAACTCGCCGCACACCTCATCCGATGGCACCGAGTTGATTGGAAACATCGCCGTCACCCCGAGCTTTTTGGAAACTCTTGGTGTTCGCCCTGTGTACGGCCGGGCATTCGACTCAAGAGACGCTCTTCAACCCGGGCGACCCGTGATTCTGACCTTCGGCAGCTGGCAGAATCGCTTCGGCGCTGATATGCGCGTCATCGGCCAGTCCGTGATGATTGCAGGCTACCAGCGGGAGATCGTGGGCGTCCTGCCACGTGATTTCATTTTCCCGTCCGAGGGTTACTCGTATCCCTTCGCTTCCTCCGGACGCCCGCGCTATGAGTTCTTGACCGTACCGGCGCGAGGAAGAGCAAATGATCCCCTCGTGCGGCTCAGAGCCGGCGTCACTCCGGAGGCAGCGCAATCAGAAATTGAGAGCGTTGCCCGATCGCTCGCGCCTGGGTTTGAGCCAAGGCTGTTTGCCGTCAGACCCGTTCTTTTTCCAGTAGGGACCCTGCCCCTTCGGCTTCTGCTCCTCGCCGCCGGCTTCGTGCTCCTATTAGGGTGTGTCAATCTCTCCCATTTGTTCCTGATGCGGGTCCAGGAGCGCCAACATCAAGTGCGCGTGTGTCTTGCTCTTGGCGCGACACGACTGGCTATCGTGAGGGCTCTCCTTTTTGAAGCGCTCATCGTCGGGATCTGCGGTGCGGTAACTGCGTTGATCATTGCGCTCGTCTCTTTCAGTGCCCTCCAATATCAGGTGCCGACGGCGCTCTCGGGCGGCGCTGCCATGGGCGTTGACTGGCGCGTCGCGTTCTTCACATTCGCGCTGGGTGCTTTAAGCGCCGCGTTCTTCACGGCGGCGCCTGCGTGGACGTTGGCCACGGCCAACGTACGGGGCACGATATTCTCGGGGCGTCCGGAGTCGGTCCAAACAGGCAGCGCACGTGGATTCGGAACCGTCACGCTGCAGGTGGCGGTCGCAATGCTGCTCGTGGTTATGGCGATTTCCGCAGCTCGACACTTTGTTGGAGTGCTGCGCGAGCCACTCGGATTCTCACCAGCGAACGTGCTGACCATAGAGACCTTGCCTTCGCTGTCTGCTGGTTCATCAGGCGCTTTTTACGTTGAGGCCGTTCACAGGCTAGCGGAGCGGCCGGACGTTGTCTCGGCAGGAGCAGTTGAGGCACTGCCCTTGAGCGGCTGGGTTCCGCGCGACAAGGTCCCTGCCGCAGGTGCTGACGCGATCCCCCTCGTACGCATGCTGCCGGGCTATTTCGAGTCTGCCGGGATTCGACTCTTGCGAGGACGTCTGTTCAACTGGCAGGACAGCCGCGTGTCATCGCCGGCGATTGTGAGTGAGTCGGCCGCATCTATCTTGTTTCCTGGCCTGGATCCGCTTGGCCGACAATTGAAATCGGAGCAGGACGGTCCTTTCACGGTCGTGGGGATCGTAAGCGACGTCAAAATGACGCTCGCTCGAGCTCGCGACCCGCTGGTGTACGCGATGCTCGACTCCACGTTCGATGGACGCATGGATTTCATTGCTCGACTGCGGGCCTCGTCGCGGCAAGCGCCTATCGAAATCCGACAGTTCGTCAGCGGCCTGCAAAGGGAGATGCCCGTCACCACCAGGTGGTGGTCCGAGTCGATCCACGGCATGACTGAATACCGGACGCCGCGATTTCAGACGATCGTTCTCGGTACGGTCGCGAGTCTCGCTACGGCCTTGGCCGCCCTTGGCATGTTCGGGGTTGTGTCGTATTCGACACAAAAACGGATGCATGAAGTGGCGATACGCCTTGCACTCGGAGCGATGCCCGAATCGATTACGCGCAGACTTGTCCTGCAGATGGCGTGGCCGATCGCGCTCGGGCTGTTAGGCGGCCTCATCGGGACCTGGCTGATGGGCCGTGTGTTGACCGCATATCTGGTCGGATTCCGAGCCTGGGAGTGGCAGGTACTCATCGGTGGTGCTGCCATCGTTGCATTTACCGGAATGCTGTCGACCTACCTGCCCGTACGGAAAGCCACTCGCCTTCCAGCCATGACGGTCCTACGGATCCAATAGGCGATTTGTGCACTGGCACGACCCCCAACGTCAGGCCGATTTGACGCGTCCAGACTCGGGCATTCTGAAGAATCTCGACGCGGTTGCCGCGAAGGACACCGATCGCAACGGCAATCGCGGCGTCATCTACGCCGTGTCGCCGTCGCCCGTCCGCGCGCCGCTCATCTGGATCGGCACCGATGACGGATTAATCCAGGTGTCAACCGAGGACGGCAGGAACTGGTACAACGTCACACCGCCAGCGGTCGACGCGTGGAGCAGGGTGACGACGATCGAAGCCTCGCATTTCGACGCGAATACGGCGTATGCGTCCGTCGATCGTCATCAGCTCACGGACTTCAATCCGCACATCTATCGCACGCGCGACATGGGCAAGTCGTGGCAAGAGATCACGCGCGGCT
>JBLNGH010000198.1:0-11740 GCA_050264575.1 Acidobacteriota bacterium | reverse complement strand
TGACGATCCCTTGATCGTCCACCTGAATCGCCTTCGTATCCTGGCCGCCGATGTCGAGCACCGTCCGCGTGCGGGGGAACAGCGCGTGCGCGCCGAGCCCGTGACACAGAATCTCCGACTTGATCTGTCCCTCGGGAAACGGCAGACGCTGCCGGCCGTAGCCGGTGCCAACCGATCCCACTTTCTCGAGCATCATGCCGGCGATCCGCTCGACCGGCTCGGCCAGCCGCGACTCATCGGCGCCCGAGGCGGCCATGGCCGCCTCCATGTGCGCATCGAAGCGTCCGGCGGCTTCGGCCGAGTTCTCGACATCGAGGATCGCCTTGTCGAAGAGACCGACGAGCCGATCGAAACCCGCACCGGTCACCCGCGCTTCAGTTTCCGCGAATTTCACGTAGCGGCTGCCCGCCAGATCGCGGAAGAAGTCGCTCTTGCGGCGCGACCCCTCGGCAAAGAGCGATGAGATGTCCTCTTCCATGGCGGTCGTAATGCGGCCGACGGCGGCCCGGAGGGCGTGTCCGCCAGTCAGAAGACGGCCAGCAAACCGGTCCAGCTCGCGCGCGAGGACTCGCAGCTGTGAGCGGTATTGCTCCGCGCGGAAGAGCCGTTCGAATGCTCGCAGGCGCCGCGCGAGGTCGTCCGGCGCGAGCCCCATCGCCGCCAGTTCCTGGCGGATGAGCGAAAACCGCGTGTCGATCAGCGCCTCGTTCAGCGCGACCTGGCAGGCCACGTCGTAGTTGCTCCGGCTGTTCGTGATCCCCCGGCCAAGGACGGCCGCGTCAGCGCCGATGACGACGGCCTTCGTGGTGGTCGAGCCCAGATCGATACCGACGGCGTAGTTCATGCCGCGCCTCCGAGCCGCTTCTGTTCCAGCATCTGGAAGTACGATTCGAGCCGGTTCTTGATGTTGGCCGCCGAGAAATACCGCGGATCGACCAGGTCGCTCTCGATGAACCCGCCGGGACGTCCCGATCGCGCCTCAACTTCACGGAGGATATGGAGCTGTCCCGCGCTGAACGAGTTGCAGCTCTTGACCGAGTTGATCAGGAATCCGTCCGCGCTGTAGTCCTTCAGATAGCGCGTCAGCAGATTGATGCGGGTCGGCAGCCCGAGATTCGTGTAGCAGCCAAGGCAGTAGTCGGCGAGCGATTCGAGCGGCCGCGATGCATCGTGCCGGAAGCCCAGGTCGTAGACGCCGCCGACTTTCGTGTACGTGGACGCCACGGCGACGGCGCCCTCGTCAGCGAACATCTTCCAGAACTGCCGGAAATGCGTCCAGTTCGGCGGGCCTTCGACCACCACTCGAAACCGCTCATGCTCGACCTCGCCATCGGGCGTCACGGGCCCTTTGCCCTGGGCGAGCCGGTCGGCGATCTCCTCGCGCAGCGCGCGGTAGTAGCCGACGGCGTCTGTGGTGCCCCGGAAGGCGCTGAAGATCGGCCCGACGTAGTACACCGCGCCGAAGTACGCGTCGATGGGCGATGGGCGATGCGCCGCCGACTGCAGCACCCAGACGAGATCGTCCTCGGCCTGCGCCGACAGGCGCAGATGCTCCCGCAGTCGCTCCTCGTCATACGCTTTGCCGCTGATCCGTTCGAGCAAAGGGATCACGTCGTGCCGCAGCTGCCGGACAACATAGTCGCGCATGGAGCTGGTGATCCGCCCTTCGGGCTGATACGGCACGTGCAGCATCGCCACCGGGCAGTGGTATTCCTCCCGGAGAAGCTCGAACCACTTCATGAACGTGAAGCAGCCGGTGTACGAAAGCAGAAGGAGGTCCGGGTTCGGGAGCCGCTGGCCGGTCGGGCCGACGTTGCCCGACTTGAGCATGCCGATGTCGCTCTTCACGTACGTACAAACATCCTCGGAGTGTCCGAGCTTTTCAGCCAGCGCGATGTACTCCGCGGTCCGGCCACGCATCGCCGACTGGAGCGCGTTGATTTCGGGCAGCACCGGCAGCAGGTCGAAGCTGAGGAGCAGCTCCGTCAGATTGCCCGGCACGAACGTGTACGCGCTCTTTTCGCCGGTGTCGGGCGCGGCCGCCAGCCGGTTGAAGTGACGCGCGATCATGTCCTTCTGGCGGACCTGACTGGCGTCCTTGCGCGCCTCCGTCGAAGATGGCGATGTCATGTGCCGCTCCACAGCTTGATCGAATCGGCAAACGTTCCGGCCTGCTCGCGGATCACCTGAAACTGTCCGGTGTTCTCCGAGTACTTGAAAGACGTCCAGGGCACGCCGCGACGCTCGACGGCGCGCACCATCATGGGCTGGTCGAGCAGCGCCGGATCGCAGAAGCTGGGCGCGCAGAAGATGACGCCCTCGGCGCCGCTCTCATGGATGCGCGCCACGAGCTCCGCGCCTTTCTCACCCTGGGCCAGGTACCGCGTCGGGCCCGCCACGACCTGCTCGAGACCGGCCACGACGAGGTTCTCGAGTGGATCGCCGTCGACGGGGATGTCCGATCGAATCCATCGGCTGACCTGCACGAAGTCGTCCTCGACGATGTAGCAGCCGGCGCGCTCGAGCGTCCGGATCAGTCCGATCGGCGGCTGCTCGCAGAACGAGCCGCTCACCACGACCCTGGCCTGATCGAGTGGCGGGTTCGACGAGGCTTCCGCCGCGTCCCGGTACTCGCGCAGCATCTCAGTCGCCTCGTCGACCGGCAGCGCCAGCGTGGCCCGCAACACCAGATAGAGATCGGACGTGGGGACCTTCCAGGGCTGCTGCTGGCGAAGCGCATAGAGCTGGCGAACGACGCGGCGGTACTCGTTGTAGAGCTCAATTGCGGCTCGCAACGACCCGTCGTCGAGCGGCGCCGCACCGCGCGCGGTGAGGTCGGCCGACAACCGCTCGAGCTCCTCGCGGTAGAAGCGGCCGCCGATCGCGCGCTCGAAATTATGGGGCACGTCAAAATACCGGACCAGCTTGTCCGGAAACAGCATCTGCCACATTCCCGACAGGTTCCGGATTACGTCGCACGTCGCGGGAAAGATCACGCCATCGAGAACGTCGAGGCTGCCGTTCAGTCCGAGCTCGATCGTGCTGCGCGGAATGTGGCAGATGTACGACTGGTAGTAGGCGTCTCCCTTGATGATCTCGAGGTCGTCGCGCGCGCCCAGCAGGCCCACGGGCAGCACGCCTTGTGCGTGGAGCAGTTCGCCGGGGACGTAGACCGGCATGTAGCCGATCGCCAGGCCTCCCGTGCGCGCTTTCCAGTCGCGCACCGAGCCGAGCCGGTAGTCGCGGTACATGTGCTCCGCGCGGGTCACGACGGCTCCCACGGTGTCGGATGCCGTCATGCGTGCCTCCACTGCGGCGGACGCTTCTCGAGAAATGCTTGGAGACCTTCGACCGCGTCGGACGTCTGCATCAGCTCATCGAGATAGAGGCGCTCGATCGCCGGTAGTTCCGTTCTGAGCGCCGCTACCAAGTGTGCGCGGACCGCTCGCACAGCCAGTCGGAGGCTGGCCGCCGATCTGGAGGCCAGATGCCTGCGTGCCCACGCCAGGGCGGCATCTGCTGGATGTTCCTCGGCAATCTCGTCGACGAGGCCGATCGCGAGCGCTTCGGGCGCCCCGATCGTCCGCCCGGTCAGACACAGGTCGACGGCGCGGGCGTGTCCGATGCGATGCGCGAGCGCCACCGAGGCGGCCGGAGCGAACACGCCGAGCGTGATCTCCGGCTGACCGAGCACGGCATCGCGACCGGCAAACACCCGGTCGCAGACCGTCGCGAGCTCGAGCCCGCCGCCGAGACACCGCCCGCGCACGGCCGCCAGCGCGACGACATGGCTGTCGAGCAGCGCGAACAGCAGGTGGTGAAAGCGGTCGAGCATGCCGGCCACCTGACCGGGCAGATGTTCCTGGACGCTTGCACCAAACGAGAAGTTCGCGCCGTCACCCTCGATGAGGAGCGCTTTGAGCCCCGGCGCTCGTGCGGCATCCCGGAACGTCGTGGTCAGCGCATTCGTGAGGTGGGTGTCGAAGATATTGCCCTTCGAGCCCCCCAGGACGACACGCCACCACGCGCCGCCGTCGATCTCGATGACGGATACCAGATCGGCCATGGACCTTCCTCACACGTGGACGTGGCCGTGCGCGCGCGCAATCACGTCGTCGATCAGGGCGTCATCCCAGGCGGCCCCTTCCGCGAGGCGGCGGCGCAACAGGAGAAAGTCGGCTTCGCGGCAGGCCTTGCTGCCCTCGTGGAACGCCCGGAACCCGGCACGCGCCTCGGTCATCATGTTGAGTGCGAGCCAGGCGCGGTTGCTCTCGCGGTTCGCATCCCAATGCGCGAGCTTGTGCTTTCGCACGCTTTCGAGCGTCTTCGACAGACAGCCCGGCATCGTGTTGGCGAGCTTGAAGACGAGCGCATCCACCGCCCTCTCGAGCGGCGCGAGATCGATCGTGCCGGCGTCGAACAGTTTGCGGCCGGCATCTTTTTCGGCGGCGGATTTGAACTCGCCGTAGACGATCTGGCCTTGATCGATCCACCGATCGGTCACGACCAGCGGGTTGGGAATGAGCCGGCCGTCGACCCGGAGCGCCGGCACGACGGTGCGCACCAGCCCGAGCCGCAGCGCTTTGTACGCGCTCCACGGTTCGCAGAGGGTGCAGCTGTCCATCGCGGCTTCGATGCCGACGAAGAGCGGCAGGAAATCCGTGCTGCCGCCGTCGGGGGCCGACCCGTGACGCGGGCCGGCCTGGCCGAACGTCGCGAGATCCTGTGCGACGGAGAAATCGCACGCCATCCCGATCTCCTGCCCGCCCGCGATGCGCATGCCGTTCACGCGGCAGATGACGGGCTTGTCGCACATGAGAATGGCGCTGACCATGTCGTTGAAGAGCCGCATGTACTGCCGGTACTCCTCCGGATGGCCCGCGTAATACTCGGCATATTCGGCCGTGTTGCCGCCCGTGCAGAAGGCACGCGTGCCTGATCCGGTGAACACCACGGCGACCGCCGCGCGATCGGCCGACGCTCGTCGCATTCCGGCAATCACGCCCTTGATCATCTCGGTGGTGTACGAATTGAGCTGGCTCGGGTTGTCGAGCGTGATTCGCACGGAGTGCAACCCCGGCACGAGGCCGCCCGTCTCGTCCCGCAGCGGCGATTCCTCGTAGCGCAGACCCTCGATCTCGGTAGCAGGTGCGAGCGTGTGATCTTTGAGCAGCATGACTTCAGGCCTCCGGGATGAGCACGATGCGGCGTCGAACTCCGCCCTGGTGCAACTCGGCAAAGACCTCGTTGATCGAGGCGAGCGGACGACGCTCGATGAATGGCTCCAGCGCAATGCGTCCCGACAGCACCAGATTGACGATGGCGGGGTAGTGTTCGGGGAGGCAGCCCCAGTTTCCCTGCGCGACCGCGTCGAAGGCCATGAGGTTCGACAGCCGAACCTCGACGGGCTTCGCCGTATACCCGACGATCATCAGCACGCCGCCGGGCCCGAGCAGACCGAAGGCCATCGCCTGTCCGGCGGGGTGGCCGGACGCCTCGAAGATCCGCGTCCGCCAGGTTGGTGTGCCGCGTGCCGCCGCGAACTCCCTGATGGTCCGACGCAGAGTTTTCGGGTCGGCGTGTGAGGAGTTCAGCGTCAATGCGGCCCCATGGCGCGAGACGTGCGACAACCGCTCGTCATCGATGTCGATGGCGACCACGGCCGCGCCGAGCGCAGCAGACATCTGCACGCCGAAACCGCCGATGCCCCCCGCGCCGACCCACACCGCGACGTCGCCCTCGGCAAGGCTGCTCCGCACGATGGCCTGATAGGGCGTCGACACCGCATCGGCGATCACGGAGAGCGCCGCCAGATCGACGCCCGGCCGGTTGATGGCGCGATCAGAGAGATCCGGGACGGGGCACAATCCTCGCGCCGGCACTCGCACGTGCGTTCCGAATCCTCCGTCGACGTCGTTGCCCGGGAATACCTGGTTCGGACAAATCTGGCCCCGGCCTGCGAGACAGGCCGGACAGTCCCCGCATGGCAGCACGGCGGGCACTACGACCGCTCGACCGATCCACGTTTCGGCTCCGGCGCCCGCGTCGACGACCGTGCCGCTGATCTCGTGGCCGAGCGTCAGCGGAAACGGGTGGCGTGTGGGCACGCCCTCGTAAAAGAATCCGAGATCCGTGTGACAGACGCCGCAGGCGGCCGTTCGAATGATGACCTCGCCGGGCCCGGGACTTTCGTCGCGGCTCTGGTGGATCATCGGCTGGCATGGTTCGGTGACGACCCAAGAGGCGATTCGCACCCTGGTCCTCCTGCGAGAGAGACTGGTATCCGGCACGACGCGTTGCAGGAACCGTGCCTGAGCCCGCATCACCTTGGCGCTGCTCGCCGCATCAGATCAGGGCGGTCCTCTGGGGCCGACGATTTCTCAGCCTCTGTGAAATAATCCGCGGACGTGCGCACGGAACTCTGTCGCATGCTCCGTCAGCCATTCGTCGTGGCTGTGGTCGCGATTGCCGGGATGGCCGCGCCACTTCTTGCGCAGCGCGCCGCGACGCCTGCGCCCTCGAACGACACGTGTCTCGCCTGTCACGGCGACGCCGACGCCAAATCAGAGAGTGGCCGGTCGATCGCAGTCGACGCGAAGAAGTTCGCGCAGTCGGTGCACGGGGGGCTTGGCCTCGACTGCGTGGCGTGCCACGTCGATCTCGCGAAGACAGCCGAGTTCCCGCACGCGGCGAAGCTCGCGCGCGTCAATTGCGCGACGTGTCACGATCAGGCGTCGACGACGTACGACGCGGGCATCCACGCCCAAGCGAGACGTCAGACGCCGGGCAGCGTGGCGGCGACCTGCGTCGACTGTCATACCAGCCATGAAATCCGGTCCGCCAAGGATTCGCAGTCGGCGACCTATCCCCTGAATCTCCCGGATACCTGCGGCCGGTGTCACGGCAATCCGTCGATCATTCAGCAGGGCGGGATACGGGCGGGAAACGTCGCCGAGTTGTACCGTGACAGCATTCACGGCAGGGCAGTCAGCCGCAGCGGACTGCTGGTCGCCGCCAACTGCACGTCGTGCCACGGCAACCACGACATTCGCCCGAAGGCCGACCCGCAGAGCCGCGTGCACCGCAGCAACGTGCCGTCCACGTGCGGATCGTGCCACGGCGGCATCAAGACGCAATACGAAGCAGGCGTTCACGGCGCGGCCCTGGCCAAAGGCGACGCGCGCGCGCCGGTGTGCGCCGACTGTCACACGGCGCATGCGATCCAGCGCGCCGACGTCGCGTCATGGCAGCTCGACGTCATCCGGGAGTGCGGCACCTGCCACGCCGACAAGATCACGACGTACCGCGATACGTTTCACGGCCAGGTGACGTCGCTCGGGTTCGTGCGCGTCGCGACCTGCTCGAGTTGTCATAGCGCGCACGCCATCTACCCGAAATCCGATCCCCGATCGACCGTGTCCGACACACGATTGCTCGAGACGTGCCGCCAGTGCCATGCGTCGGCGACGGCAGGGTTCATTCGCTACGATCCGCATGCCGACAAACACGACAAAGCGCGCAATCCGGTGCTGTTCCATGCGTCGCGCTTCATGAGCTGGCTTCTCACCGGCGTCTTCGGGTTCTTCGGGCTGCATGCGCTCCTGTGGCTGCCGCGCGGCGTAATCGCGCGACGAGCGAAGGCGCCGGCGGACGCGAAGTCCGACGGCGACGGGCCGGAGACGAGGAATGGCTGAATCCGCCGCGGTGCGCCGGCCCGCCGAACACGTCCATCTTCGACGCTTCGACGCGTTCGATCGGGTACTGCACGGGTTGCTCATGGTGAGCTTTCTCGGTCTGGCCGCGACCGGCCTGCCGCTGCTGTTCAACGACGAACAGTGGGCGCGCAGGTTGTCACGCGTCTTCGGCAGCTTCGAGGTGGCCGGGTGGCTGCACCGCGTCTCCGCGCTGCTCCTCATCGGCGTCTTCCTCACGCATCTCGGTCGCCTGGCGCGTCGCGTCATCGGCCAGAGAGATTACAGTGTGCTGTGGGGCCCCCGCTCCATGGTGCCGCAGCCGCGCGACCTGCGGGATCTCGTCGGCCATCTCCGCTGGTTCATCGGCCGCGGCGCGCGTCCTCGCTTCGATCGCTATACCTACTGGGAGAAGTTCGACTACTGGGCCGTCTTTTGGGGAATGGCGATCATCGGCGGCTCGGGACTGCTGCTCTGGTTTCCAGAGTTCTTCGCGAGGGTCGTGCCGGGCTGGGTCTTCAACGTCGCGCTGCTCGTGCACGGCGAGGAGGCCCTGCTCGCCGTCGGTTTCATTTTCACGCTGCACTTTTTCAACGCGCACCTCCGGCCCGAAAAGTTCCCGATGGATCCGGTCATCTTCACGGGCAGCCTGACCGAAGCCGAATTGAGGGACGAGCGGCCGGACGAGTACGCGCGGCTGCGGCAGGGCGCGGCGCTCGACGCGCTGCGCGTTGACCCGCCGCCGGCGTGGCTCACGCGGCTGGGCCGGGTTGTCGCCGTCGTCGCGGTGTCGATTGGCCTGACGCTGGTCGGCTTGATTCTGTATGCTGTCCTGACCTGATCAGGCGCCGGCGGGCGGTGCCACGACCGACGGGCAGCGAACAGATGCAGATCCCTCTTCCGCGTAATCCTATCTCTCTCGTCGGCGCGATCCTCGCGACCGCCGGCGGCGTCCTCTTTCTGATCTTCTTCCTGCTCGATCTGTTCGGGCTGCACACGAATCCGTACATGGGCATCGTCGTTTTCCTGACGCTGCCCGCCGTATTCGTGTTCGGCCTGCTGCTGATTCCGATCGGCGCCTGGATGACCCGGCGGCGGCGGCTGGCCGGCCGGCCGGTTGGTATGGAGTGGCCTCGCCTGGATCTCAACAACCCGAGGCAGCGGACGTGGGCGTTCTTCATTGTCATCGCGACGCTCGTGAACCTCGTGATCGTGTCGTTGGCGGCGTACTCGGGCGTGCACTACATGGACTCGGTCCAGTTCTGCGGGCAGGTCTGCCATACGGTGATGGAGCCCGAGTTCGCGGCATATCAGGACAGCCCGCATTCGCGCGTGACCTGCGTGCAGTGTCACATTGGACCGGGTGCGAACTGGTTCGTCCGGTCGAAGCTCTCGGGCACCAGGCAGGTGTTCGCCGTTACTTTGAAGACCTTCTCCCGTCCCATTCCCTCGCCCGTGCACAACCTCAGGCCTGCGCGCGAGACGTGCGAGCAGTGCCACTGGCCGGAGAAGTTCCACGGCGACAAAATCCATATCGTTCGTGAATATGCCGAGGACGAAAAGAATACCGAAACCACGACGACCATGCAGGTTCATGTCGGCGGCGGAAGCGATCGGCTGGGGATCGCGACCGGCATTCACTGGCACATGAACCTGGCCAATGAAATCGAGTACATCGCCACCGACGAGAAGCGTCAGGTCATTCCCTGGGTGCGGCTGCGCGATCGCTACGGGAACGTGCGCGAGTACCAGGTCGACGGGGTGACGCCCGAGGAACTGGCCAAGGGCGAGCGACGCCGGATGGACTGCGTCGACTGTCACAATCGGCCCAGCCACCCATTCGACGCGACACCGGCGAAGGGCGTGGACCGCGCGCTTTCCAGGGGCGTGATCCCGACTACGCTGCCGTTCATCAAACGGGAAGCGACGGCGGCGTTGAGCGCGACGTACCCGTCATCGACGGCGGCGGTCGACGCCATCGCCGCGCGGTTGCGCGAGTTCTACCGAACCAATTACAACGACGTCTACATGGGGCGCCGCCAGGAAGTCGAGCGTGGCGTATCGGGCACGCAGTTGCTTTATCGACGGAACATTTTTCCGGAGATGAACGTGACCTGGGGCACCTACGCCAACAACATCGGCCACATGGACTTTCCGGGCTGCTTCCGCTGCCACGACGAAAGCCACAAGACCAAAGACGGCCGGACGATCCGTCAGGAATGCACGCTCTGCCATAGTATCCAGTAGCCGGCTGGCGTTGCCGGTCTGGCTGCGTGAATTCCCGGACGTCACGAGCCGGCCGTCGCGAGGTTTTGCCTGCCGGCGATCTCGACGACTGCCGCGGCAAGAAGCGCCGCGGAGCGGATCACTTCTTCAGTGATTCGAGGTATGCGACCAGCGCATCGAGATCGGCGTCGTTGAGGTTGTACTTCCTCGACGACATCTTGAGGGTCGGCGGCTTGGGCAGCTTGGCTTCCATCTCGGCCGGGCTCGTGATCCATTTCTTGAGGTCGGCCGCCGAGAGCTTCGATCCGACGCCGTCAAGGGGGTACAACTTGTTGCCCTTCCCGGCGATCATGTGACACGTGGCGCATTTCTGCGCCTCGTAGACTTTCTTGCCGGCCTCGATCTTTTTGGCGTCCTGCGCGCCGGCGGACGTACCCAGCACGAATACCGCCACTGCCACGGTGACTACCAGTTTCATTGACGTCTCTCCTGTGTCGGCCGCGCCCACGGCGCGACACGTAGAATACCGCGGCTCTGTCACCCGCGCACAGGATTCGTCACGGCGGGTAGACGCCCGGGTTACCCGCGAACGAGGACGGAAGGGGTTGTGGCAGCGGCTCGGCGGCCGGGTACGATACACACCAGCGCCGTCATGGCGACAAAGACCGCCAGCGTGAGCCCCGCCGTCGCGGCGTCAAGAGGAGCACAGCCCGGCACGAAGGTCGCGATCACTCGTGAAATCACCCACGCGGCCGGGGCGCCGATCATCATTCCCACGGCGAGCATGGCCGCCATTTGCTTGGTCGATGACCGCACGATTGCTGCCGGACTCGCACCCAGCGCCAGGCGTAACGCGATTTCGCGCCGGCGGCTGGCGACGTTCCACGTGAGAAGAGCGAATACCCCCGCGACCGCGAGAACCGCCGCCAGACCGGCGAAGGCCGTGAACCCGCGCTGGAGGAACACCTGCGGGCCGAGCGAGGCGCGCAGGCGATCGGCGAGCATTTCCACATCGAACAGCGGCAGCCGCGGATCAATTGTCGCGAGCGCCTGGCTCACGCGCGCGGCCGAGGGCGAGGCACCCGGCGCGAACCGGACGATGACGACGAGTCCGGGCCACGGGTCCTGCTGCCACGGCAGGTAAAGCTCTCCACGGCCCGCCTGCGTCAGCGCCGCGTGACGGGTGTCTGCCACGACGCCGACGATCTCCCGCCACGGTCCGCCCGGCCCGTCGATGCTCAGTCGACGGCCGACGACGGCCGCAGGATTATCGACTCCCCAAACCTTGGTCAGGCTTGCCGTGATGAGCGCGACGCGGGGACTGTCTCTGACATCGGCTGCCGTGAAGCTCCGCCCGGCCAGCAGCGTCATCCCAAGCGTCTCCACATAGCCCGGACTGATCGATCGATGCTCGGCCTGATGCCGATCGGCGGGCGCAGCGTCGGTAATGAACGTGAACGGCGAGGACGCGCTGCGGAAGGGCAGCGCCGATCCGATCGCGGCACCTTCGACACCGGGAAGGGCTTCGACGTCAGCCAAGAATCGCTCGGCGAGCGTTCTCCGCACCTCGGCCGAGCCATGGGTCGTGGCCGGCAGCGTCACGCGAGCGGTCAACACTCGCGCTGCCGCGAACCCGGGATCCACCTGCAGCAGCGCGGTGACACTTCGTGTCAGCGCCGCAGCCGTGAGAAGCAGCGCGACGGCGGCTGAGATCTCCGCCACCACCAGCCACTGACGTGAGCGTTGTCGCACCTGTGATGAATGTGTGCGCATCGTCTCAAAGGGCGAGACTCGTGCCGCCAGCCCCGCGGGTTCCCATGCAC
>JBLNGH010000197.1:0-7293 GCA_050264575.1 Acidobacteriota bacterium | reverse complement strand
GCCCTGCACCATCTCGGTCTGTCCCTGCAGCTGGCCCGTATCCTGGCTCGGGATGAACCCGGTCGGAATGATCCTGAAGCAGTAGACCGTCGCGACGAGCAGCAACCCTGAAATCGCCATGGTCACGCCGTGGTGGGTCATCGCCTTGCGCAGGGCCCAGCCGTAGGCGTCGCGGGAGCCCAGGAACACGCGCTCGATCGCCATGTACAGGCGTCCGTGCCGCTGGGTCTGCGGCGGACGCAGGAAGCGGCCGCACAGCATCGGCGTCAACGTCAGCGAGACGAAGCCCGACACCAGGATCGCGACGCCAATGGTCACGGCGAACTCGTGCAGCAGCCGGCCGACGATCCCGCCCATGAACAGGACCGGTATGAAGACGGCCGCGAGCGACAGCGTCATGGAGAGAATCGTGAAGGCGATTTCCTTCGAGCCGCTGAGCGCGGCGGTCATCGCCTCCTCGCCATGCTCCATGTGCCGCACGATGTTCTCGAGCATGACAATCGCGTCGTCGACGACGAAGCCGACCGAGAGCGTCAGGGCCATCAGCGACAGGTTGTCGAGGCTGTAGCCGAGGAGCGACATCGCGGCGAACGTGCCGACGATCGACGCCGGCAGCGCGAGGCTCGGAATGATGGTCGCCGAAATATTGCGCAGGAACAGGAAGATCACCATCACGACGAGCGCGACGGTCAGCACCAGCGTGAACTTGATGTCGTGAACGGACTCGCGGATCGCCTGCGACCGGTCGAAGCGGATGACGAGCCGCAGCGACGCCGGCAACTGAGCCTGGAGGAGCGGGAGCTGCGCGCGAATCGCGTCGACGATCTCGACCGTGTTCGTGCCTGGCTGGCGCTGGACCGCGAGATAGATCGTTCTCGCGTCGTTGTACCAACTGGCGGTCTTGTCGTTCTCGACGCCGTTGTACACGTGCGCGACTTCCTCGAGCCGGATCGGACGGCCGTTGCGATACGCGACGATCAGATGCTGGAACCCCTCGGCGTTCGTGAGCTGGCCGTCGGACTTCACGGCGAATGTGCGATCGGGTCCGTAGAGCGTGCCGGTGGGCCGGTTGACGCTGCCGCGGCCGACGGACGACGCCAGCTGGTCGAAATCCAGCTCATGGGCGGCCAGCTGACGGGGGTCGACGTCGATCCGGACCGCGAACTTCTGCGCGCCGAAAATCGAGACCTGCGCGACGCCCTTCAGCGTCGAGATCTTCTGCGCGACGTTGATCTCCGCGTACTCGTTGATCTCCGACAGCGGCAGCGTCGGCGAGTTCAGCGCCAGGAACAGAATCGGCGAATCCGCCGGGTTCACCTTCTGCAGGCCCGGAGCGCCGGGCATGTCGGGCGGCAGCGAGCGGAGCGTGCGGGAAATCGCCCCCTGAACGTCCTGCGCCGCCGCATCGATGTCGCGATCCAGATCGAATTGCAGGGTGATCGACGTGCTGCCGAGCGTGTTGCTCGAGCTGATCGACGTAATGCCCGAGATCGTCGCGAACTGCTTCTCGAGCGGCGTCGCCACAGCCGCGGCCATCGTCTCGGGGTTCGCGCCCGGGAGGCTCGCGTTGACCTGAAGAGTCGGAAAGTCGACGTTGGGCAGGTCGCTCACCGGCAGCGACCGGTAGCCCATGATGCCGAAGATGACGATCGCCAGCTGGACGAGCGTCGTCGCCACAGGCCGGCGGATGAACGGGGCCGAGAGGTTCATGGCCGTTTGTCGTCCGTCTTGATGGAAACGCGCGCGCCGGGCGTCAGCCGGAGCTGTCCGTCGGTGACGACGGTGTCGCCGGGCTTGATGCCGCTCTCGATGACTGCCTCATCGCCCTCCGTCCACGCCACCTTGACGCTCCGCGCCTCGACGGTCTGGTCCGTTTTGACGACGAACACGAACTCGCCCTGCTGGCTGGCCTGGACCGCCTTGGACGGAATCACGGTCGCTTTCGGATCCACGGAGAGCTGCAGCGTCACGTCGACGAACGCGCCGGGCCACAGGCGTTTGTTCTCGTTCGCAAACGTCGCCTTGAGGCGAATCGTATCGGTCGACGGATCGACGGCGTTGTCGATGAAGGTCACGGTGCCGGACGAAACCACGCCGGCCGTTCCAGCGGGTGAGGCCTCGACGCCCAGACCGTGCTGCGCGTCTCGCGGTTTCAGCTGCGGGAGCATCCGCGCCGGTACCGAGAAGCTGACGTAGGCCGGGACGATTCGGTTGATGATCACGAGCGGCGCGGCATCGTTGGCGCGGATGATCGATCCGGGATGGACGAGCAGCGCGCCCGTTCGTCCGGCGACCGGTGCCGACATGCGCGTGTACTGCTGCTGAAGCCGCGCGTTGTCGACCGCCGCCTTGTCGGCCGCAATCGACGCCTGAATCGCCGCCAACGCCGCGGCGGCACTGTCGTAGTCCGCCTGGGAAACGAGCCCTTGCTTCAAAAGGTTGGTCAGCCGCCCGTGCTGCGCCTCGAGGTTCTTCGACTGCGCCACGTCGCGCGCGAGCGCCGCCTCCGCTTGAGCGAGCGCGGCGTCGAACGCACGAGGATCGATCGTGAAGAGCAGCTGGCCGGCGCGAACATCCTGTCCCTCGGTGAAGTTCACGGTCAGCAGCACACCGGTCACCTGGGCGCGCACTTCGACGGTTGATGATGCCTCGACGTTGCCGACACTCTTCAGCTTGACCGCCATCGGCTTCGTCACCGCCGTCGCAGCGCTGACCGCGACGGCGGCGGGTCCGCTGCCGCCGTGCCGGCCGTCGGCAGGCGCGGCCGTCGCGCTCTGGGTGCCGCGATCGCAGCCCGCGGTCAGGATGACCGCCGCGGCGAGAACGCCGCTCCAGGCCGTCCAGCTCACCTGGCGGCGGGTCTCGCCCACGCGTAGCTGAATCATCATCACGACCGTATCAAGCCTAAACCCAGGATGGTTTTCATGTCGACCACCTTGCCTCGCTCGACGAGCGCGCCGGCCTCCCGCACCGAGAACACGCGCGGTTCGATGAGCTCGTCCGGATCCGCGTGGACGCGGTGTGTGGGTGTGACGAAATGGGAACATCGGTAAAACACCATGATTTCGTCGCAGAACCCGGGGGTGGGGTAAAGCGCGGCTACCTTGGAAATACGACGCGGGCTCATTCCAATTTCTTCCTCGCACTCGCGCCGGGCCGCCTTGTCCGGACGTTCTCCACGCTCGAGCGATCCGGCCGGCATTTCCCACACCCACTGGCCAATCGCATACCGGAACTGTCGGATCAACACCACCGACTGGCGGGTTGGCTGGGCGATGAGGACGACCGACCCTCTGTGACGGACGACGTCGAACGTCGCCGTTCGCCCGTTCGGCAGCCGCACGCGATCCTGCTCGATTCGAAAGACGCGTCCTTGAAAGGGGACGGATCGCTTCAGGAGGCGAGGCGCGTTCGATCGCCGTTTCGCAGCGGTCATGGGGACGATTGTCGCAGGCTGGCGAGCACGCCGGCCAAGTCGCTGGGGAGAGGCGCCTCGAACGTCATCCGGCGCGAGCTGTCCGGGTGCGTGAACTGCAGCCGCGCGGCGTGAAGGAACGGCCGCTCGAGTCGTCCGATTGCCGCCAACCGCGCCGGCAACCGCCGCCGGACACCCCCGTAAAGCGAATCGCCGGCGATGGGATGTCTCGCGTCGGCCAGGTGCACGCGTATCTGGTGGGTGCGACCGGTCGCGATCGCCACGCGAATGAGCGTCACGCCGGCGAGCGGCTCCGCGTCCACGACGCGCGTGATCGCCGTGCGTCCCCGCCGCGATCGCGTGGACATCTTCTGTCGATGCGCCGGATGCCGGCCGATCGGCTTCTCGATCGCCAGACCCGCGGAGACCTTTCCCCATACCAGCGCCATGTACTCCTTCTCAACTTGCCGGTCGTGGAACTGCTGCGTCAGCGCCCGGTGGGCCGCGTCCGTTTTCGCGATGATCATCACGCCGGACGTGCCGCGATCCAGCCGGTGGACGATTCCCGGGCGTTCGCGGCCGCCGATGCCGCTCAGCCCGCCGACGTGATGCAACAGCGCATGCACGATCGTCCCGTGCCGATGTCCCGCCGCCGGGTGAACGACCATTCCCGCGGGTTTGTCGATCACGACCAGCGACTCGTCGTCGTACAGGATCGACAGCGGCAACGCTTCCGGGACGAGGTCGAGGGGCTCGGGTGGGGGAACCGAGACGTCTGCCGACAGTCCATCCCACACGACGAGCGACGGTTTGGGCCGGGCGCCGTCGATCTGGACGCGGCCTTGGCGGATCAGGCGCTGGATCTGCGATCGGGAGAGCTGCGGCAGCCGTCGCGCGAGGAAATGATCGAGCCGCTGACCTGCATCACGCGGTGTCGCGACGGCATGCAGAAAGACCTCGGGTTCCATTTTACGTTTTCCGTAAAACGGAACCCGAGGTCATTTCCGCCGCAGTCGCAGCAGCATGATGATGCTGAGCGGCACGATCAGGATCGACACGAACTGCGACGTCGACACGCCGAGAATCATCCCGCGCTCGTCCCCGCGGTAGATCTCCACGATGTAGCGGGAGATCGCGTACAGGAGCATGTAGAGCCAGAACGTCCGTCCGGCAAACGGCCGGCCGCGCCGCTCCGTCAGCAGCAGCACGCCCATGATCAACAGCTCGGCGCCCGCGTCGTACAACTGGGTCGGATGGAGCGGCGTGTTGAGCGGGGTGCCAACGTTCGTCGCTGCCGCCGGGTTGGTGAACGTGATCGCCCAGGGGACGCTCGTCGGACGGCCGTAGCAGCAGCCCGCGAGCAGACAGCCGAACCGGCCCACCACATGTCCGAGCGCGATACCCGGCGCGATGAGGTCGGCGACCGTCCACGGCTGCAGCTTGTAGCGGCCGACGAGCCAGAGCCCGACGGCGAGCGCCGCCAGCAGCCCGCCGTAAAACACGCCGCCGGCGCGCACGAGCGACAGCAGCTCGCGCGGCTGATGCCGGAAGTAGTCGAAGTCGACCGCGATGAGCATCAGCTTGGCGCCGACGAGCGCCGCGATGATGAGGTAGATGCCGAGGTCCATGACCCTGGCCGCGTCGATCTGCCGCCGCCGCGCGCGGACGACGGCCATCTGCAGTCCCGCCAGATAGGCGAGCGCCAGCAGAACGCCGTAGGAATAGACGGGCCAGTTCCCGATCTCAAACAGAATGGGATGCATGTCGATTCACCACCAGCAGCTCGACGAACACGAGCACGGCGCCGATCGTGATGGACGCGTCGGCGACGTTGAACGCCCAGAAGTGCCAGCCTTGCCAGTACACGTCCACGAAGTCGATGACCCGGCCGGTCGTCAACCGGTCCGCCAGGTTGCCGATCGCGCCGCCGAGGATGAGCGACAACCCCAATCGCGCGAGCCGCTCTTCGGTGCGGACGTGCCGCGCGTAGTACGCGATGCCGCCGAGCGCCAGCGCGGCCAGAATCGTGGTGGCGATGTTCTTGAACGGGAGATCGAGCTCGTTCAGCAGGCCGAACGCGACCCCGGAATTGAGGACGTGCGTGAGGTCGATGAGTCCGGGAACGACCGTCACGCTCTCGTACGGCGCGAGCGCCGCGCGCACGATCGCCTTGGCAAGCTGATCGGCGGCGACGACGCCGATCGTCACCCACCAGTACAAGTTGAACTTTGACGTGCGGACGGCCGCCGGCGCCCCTGTGCTCTCTGGTGCAGGGCTGATGGGCGGAGGCGGCGACGTCGCGGCGGGAAGATCGTCAGCGGGCGGCAGCAACAGCTTTTCCTCCCAGGGCGTCGGCGCACCGCGCGCAAAGCCCGACCAGTTCGCCGTCAGCCGACGTGCTGTCGACGAACCGCCAGCAGCGCGGGCACTTTTCGCCCGGAGCCCGGGTGACCTGCACGTCGATCTCAGCGGCCGTGTCTCTGCGCTCCACGGTGACCGATGAGACGATGAACAGCATCGGCAGGTCGGCCTGGTAGCGCTCGAGCAGCTCGTAGCGCGCTCCGGACGCCGCGATCGTGACCTGGGCGGTCAGCGGCGCGCCGATGAGTTTGGCGTTCCGCGCCGTTTCGAGCGCGGCCAGAACGCGGGCGCGCACCTCGAGCAGCGCTTCCCAGCGGCGTTCGAGGTCCTCGTGCCGGTACCGCGCAATCTCCGTCGGGAAGACCGCCAGGTGCACCGATTCCTCCCGCGATCCCGGCAGCCGAGCCCAAATCTCTTCCGCCGTGATCGAAAGAATGGGCGCGAGCAGCCGCGTGAGCCCGTCCGCGATGACGTACTGCGCGGTTTGAGCCGATCGGCGGTCGATCGAGTCGGCCGGAAATGTGTAGAGACGATCCTTCGAGACGTCGAGGTAGAACGCGCTCAGATCGACCGTCAGAAACTCGTTGACCGCGTGAAAGATCGACTGAAAGTCGTAGCGCTCGTACGCCGCGCGAATGTCGTGCGCCAGGCGCGCGTAGATCGCCAGCGCAAAGCGATCCACTTCGAGGAGCTTGCCGTCGGGCACGGCATTCCGTGCCGGGTCGAAGTCATACAGGTTCGCGAGGAGATAGCGGAAGGTATTCCGGATCTTTCGATACGCTTCGACCGTCCGCGAAAGGATCTCTTTTCCCAGCCGGACCTCGTCCCGGAAGTCCACCATCGATACCCACAGCCGGAGCACTTCCGCGCCGCTGTGCCGCATGACGTCCTGCGGCACGACGATGTTGCCGAGCGACTTCGACATCTTGCCGCCGCGTTCGTCGACGACGAAGCCGTGGGTGATCACGGTGCGATAGGGCGCGCGATCCCGCGTGCCGACGCCGACGAGCAAGGACGACTGAAACCAGCCGCGATGCTGATCCGTGCCTTCCAGGTACACATCGGCCGGCCACGTGAGCTCCGCGCGTTGTGCCAGCACCGCTTCGTGGCTCGAGCCCGAGTCGAACCAGACGTCGAGGATGTCTCGCTCACGCTCGAAGTCGGATCCGCCGCATTGCTCGCACGTCAGGCCGTCGGGAACGAAGGTCGCCGTGTCGAGCTCGTACCACGCATCGGCGCCCTGCTGTTCGAAGATGGCGGCGGCGCGTTCCACGATGGCCGGCGTCAGCGTCGACGTCCCGCATGCCCGGCAGGCCAGCGCCGGAATCGGCACGCCCCAGGCCCGCTGCCGCGAAATGCACCAGTCCGGCCGGTTCACGAACATCGCCGTCATGCGTTCGCGGCCCCATTCCGGAATCCAACGAACCGCGTTCGCTTCGGAAATCGCCGCGTCGCGCAACCCGTCGAGGCTGATGAACCACTGCGACGTGGCCAGGAAGATGACCGGCTGATGACAC
>JBLNGH010000196.1:0-14971 GCA_050264575.1 Acidobacteriota bacterium | reverse complement strand
TTCCAGTCACCGTAGTACCAGGCCGTCTTGCCGTCGGGTAGCGTCGCGGTCATGCTGATGTTCAGGGGCTTCAGCCTGATGCGGCAAATGGGGTTGGCCGGCGCCGTGCGGGGGCGCGCCTTTGCCCATGACAGTCAGGAGCCAGCCCCAAAACCGATGGCTCCCTGCATTCGGCGAGGTCCGGCGCAGGTGGTCATCCATCACCTGTCGCGCCGCCTCGAATTGCCCAACCGCGACATAGGTCTCGGCGAGGTTTGTCCACGTAAGGGCGTTGGACACGCCGCGCTGACGGAGTTCCTCGCCCAGGCGAATGGCCTCGTCAGTCCTCCCGATCCGGTTGTACGTCACCGCGAGCGAGTGCTTCGCCTGATCATCGTTCGGGTAAAGCGCGAGAGAATTCTTGAAGGCGTCGATGGCCTTCTGCATCGTCGCTTCCTTCTGCCAGTAGTAGACGCCCTCGATGTAGTACCGCTCGCGCGGGGTGAGCCGGTTCGTCAGGTCCATTGCGCGTTGCGCATACTGCTCGAACTGGACGGGATGGCCAAGGTTGCTGTGGATGGCAGCCAGTTTCACGAGCGCTAGGGCAAAGTCCTTGTCGATCGCGATCGCCTTCTCGAACAGCGGTACGGCTTCCCGCTGCAGACCTGCCCGCTGAAGATCGAGGCCCTGCACGTAGTAGCGATAAGCTTCGGGCGAGGCCGTCGTGACTTCCTTCAAGTCGCGGAAGAAAACAAGGGACTCCTTCCCACCGGGCGGAACGATCAGACCCGTCGGACCGCCGGATCCGGCCCTCGTCGCAAACGTCGTCTTGATCCGTCGGATCAGATCGTCAACGGTGGCAAACAGGCTGGCTTCGTTGAGCGCGTCGACCTTTTCGGACGACACGATCTTGCCGGTGGCCGCCTCCTGCAGCGTGACGTTGATACGAATCGTCTCGCCGGCCTTGAGGTAATTGCCGACGATCGCGTACTTCACTCCCGCGCGCCGCGCGGTTTCTTGAATCGTGTCGAGCGACAGGACCCGATCGTTCTGCCGATTGAGGGTCGTGAGGATCTGCGAGAGATGATCGGTCGGAAGCACCTCGATGTCGGGCGATTGCGACAGATCGGTCACGACCATTTCCGTGAGGCCCGTTCGAAGCCAATCGAGATCCGTCTTGCCCGTGTGGTTCTCGAAGTGCATGACCGCGACCGACGGCTTGCCGCTGGCAACCATGGCAGGACTGGCTGGGAACCGCTGCAGCCAGAGCACGATGCCAGCGATCGCCACGACGATGAGAGCGACCGTGGCGATGGCGAGCGGCCGCCTGCGCCCGTACCGCGCCGCGGCGCTCGCCTGCGCGGTCGGCGCTGCGACGGGGGCGGCACTTACCGTCGTCACGGGCCCCGAATCGAGCCGCCGCCGCGCCGCACGCAGATCGACGACGACGTCGCGCATGCCCTGATAGCGCGCGGCCGGATCCTTGGCGAGGCACTTTTCGATGATCCGCTGCATGTCCGCGTTGGCCTCGATGCTCACCGCAGGGCCCAGCGCTGGCAACGGCGGCGCCGGCGTGTGCAGAATCGCATTCAGGGTCTCGAGGCCGCTGTGTCCGTGAAAGGGCTGCCGGCCCGACAGCATTTCGTACGCCATCACGCCGAAGCTGAAGATGTCGCTGCGGTGATCGACCCGGCCCGCTCTCGCCTGCTCCGGCGACATGTAGGCCATTGTCCCCATCACGACGCCGGGTTCGGTCGCCGCGGCGGTCGTGGCGCTCGCCTCACCACGCAGTGCGCCCACGAGCTTCGCCAGCCCGAAGTCGATGATCTTCGCGTGGCCCTCCTCAGTGATCATCACGTTGGCCGGTTTGACGTCGCGGTGGACGACGCCCATCTCGTGCGCGCGCGCAAGACCCTCGGCCACCTCGGTCGCGATCTGGAGCGCGTGTGAGGTGGACATCCCGCCGCGCGCCAGCACATCGCTGAGCCTCTCGCCGCGGACGAGCTCCATCGCGATGAAGGTGGCGCCGTCTGCTTCGCCCACTTCGTGGATGACGCAAATGTGCGGATGCTCGAGCCGCGACGCGGTCCGGGCCTCCAGAAAGAAGCGCTGCCGCCGGTCCGGATCGGCGACGAGATCCGGAGGGAGGATCTTGAGTGCAACGTCACGGTGCAGGGTGGTGTCAACCGCGCGGTACACCACGCCCATCCCCCCTCGACCAATCTCGTCGAGGATTTGATAGCGCCCGAGCGTGCGGCCGATCAGGGAGTCCACGGAGCTGGACCTGCTGCCGGTGAGAATGGCGGCTGGCGCACAAATGCGGCGGCCGTGCGCGCGCCAGGTTCCTGCGTCGCCTGAGACAGCCGCTCGACGAGCTGCCAGCGTGCCGGCGTCATTTATGGCTGTAAACCCGTTCAATTCTACTGTGCCTGCTCGCCGAAGCGGCGAAGCCGCGAAGGCGGGCGTGGCGACACCAAAACAACCTGCACACCCATGCCGCGAAGCCGGATCGTCAGCGCAAAGGTTGGCGTAGCGGGAACTGGGTCAAATCCACAGCCCGCAAATGCGCCTGGACTGCATCACTCCGAATGCTCCCTTCGACGAGCAGGCGACCGTCAGCCTCATGCGTGTAGCGGAGGATCAGACGATCGCCCTGGCCTTCGAGGGGGATGAGCGTCAGAGTGTGGGCGAGCGCATCGTGTCGGACCCGGTATCGCTCGACGGGCCTGGATGCCGTCTGGACGGCCGCAGTGTCACGCTCCGCCACGACAAAACGCTGCCAACGAGCGCCGTCACCTCGAGCGAGCTCTACACCGCCGCGCGTGAAGGTCTCGACATCGTAGATGCCGTACAAGGCTGGAGCCGGCCGCCCACTGCTCCGTGCCACATACGCCTCCCCGACGTACACGCCGATCATCCAGACGATAACCAATAGCTTTGCAATGGTGACGCCGCGCCTCATCCACACGTCGCGAGGGAGGTGGCGCTCGGCAGACGCGACAGGCCTCAGGATGAACACGTCCGCCAGCCGCCGGGTCTCAGGCGCGAGAAGGGTCAATGCCATCAGCAGGTAAACGGTGGAGTTGAGCTGAACGCCAACTCCGTAGGCGAAGTTCAGCGCCACGACGTTACTCAGGCTTGCCGCCACGATCAGCGCGCCAAGCGTCGCCGTCCGCCGCGAGAAAAGGAGCAACCCTCCACTGACCTCGCACAGGCCAGTAAAGATGCTGTACGCAGGCGCCGCGCCCATGGACAGCCACAGCAGACGCATGCGCGTGAACTCTCCCAGGGGCGTGATCAACTGAATCAGGGAAGGGGGTGGAAACTGCGCTGGAATAACCTTGACCATGCCGTAGCTGAACATCACTGCCGCGAGCAAGTAGCGTAAGTAGATCCGGAGCCAGGCATGGGCCCGGCGGTATTCGCGGCGGCGATGGTCGACGGCCGTCCAGACCAGCGTGCCGAGCCCTGCCTCGAGGAGAACTGTCACCATGTATGCGAAGAAGCCGGCGATGGTCGGATACTGAACGTTCGCGCCGAAGAGCTGAAGTGTCGCCCAACCGTAGGCCGTCAGGAAGACGTTCTCTCCAATCCGTTCGCCAAGAGGAATCAGGGACGGCATGAGAACGCCAACCAGCACTGAGATGTGTTCGATGACCAGATACAGCGTGGTGATGGCGAAGAACGTCACGCAGAAGCGGAAGGCGATTCGAAGCAGCAACGGCCATTCGGGCACTGCTGCCGACTTGAGCCCTGACTCTACCGGCGGTCGCATTGTCGTTGGTGGCGTGCCATCCGCCGTGTGCGCCGATGACAGGCCGGGGCCAGATTATAGAGTTGAAAGTCAGCCGCGTGGCACGTCCGCGTGTCAGTCATTGAGGCGATGATCCTCGGCCATGGATGCCGAGGATCGCGACACACGTTGCGGAACGAGCTACCGCGTTCGTGACTTTTCGTCTATTATAACTTCAAGGAAGGACAAATCGCGGGGATGGACTACGTACGGCTTGGAGAATTCGAGCAGTCGCTGTTGCTTGCGGTCGCGCACCTCGAATCCGACGCCTACGGCGTCACGATTCGACGGGAAATCGAGCGGCGCACCGGGAGCGACGTGGCCATCGGCGCGATTTACACGTCGCTCAACCGACTGGAGCGCAAGCGGTACGTAAAGTCGTTCCTGTCCGAATCGCTACCGCAGCGAGGTGGCCGATCGAGGCGCTACTTTCGCCTCACGGCGGACGGCATCGAAGCCCTACGCGCGTCACATCGGCGACTGACGCGCATGTGGGCAGGCCTGGAACCCGGTCTGAAGAGGCTGCGGTGAGCGGCGGGCCTCCTTGGCTGGCGGCGCGCGTGATGGCGCTGTCTATCGATCCGGCGGATCGCCAGACAGCGCTTGGCGATCTGGTTGAGGAATTCGACGCCCGCGTTCGAGCGAATGGCGTCAGGAACGCGCGTCGATGGTATCGGCGCCAGGTGCGGCGGTCGTTGATCGTCAACATTCGCGGACGACTCGAACGCCGAGTGGCGCCGCGCGTTTCCCCACATCGAAAGCGAGGTCATCCGATGAGCGCCTGGTGGCAAGACGTCCAGTATTCCTATCGCAGTCTGCGCCACAGCCCATTCGTGACAGCGGTCGCGCTCGGCTCGCTCGTGGTGGGGCTCGCCCTGTCCGTCACTGTGTTCAGCTTGTACGACGCCGTGGCTTTGCGACCCCTGGCCGTGGCGAGGCCGAACGACCTGGTTGTGCTGCTGGAGACCCGCGGCGCGGAGATCAATCGTGGATTCTCGTACCTCGACCTGACTGAGTTCCAGTCCGCCACTCGCCTCGTGTCGCACGTTTTGGCCTTCAGCCAGCTTCGCGTGGTGATGGGACAGACGTGGGGATCGGAGGTGATAGCAGGCGAGGTCGTGTCGGCGAACTACTTCGAGGCTCTGGGCGTCCGGATGGAGTTCGGGCGCGGGCTGACGGACGCCGACGAGCGCGCGTCGGCGCCGGTGGTGGTCCTGGCCGACAAACTGTGGCGGCGCGCCTTTCCGGGTGCGTCGCGTCTCGACGGGCAAACTGTCACCCTCAATCGAAAAGTCTTCACCGTCATCGGCGTCCTCGCCCCGCCGTTTGCCGGCCTTGATCCCGGCCGCGAGGCACAGTTCTGGACCCTGCTGAGCGAGCAACGCGATCTTACTGGCTCGACCGAGAATCTTCTGGCGCCGACGGCGGGGAACTGGCTACGCCTGTTCGGCCGCATGCGACCGGGTACGAATTCCGCTCTGGCAGCCGCTGATTTCAGTCGCGTTGAAGCAACGCTGGATCGGACGCCGAATCGCCCACTCGTGCGCACGCTTACCGTCGTGGCCGGTGGTCGGGGAGACTCGTCGCTGTCCGAAACGCTCACAGCGCCGCTCGAACTGCTGCTGGGCGTGAGCGGGCTCCTACTCCTCATCGCGTGCGCCAACGTGGCGGGACTCATGATGGCGCGCGCCGACAACCGCTCGCCCGAGATGGCGATCCGTACCGCGCTGGGCGCCACGCGTGGCCGCCTGGTGAGACTGATCGCCCTCGATGCGGCTCTGATCGGCGGTGTCGCTGTCGCGATCAGCCTGGCCGTGTCGCGCTGGCTGTCGACACAGGCGTTGCCGATGCTCTCGAGTACGGGGGCGCCGCCCGCGGTTGACCTGAGCATCGACTGGCGGATGACCGCGTTCGCGGCCTGTATCGGGCTGGTCGCGGTTGTCGTCTCGATCGCGCCCGCAGCACTTCGACTTGTTCGCAGCGGCCCGGCCTCATCAAGCTTGGAAACGGCCAGGACGGTTTCGCCCAGCCGCCGCCGGGCGAGAGTCCGACAGGCGTTGGTCGTCGCCCAGTTCGCGATGTCATTCGCCGTGCTTGTGGTCGCAGGATTGCTGGGACGAACGCTCATGAACCTGCGCGCGATTTCGACCGGCTTCGACATAGATCGCATCGCTCTGGTGTCGGTAGATCTGACTCAAGCCCCCTATGATCAGCCGCGAGCCCGGCAGTACTTTGCGGCGGCTGTGCGTCAAATCGTCGCGCTTCCCGGTGTGCAGACAGTCGGCGTAGGACGGGTGCTCCCGCTCGCAGGGGGCGGCTCGCGGACCGGGATCGCGATCCCGGGCTACACGCCGCGCCCCGGCGAGAGTCTCGAGACCAACTACAACAGCGTCTCATCGACGTACTTCGCGGCCATGGGCATCACGCTCGTGGCAGGCCGAGTGTTCGACGACGCCACGGACGTGCCGGCGGGCCGGAGGGTGGCAGTCGTCAATCAGGCAATGGCCCGGCGATTCTGGGGAGGTGAGCGCGCCCTCGGCCGAACCTTCTCCCTCGGTGATCGATCTGAGGTGACGATTGTTGGCATCGTCGCCGACGTGAAGTACCGCGGCCTCCGGGAGGAACTGCCAGCATCCTTTTATTTATCGACCGGCCAGATCGCGCCTCTCGCGGCGACGTTCCATGTTCGCACCGTCAAGGCGCCGTCCGCGCTGCTCGACGAGTTACACCGCGCGATTGCCGCGGTCGATCCTGCGGTACCGATCACGCGACAGCGCACACTCAGGCAGCAGGCCGACCTCGGTCTCGCTGACGAGCGCGTCTCGACGGTCATCGGCGTCACCACTGGCGGCGCCGCCACGCTGCTGGCGGCCGTCGGGCTCTTCGCGATGCTGTCCTACGGGGTAAGTAGACGCACACGTGAGCTCGGCGTCCGCATCGCCCTCGGCGCGTCTTCGCTTCGGGTCGCTCGCATGCTGGTGCGGCAGACGGCCGGCGTCGTGATGATCGGCAGCCTCGCGGGCACCGGGCTCGGCGCGCTCCTCGGCCGGCTCGTGCAAGCGAGACTGTACGGCGTCACGCCGTTCGATCTTCCGAGCTTTGCTGCCGCAGCCGTGCTTCTTGGCGCCGTGTCTGTTCTCGCCAGCTGGTGGCCGGCGAGGCGCGCCACCCGAATCGATCCCGTGATCGCGCTTCGCGGCTGATTCGATCGGCGGATCGCAAGGAGTGGATCAGTTCCTGGGCGTTGGCGATGGCCGTGACGTCAGCCGTCGGCGCGACAGTCGAGACGAACGCGAGCCCAAAGCCCGGCGTGCGGCGGAGCTGTCGTGCCGCAAACCTCACGTCGGCGACGGTCGTGCCGACGATCCCGCTGCCCGAAGACGACCGCCTCGTCCTGATCGAGACGGCGAACTTCGAACTGAGAACTTCGAACTTCGAACTGCCCCAAATGGGCACGTGAGGGGGTTTGACACCCGGTCGTGCGTTAACCGGCGGGTGCTGGATCCGCGTCTGGCGATCTGAAGCATCCGGGGAAGGTGCCGCCGTGCGGAAACTCAGCCGAACCGTGTGGATCCTGTCGGTCGTCGTCTGGGGAGGCAGCGTCGGGCTCATGGGGACCGCGCGCGACATTGTCATTCCAAGAGTCCCGACCACTATTTTGGATAGCGATCTGCAGAACCTGCCAGGAGACCTCGCGGCGGTGGCCGTCCCGAGGCCGGCGAACCTGTCGGAGTTTGTCCGCGACGAGGGCGCCGCCATTGCGCTTGGCAAGGCGCTGTTCTGGGACATGCAGGTTGGAAGCGACGGCATCCAGGCGTGCGCGACATGTCATTTCCGTGCCGGCGCCGATCCGCGCTCGCGCAATCAGGTCAGCCCGGGCCTGCTCGCCAACCCTCCAGACACGAGGTTCGCGCGCGTCGGGCCGAACGGCCAGCTGCTGCCCGGGCATTTTCCGCTGACGCAGCTGCAGACGCCGGGCCAGCGCGGCGCCCTCAATTCGGCCACTGACAGCAACGACGCCGTCAGCTCGCAGGGCGTACACCATCTCGGCGATGATCCCGAGGGCCTCGGATTCACGGTGAGCGGCCTCAAGACGCGCCGTGTGGAGCCGCGCAACACGCCGTCCGTGATCAATGCCGTCTTCAACCACCGCCAGTTCTGGGACGGACGCGCCGACGACACGTTCAACGGCGTCAATCATCTGGGCAAGCGCGATCCGGATGCGCGGCTCTTCCTGGCCGATCACCCGACACGGCTCGAGGAAGTACGGGTCGAGTTGAACAATTCCAGTCTCGCCTCCCAGGCGGTCGCGCCACTCCTCAGCGACCTGGAAATGGCGGCACCGGGACGATCGCGCGAAGATGTCGGCACCGCGCTCGCGACAACGACGAGGAAGATCTTCAAGCGCATTCAGATGGTGCGACCGCTGGCTGGGCAGCAGGTGCATCCGTCCGATAGTGTGCTCGGTCCGCTCAGCCGGTGGCCGAATCCCGGTCTCACGGCGCGAACGTACGACGAGCTCGTCAAGCTGGCATTTCATGAACGCTGGTGGCGTTCGTCGAAGCTCATTGCCGTCAGCCCGAACGGCTCGCGCCAGGTCGTCGACAAACCGGACGACGATCCACAGACCGAGGAATACACCCTGATCCAGTACAACTTCACGCTGTTCTTCGGGCTGGCGGTCCAGATGTATGAGGCGACGCTCGTCTCCGACGACACGCCCTGGGATCGTTTTCGTCGCGACCATCCGGCGAAAACGGATCCCGCGCTCAATCCGTGGCTGAACACCTCGCCGTCACCTATTTCACGCCTGGCGCTGTTTGGCGCGCATCTGTTCAACGATCGCACCCGCGGCGCCACGAACATCCGTTGCTCGAACTGCCACGAACAGGCCGAACTGACGGACGCGTCGGTGAGCCGGATCAAGGGCGCGGTAAACGGACCCGTGCGAAACCGCGACGGCAACGTGATCGACAAGGGCTTCAACAACATCGGCGTGCGCCCGACGAGCGACGATCTCGGCGTCGGCGCGAAGGACGCGTTCGGGCCGCTCTCGTTCGCGCGGCGGCTGTTTCCAGGGGCTCTGCCGGCCACATTCGACGGGGCCGCCGTCACGAAAGGATTCGGCGTGGAAGGGGCGTTCAAGATCCCGTCGTTGCGCAACGTCGCGCTGACCGCGCCGTACTTTCACAACGGGGACGTCAGCACCCTGCGCGACGCCGTGCTGTTCTACAGCCGCGGCGGCAACGTCGCGCCCATCAGACAATTCACGGATGGCGCGCTGATCGAACCGCTCGGCATCCCGTTGCTGACCGATGACGAAGTGACGGCCCTGGTCGCATTTCTCGAGGCGCTGACCGACGAGCGCGTACGCTATCGGCGCGCGCCGTTCGATCACCCCCAGCTCTTTGTTCCAAACGGACATCTGGGCGACGATGTGCGCAGCACCGACGCAGATGGGGACGGCCGGGCTGACGATCTCATGATTGAGATTCGCGCGGTCGGGGCAGATGGCGGTCCGCCGCTACCCGGATTTCTCGAAGGCATTTTCGGCCCGACCGGGGCAGCACCCGGTCCAGTCAGTCTGGTCCTGTGGCAGAGACCTGCCGGCGGAATCCGTACAAGTCATAGCCTCCGCTGAATCGGTACTCGATTGCGATCGGCGCTCGCGGCGATTGGGGCGCGCAGCTTTACGCCGCGCTTCGCGCGGCGAACTTCGACTGAGAACTTTCGAACTTCGAACGCCCAGCTGAAACACACCAGCGGCCGGTCTCGGGAACGCAGTCACGCCTGCGTTAGAGTGAACCCCTCATCCTTCCAGCCTGTGATACCGCCGATCATTTTCTTTGACCGGACGACCGAGGCGGGCCAATCGAACCGCCGCCTTATCAGCACCATTGCAGTGCGGGCCGGCACAGTAGACGACGAAGAGCGTTTCGGACGGGTATTTCGCGAGATTGTGCTCCGTCAGCCGACCGTGGGGCAGGTTCACCGCGCCAGGAACGTGACCCTTGTGAAAGTCCTCCGGACTGCGCACGTCGAGCAGCACGAACCCATCACTTTCGACGAACGTTGCGGACATCACCGACTGCATATCGCAAGCGCTTCACGACAATTCCGCGGCAATGACCTCGACACGACGCGTTACGCGAAACCTTGGCTCACCAATGTCTCCCTGCTCGCAGTCACGACGTCTTTACCGGCCACCGGTGACGTCGATGAAAGCCCCCGTCGTGTACGACGCGTCGCCGGAAAGCAGCCAAACGATCGCCTGCGCCACCTCATTGGCGGTGCCTCCGCGTTTCAGAGGCACGAACTCCTTCACCCGATCGACTCGATTCGGTTCGCCGCCGCTCGCGTGCATCTCGGTGTAGATAAACCCTGGGCGCACCGCGTTGACCCGGATGCCATCTTCGGCCACTTCGCGCGCCAGGCCGATGGTGAGGGTGTCGATCGCGCCTTTCGACGCCGCGTAATCGACGTATTCGTTCGGCGCGCCGAGCCGGGCGGCGCCCGAGGACACATTCACAATCGCCCCACCATGGCCGCCATGCTTCGTCGACATCCGGCGTACCGCCTCACGGGCGCACATGAACGCCCCGAAGACATTCGTGGCAAAGATGCGCTGCAGTCGCGCCGAATCCATCTCCTCCACGCGCATTTGCGTCTCGAGCACACCGGCGTTGTTGACCAAGCCGACGAGCGAACCGAGCCTGTGATCGACGGCGTCGAACAACCGGATGACGTCGCTCTCGACGGCAACGTCGGCGGCAACGGCGATCGCGCGACCGCCGTCGCCTTCAATCGCCTTGACGACGGCGGCAGCCGCATCTTCATGCCGCCGATAGTTCACACATACCGAGTAACCGCGTTGTGCCGTCAAGCGAGCGGTCGCCGCGCCGATGCCACGGCTGCCACCGGTGATCACAACGGCTCCGGCAGTCGGCGGGGGCGGGGTGGGAGTAGAGTCCGGCATGCGGCACAATCTATCCTCAACCGTTGCCACGCGTTCACGGACGGCTGGCCGAGGCGGCGATGGATCTCAGCAAGCGATATCGACTCTGCACGTGGGTCGCGGGAACGGCGTCGCTCGGAATGGGCGCCTTTCATCTGGCGCTGCCGCACGTCTTCGGTTGGGGCCCGTACGTGGACACGCTGCCGCCGGCCATTCACTGGGGCGTGTACTCGATCAACTGCTTCTTCAGCGTCCTGTTGATTCTGGGCGCGCTGCTCAGTCTGCGCACGCGGATCGATTCGGGCGACGCGGCGAGGCTGGTGCCGTTCGGCATGAGCCTGTTCTGGGCGATCAACGCGGCCTACCAGATCGTCATCCCGTTTCCGATGCCGCGTTCGATGCTGGCCGTCCGGTGGTCGCTCCTCGCGTTTCCGATCTTCGTTGGCGTGTGCTACGGCGCCGCGTATATGGCGGCGTCCTCGTTCAGGATCCTTACCAGCCCCAGCAGATGACCTTCTCGACGCCCTTGACCACGATCGACTGCCCCGCGACGGCCGGGTGCGCCCAGAGTGCCGAGTCGCTCACCTGATAGCGCCGCACCTCGGTAAACTTCGAAGCGTTTGGCCGGGCGACGATGAGCTCTCCATCTGTCGTCGACACCAACACCCATGACGCGTTCCCCATCAGCGACGCGTTCTCTCCCGTTCGCCCTTCCGTTGTCCACAGCAACTTACCCGACGGAGGATCCAACGCGAACAGTTGCCCTCGGTTGCGATGCGAGAGGCCGTACAAAGTGGACCCGATCACAATGGCCGAGCTCATGGACAGCGATCGCTGTTCGTCCGTCCACGCTGGCTCTGCGGTCCACTGCGAGCCGCTGCGCTGAATGCGAAAGGCAGTGACCGGCTTCTCCAGTCCCGAATTGATGACGAGATCGCCGGCAACCACCGGCGTGATCGCGTTCTGGTTGTAGCTCGTCGTGAACGGCACGCGCCAGAGCAGCGCACCGCTGCCCGGGTTCAGCCCGACAAGAAACTTCTGCGTCTGCGCGATGAGCTGCCGCACGCCGGCCAGCGTGGCGATGACGGGCGACCCGTAGCCCGGACCGTCGCCGTCCCATCGCCATCGCACGACGCCTGACGCGGCGTCGAATGCCGTCATGGCGCCACGATCGCGGCCACCCATATGCGCAATCACGACGGCGCCGTCCACCAACGGCGAAGTCGCGGTGCCGTACTCGGGAAGAACGTCCGGCGGCGGCGTGCGCCACAAGACCTTGCCCGTGGCGAGATCCAATGCGGATAACACGCCGCCGATGCCGAATGTGAAGACTCGGCCACCACTGGAGGCGGGCGTCGACTTCGGTCCGGGGCCATGCGCGCGCGCCGCGGGATTGACCGTGTACGGCGCCGCGTACTCGTCGCGCCAGATCTCGCGGCCGGTGCCGAGGTCGATCGCGCGCGTGACTTCGCGATCGTTCTGCCTGGTGAACACGACGACGCGATTGCCGGCGACGACGGGCGAAGAATGGCCGGCGCCGGCGACAGCCTCCCAGCGCTTGGTCAACGCAGCCGGCCATTCGACCGGAAGCGGCGCGCCAATCGAGCCATCGCGGCGTGGACCACGCCACTGAGGCCAGTCCGAGGATGACGGCGTGGTCTGGGCCGCTGAAAACGCCAGCCCGGCAAGCAAGGTGAGAACGTTGACCGCGCGCCGCATCACCGCGATGATGGCACGGGTCCGAGCATGATCGCGGCGATCTGTTCGCCGAGATCCGCGAGACCCAGTCGGCCGCCGCCCTCGAGATTGGCGACGATTGCGACAGCGAATTGTTTGGACGGAATCAGCCAGAGATCGCTGGTGAAGCCCGGCTGCACGCCGCCGTGCCAGACCGATCCGTCGCGACGTCCTCCATCGCGCGTGTTTACGTACCACCCGTACGCGTAGCCCGTTTCGACGCCGCCGGTCGTTCGCTGCCCCTGCGTCATCTGTCGAAAGGTCTCCAGCTTGAGGAGCCGGCCGGTCTCGACCGCAATCGCGAAGCGCGCGAGATCCTCCGCGGTCGAGAGCCACCCGCCGGCCGGACGTTTGTAGCTCGAATCCATGAGGATGGCATTCCGGTAGTTGCCGTCGAATGCGCCAAAGGTCCGCGGGGTGTAGCCCCTTGCGCGATTCGGCACGATCTCCAGCACGTCGTCAGCCAGCGTTCTGGACATGCCGGCCGGTGTGAACACCTGCTGGCGCATGTAGTCCTCGAACGACCGGCCTGACGCCCCCTCGACGATCACGCCGAGCAGTGTGTAGCCAAACGTGGTGTAGGTGAATCGCTCGCCCGGCGCATGATCCAGTTCGTCGTCTTTGAAGATCGACAACGCGTCGGTCAGGGAAGTGTAGCGAGTGGTCCGCTCGCCTTCGCCTGGTCTGTAGTTGCGGATCCCGCTGACATGCGCCAGCACCTGGCGGGTCGTGATTGGAAAGCGCTTGACCGGAAACGCCGGGGCGTACTTCTGCACGGGTGCGTCAAGATCCAGCACGCCGCGCTCGGCAAGCTGCATGGCCGCGACAGCCGCAAGCGGTTTCGACGCGGACGCGATGCGAAAAACTGTCACTGGCGTCGCCGCTACACCGTTCTCGACATCCGCGATCCCGTACGCACTGCTGAAGACCAGATCTCCGTTCACGACGACGGCAACGGACAACGCAGGGATGTGGAGGCGATCCTCGAACGACGCAATCGCGGACGCGATTTGCGCGCCCTGGACGCCGCGGGCAGCGACGGGCGCCGGCGTGCCGATCGGCGGCAGAGTGCTGACTCCGATCGCCAGGCCGATCCAGATGTGAGCTGTTCGTACCGGCACGATGCTCTTATAGTGTCATTTTGACACTAAGTCAACATAGCCGACGGACCCGATGTGATGCGGCGCTTGGGCCGTTGCGTGAAAGAGGGTGTCTATGGTCCCGGGGGAGTCCGCTGTGGAATTCCGACATTTCGTGCAACTCATCGCCATCGGGTTACAAGCCCGTATCCCGATGCACATGACCGGCTTTCCGGGCGTCGGCAAGACGGAGTTCACCAAGAGCCTCGAGGCGGGATTCGATCGCGTCGGGATCAAATGCAAGGTGGTGGTCTTGATCGGGTCGATTCGGGAACCACAGGACTTCGGCGGCTTTCCGGTGTCGACGCCGGACGGCGTGCGCCTGCTGCCCATGGCCTGGGCGCGCGACGCGCAACGCCTCGCCGAGGACGGCTACCTGGTGGTGGTCTTCCTGGACGAGCTCACCACCGTCCCGCCCACGACGCAGGCGGCGATGCTGCGCCTGCTGACCGAGAATGTCTGCGGTGAGCTGCGGCTGCCAGACTACGAGCCGGGGAAGGGCGGCGTCGTGTATCTGTGCGCCAGCAATGCGGCGGAATGGGCCGCCGGTGGACTGGACATCCAGGCGCCGATGGCGAACCGGTTGTGGCATGGCGAGTTCCCGATGGATCACGAGACGTGGTGCGATTTGATGGTGAGCGATTTTCCGGCGCCGGGCAGCATGCCCGTGCTGCCGGCCGACTACCTGCGCCGATACCATCACGGCCAACGGGCGACGATTGCCGCGTATGTGAGGGCCGCCGGCCGTGAAGCCTGGCTGGCGCCTCCCACCGATCCGGCCCGGCGGAGCGGTCCGTGGCCGTCGGGCCGTACCTGGTATCTGGCGTCACGGTTCCTTGCGGCGATCGACGCCGTGTCGCCGGGCAATCGCGTCCTGCAAGCTGCGGCGCTCGCCGGTCTGGTGGGCGACCAGGCGCTGCCCTTCCTTGAGTACCGCGAGACCTTGAACCTGCCGGATCCGGAGGACATCCTGAAGGAGCCCCGCCGCTTCGTGCTGCCCGATCGCGTCGATCGCGCCTATGCCGTGTGCTACGCGCTCGCCGGTGCCGTCATCAACAACAACACGCCGCCGCGGTGGGAAGCGGCGATGATCGCGCTCGGCGTCGCGTGCCGAAAGAACGCAGACATCCCGGCGTCCGCGGCGCGGACGTTGTGCGACCAACGGAACCGTCCCGAGGGCCTGATGAAGCTGCCCGAGGAGTGTCGTCCGTTCTACGAGCTGATGCAGATGGCGAAGCTCGTGCCGAGGGACTGACGGTGAAGTTCATATTCCACGATCTGATTCGCCGCTCGGATCAAGAAGCCGACGGGTATTCCCGTGCGCTGCAGGCGGCTCGCGTGCGGGCGGCCTATCAACGCAGTTATTTC
>JBLNGH010000195.1:0-4001 GCA_050264575.1 Acidobacteriota bacterium | reverse complement strand
CCCCGTCCAACCCGATCCCGTCAGCGGCATGCACTGCTGGCATCAGCGCGTGAAAGTCGAGAAGGCCGGCGCCGACGATCGCTATGGCGACGTCGTCGTCGACACGGCCTTGTCGCATCGGCTCTACAAAGAATGGATGGCGCGCACGCGCCCTGCGCCCGGGCCCGACGGCACGCGCCGGCCCATGTGGTTCGATCGCCCGCTTCGGCCGAGAGCGGACGCGTACAAGATGGAGCCGTAGCGCGGATTGGTTCCGAAATCCCCGCGCTCGCACGGCGGACTTGGAGATCAGTCCGCCCTCCGTACCGCCGTGCTACCCTGCAACGATCCGCATGAATCTCGATTGGCTCTCGCGCGCCGCGGGCACGGGGGTTATCGCCGCCGCGCTCTCTGCGCAAGCCACGCAGCCGCGACCAGCGGAACTGTCGGAAGTGTTGTCGTCGGTCGCGAAGTACCTGGCCGAATACGAACAGCGCTGCGGCGCGGTGGTCTCGCTCGAAACGTATCTCCAGCAGTTCCAGAGCGGAGCCTCGCGTCAGTCCCGGCAGCTCAAGTCGGACATGCTCGTGCTCAGCGTTGGCGAGGCCGGCTGGCTGGGGTTTCGTGACGTGTTCGAAGTCGACGGTCGGACGGTTCGTGACCATGACGAGCGGCTCTTTGCGCTGTTCCTGAAGCCATCCTCTGATTCGCTGGGGCAGGCACGAAAACTTCTCGACGAAAGCTCACGGTTCAACATCGGCCGGGTCACGCGGAACGTCAACATCCCGATGATGGCGTTGACGTACCTCAAGAGCGATCATCAAGCCCGCAGCAAGTTCATCGACAAAGGTACCGAGGTTGTCGATCGCGTCCGCACCCGCGAAATTGAGTTTCGCGAGCAGGCATTGCCGCGGGTCATCAACACTTCCGACGGCGCGGCGGCTATGGGGCGCGCGTGGATCGACCCGGAATCGGGCCGCGTCGTGAAAACCGTGCTGATGCTGACGGGCGCTGTCGAGGTGAGCATTACGGTGACCTACGCGCCACAAGCCCGGCTGGATGGCCTCTGGCTTCCGCAATCAATGCGGGAGAGCTACCGCCGTGCTGGGGAGTTGACCGAAGGCCGCGCGTCGTACTCCAACTTCCGCAAGTTCAACGTCGACGTCACTACCATTATCAAGAACCCGTAAGTACTGACGCTGGCGCTGAAGGATGGCGCTACCGCTGAAGTACTGGCCCTGACGGTTGAGTACGGCCCATGGCGCTCGTAGTAATTTCTTGTCTCACTTCCTGATTCGAATGTCGCGCGTTGCGGACTCGCCGTCGGCGACACTGACCCGAATTGACTCCGGCACGAGCTGGTCTAGAAACGACGGATCGCTCGTATCTCCGGACTCGACGTCGATGAGCGCGGCAATGAAATAGTCACCCGCCGGTAGTACGACCCGGTAAGCGCCGTCAGTTGCAGGGCGGACAGTCTGGACTCGTCTGGTTCGAGGTCCCCACAGCGCGCGATTCGCCGGGAAAACCATGATGAAGTAGTCGGCGGCTGGACGGCCAGTCGTGTCCTGCAGGGTGCCCGAGATTGCCGTCGGCCGATCGGTGTAGGTGACAGTCAGGTCGATCGTCGTCATGCCCGGCTTGATTTCCAGCGGCCCATCGAGCATGTCGACGCCCAACGCGACCGCCGACTTCAATGACCATGGACTAACGCGATCGGATCCGGTCCAGAAAATGCGATAGCTGCCTGGCGTGACGCCGCTGAACATGAAGCGGCCGTCTTTGTCGATTTGGCCGCCGGGCGGGCCGGCGCCGAGATTGCCGCCTGCGTTGCGCGGCACGAGAAAGCCCCTGAGACCGGTGTAATCCTGTGGCCGCTGCATTGCGCCCTCAAACACGACGCGGCCTGCTATCGTCATCGCCGGCTGTAGCTCGAGAGGTGCGAACAGATCCTGCCCGTCGACGTCGACTTCAGTGAGGGCCCACCAGACCGGGTCCGACGTTGCCTGGCGTTGCGGCGGCGCGGGGCCAGCCCGTCCGGGACTGCCAGCCTCGGCCGTCTTCGCGGTAATCGTGTAATGGCCCGGCGTCACGCCGGCGAACAAGAACCGGCCGTCGGGAGTCAGCCGCGCGGTAGCCGGCCGAGGGACGCCGATGCCCTGTTGAATCTCGACCGGTGTTCCGGTGAATTCCAGCGACACTGCGATCGTCTGCGGCTGTACACCGGGGGGCAACGCACACGTTCCTTCGATTCTGGCCGTCGCGACCAATTGAATCTGGATGTCGATTCCAGCGCGCTCTTCAGCGGCGTTCAGCGCGATCGTCGATGCATTCGCAAGGTTGGCAGTACCCGGGTAGAAGACTGGCGCGTAATTCACCGGCGCGCTCCGTGGCGGGAGCTGCGGCTCGCCACGACCAGGTGTCGCGAGACCTGGCCCCGTCGTTCTTCCTTGCACCAGTGCCAACGCCTTGAGCGCGTCCCCAGGTTGAACCCTGTAGATGTCCTCGACACCGCGGCCGAGTTGCGCGCCTCCTGGCACGCGTTGATCCGGACCCGGTGTCGCGACAACGACGTACTCGCCCGGCGGTAAACCCCAGGCGCGGTACATGCCGCGGTCATCGGTGCTCGCGCTGCTCGAGCTGGCAGGCACGGATAGCATCCGTCCCCCGCTGGCCGCCGAATAGCCATATCGCAAGATGTTCACGCCGACACCGGGCACTGGCTGTCCCCCCTGATCTCGCACCGTTCCGGTGATGACGCCGCCTCGCGGAATTCGCAAGACGAGATCGACAATCCTCGCGCCGTCGGCAACGGAAATCGGCGTTCCCGGTCGTCCTAGACGCTTCGCGCCGTGGTTCACGCTGAGATAGCCAGGCTTCGCGGCTTGCAGCTCGAAACGGCCAGCCGGCAGATCTCGAAATGCGAATCGACCTCGGTCGTCAGTCGTGATTGTCCGCCCAGGAATCGCCCGTTCGACGTCGTTCAACGTCAGTCTCGCCCTGCGGACGGGTTGTGGTATGGCTTCGTCGGTGACGACACTGCCGGCGATGAGGGCCGTTCCAGCGGGAAGCGGTTTTCGAGCGGGCGCGTCGCGCGCAGGTTGCTGGGCCGCAAGAAACGCCACGGGCACAAGGGCCGCGGCAGCAAGGCCGACGCTGACACAACGCTTCAGAAGGCTGTGGCGTGCTGCCACGAAACCCATCCGTCGCAGGCTCATCGACTTCGTTCCGTCGTCAAGTTCACCGACTTCTTCTCATTCTCAGCGAGCGACATGCGGACGGCCGTGCGGCTGAGGGCTTCCAGAACTTTCGGATCACGCCAGGTGTCCAGAAGAGAATCCGAAATCGCCGCGACGAAGTAGTCGCCGGGCGGTAGAGCGGTCACCGTAAAGGCACCCGTTGGACTGGCGGGCGTCGACACGACTCGACGTGGAAACCGCGAGCCGTAGCCAACCCAGCGACGCCGATCTGTCGGGAACACAACGACCGAAGCGCCAGCTTCAGGCGCGCCCTGTGCGTTCCGAACCGATCCAGAAAGCTGCGACACGGCGTCCGAGTACACGACGACAATACCCGAGATGTCCTCTCTAATTGTGACCGGCTCATCGGAGATGTCACGGCCGTCGAACATGACCGCTTTCAGGTGCCACTCTGACGGACCTTCCGCGGTCACAAAGTATGAGTCGCCGGCGACGCCGGTTGTGAAGTTGCCGTTCGCGTCCGGCGATGTCAAAGCGCTGATCCCGGATCCCGAGGGATCGATGCTCACAGGACAGCACTCTCGCAGAGCGTCGCCGGACGGTCCGGGCTTCGAACCGCGGAACTCGACTCTGCCCGTGACACGAAACGTATGCCTGAGCGTGACGGACAAATCCGTCAGATCAGTGTCTCCCACCGTGATGGGCTCGGCTGCCCAGAGGATCGGCTTGTCCGTCGTCGAAGGCGGCACTGGACCGCCCGTCACCCGCGGCGTCAGCACCCGAAGCACGTACTGACCTGAAGGAACGCCGAGGAGTGTGAAG
>JBLNGH010000194.1:0-14457 GCA_050264575.1 Acidobacteriota bacterium | reverse complement strand
TCGTCCCTGACGACGATGCGACGCTGGGCGAGATTGAGGGGATGGTCAACGACTGCATGCGTGTGGCTCGTGAATCGTTCGACTTCACGACGACTGGCGTCAAGGTGCAGGCGCTGGGTGTTCGCGATCGCAAGACAACTTACCTCCCAGTTGGCAACGGTGGCGATGCAGTCACCTTTGATCCGATCCGCAAGCGACTTGTTTGGGCTCTCGGCACCCAAGAGGTTCTAGGAGCTTGCTGAAAAACCCCACCTAACAACGGATCGACACCAGATCGATCCCGTACTACCATCGCGGGCATGCGTGGAGACGACCAACCGCCCGATTCGATGTTCAGTTACGTGTCGCCGGAGCAACGGGTCCCGAAGGATCACCCGCTTCGGCCCATTCGCCAACTCGTTGATGACATTCTGCGCGAGATGTCGCGCGATTTCGACAAGCTGTATGCGAAGGTCGGTCGGCCGTCGATCCCGCCGGAGCGGCTCCTGCGGGCGCAGCTGCTGCAGCTGTTCTATTCGATCCGCAGCGAGCGGCTCCTGATGGAGCAACTCGACTACAACATTCTGTTTCGGTGGTTCGTGGGGCTGGCGATGGACGAGCCCATCTGGGATCCGACGGTGTTCACCAAGAATCGCGACCGGCTGCTCAATCAAGACCTGGCGCGCAGCTTTCTGCGCCGCGTCGTCGAGCGCGCCGACCCCTACATGTCGGACGAGCACTTCACTGTCGATGGCACCTTGATTGAAGCCTGGGCGAGCCAGAAGAGCTTTCAGCGGAAGGACGGGCCGGATGGTGATGGCCGGAATTTTCATGGCGAGGCGCGCAAGAACGACACCCATGCGTCGAAAACCGACCCGGATGCGAAGTTGTACCGCCGGGCGACCGGGCGCGAAGCGCGGCTGGCCTACCTGGGCCATCTCGTCATCGAGAATCGCCATGGGCTGATCGTGGATGCGCTGGCCACCACCGCCAACGGCCGGGCCGAACGCGACGCCGCCGTCATGATGTTGCATGCGCGGGTGAAACGCCGCGGCTGGCGGCGCCGGACAATTGGCGCTGACAAGGCCTACGATACGCACGATTTCATCGAGGTGACGCGCGCGCTTGGCTTCACGCCACATGTCACCCAACACACGACCCGGCGCCGGAGTGCGATCGATCGCCGAACCACGCGCCACGACGGCTACGCGAAAAGTCAGCACGCGCGCCCGCGCGTGGAGCCGGCCTTCGGTTGGCTGAAGACGATCGGGTGGCTGCGCAAAATCAAGTTGCGTGGCCTCCCGAACGTGCGCTGGCTCGTCACCTTTGCGGCTGCGGCCTTCAATCTCCGTCGGCTCACCACTTTGATGGCGACCCCAGCGTGACGCTGCGGATCGGCGCCTCCCGCAGGGCCAATTTCGTCCGACGCGCGGGACGACTGATCAACCGCCCAACATCCGGCTCGGCTCCATGACGATAGAATCCGTCGTCAGAACTCATTTTTCAGCGGGTTCCTAGAAGTCCAATCACGTTCTGGCCTTTCAAGCCCGACAGCTGCAGGGAGCGCAATCTACTAGCGTTCTAGCTTGCCGGCTTTTTATATACCGTTCCCCCCTTCATCACGAAGATGACGCTCCGCAGCTTCGCAATGTCCTGCAGCGGATTGCCCGAGACGGCGACGATGTCCGCTTCGTAATCCGGGGCGAGCGTGCCGATTGTCTTGTCCAGGCGCATCGACTCCGCGGCGAGCGACGTCGCGCTGATGATGCCGTCCATGGGCGCCTGGCCTTCCTGTACGCGCGCGATGATTTCGCGCGCGTTCTGACCGTGCGCGCCGGCGACGGCGTCGGTCCCCAGCGGCATTTTCACGCCGGACTTCAGCGCGCGGCCGAACATCTCGCCCTTCACGCTGACCGCCTTTTCCATGAACGCGAAGCCGGCTTCGTCGTAGTTGCCCGAGCCCATGTACTTGGCCTTGTTCTCGATGTAGTTCTGCAGCACGAGTCCGATGTTCGGATCGAAGTACGTGCCGGTGTCCTTCATCAGCTTCAGCGCCTCGTCGCTCGCGTACGCGCCGTGCTCGACCTCGGTGCAGCCGGCCTTCACGCTGCGGATGATTGCTTCGGCCGCGTGCGCGTGCACGAGCGTGCGCAGCCCCAGCGTCTTGGCCTCGCCGCATGCCGCGTCGAGCTGCTCCTGCGTCATCGTCGGCGCGCCGCCCGTCCGAATGCTTTCGGAGGCGAAGATTTTGATGAGGTCCGCGCCGTTGGCTTTCAACTGACGTACGCGCTCGCGGAGCGACTCGGGTGTGGCGCGGGGTCCGCCCTGGATCTGCCCGAGCGACGACAGGATGCGCGGGCCGGCCAGCTTTCCGGAAGCGATCGCCTCGCGCAGTTGCGTGTCACCGGCGTTGCCGACGTTCTGCACCGTCGTGAAACCGGCCTCGAGCGTCGCCTTCAGGTTGGCGGCAATCGCTTCTTCGCGCTGCGCGGGCGTTTCCTCGGGCTGACCCTCGCGCCGTCCGTACATTCCGTTCGGCTGGAAGTGCCAGTCGATGTGCGTGTGCACGTCGATCATCCCGGGCAGCACGGTGACGTCGCCGAGGTCGTACGTCACAGGCCCCTGCCGTTGATCGACTTTCACGATCTTCGTGCCCTGCACTTCGACGACACCGTTCGTGATGATCTTGCCGCGGCCATCGAGCACGCGTGCGGCGCGGATGGTGACGGTCGACGTTTGAGGCTGCTGCGCGATCGACGTCCGATCAGTGATGACGGCCGCCAACACACACGTCAGCGCCGCCGTGGCGAGACGAGAGGCGTCCGCGAATGGGAGAGACATCATGGCTCCTCCGGAAAGGTGGCAGAGTAGCACCGCTCCGTGTGGTCCGGGTGTAGGATTCAGCGTGCCCCGCCCGGGAACCGGTGCTGCACGAGTGATCGTGCCAGCGTTTCCACGGAGTCGTAGTGCAGGTGCGGCAAGAACGGCGTGGAAAACGGCTTGTCGCCGTGATGGTGGCGGATCGGGATCTCCTCGTCGTCGATGAACAGCCTCACGTCGCCCGGGCCTGTGCGAATCGTGACCCGTCGCCCGCCGGTGACCATCCGCTGCTCCTGCATCGTGGCACCTCCGTGAGCCGAATTCTGCACCCCACGCCCGGCGTTTTCAACGTCGGCGCGCTCGCGAGGAATCTGAAATGCTGCCGAACATCGTGGACGTCAGCGCCATTACCGGCCAGCGCATCGTCGGCCGTCTGACGAGCTGGCAGACCCGCAACGGGCCGTACAACGTCGAGCATCTCGGCGGCCGCGGCACGAGCGATGACTGTCTCGTGTTCTGGTGGTCCCCGCAGCACAACTGGCAGGCCGTCAACCTCACCCAGAAGACCGGACAGAAGCTCACCGGTGGTCTGACGAGCTGGCAGACCCGCAACGGCCCGTACAACGTCGAACACGTCGCCGGCCGCAACAGCGCCCGCGAGTTGATCGTCTGGTGGTGGTCGCCGCAGCACGACTGGCAGGCGGTGAATGTCACCCAGAAAACGGGCCAGCACATTTCGGATGACGTGACGAGCTGGCAGACCATGAACGGCCCGTACAACGTCGAGCACCTGGCCGGGCGAAACACGAACGGTGATCTGATCGTCTTCTGGTGGTCGCCGCAGCACGATTGGCAGGCCGTGAACGTCTCACAGAAGACCGGCCACAAGATCGTCGGCAACGTCACGAGCTGGCAGACACGGAATGGACCGTACAACGTCGAGCACCTGGCCGGCCGCACGCCCGCCGGCCACCTGATCGTGTTCTGGTGGTCGCCGCAGCACGATTGGCAGGCGGTTGACGTCACGCAGAAGACCGGCCGCGCGATCGCCAGCGACGTCACCAGCTGGCAGACCCGCAACGGACCGTATAACGTCGAGCACCTGGCCGGCCACGACCCCGCCGGCTCGCTGCTGGTGTTCTGGTGGTCCCCGCAGCACGACTGGCTCGCGCTCGACGTCTCCGCTCGCGCGGGCGGAACGGGCACAGGCCAGCCGGCTTCCTTTCAGCTGCTCGACAGCGACGGCAACGCCGAGATGCTTGCGACGCGCGGCGCCGATGACTCGCTGAACTACTACTGGTGGAAACCGATCCCCGACTGGGAGATGGCGGATCTCACGAAGCTGACGGGCCGGCGCATCTACTCCGATCCCGAGGCCTGGACGACGCCGTCGGGCGATCACATCGTGGAACATCTCGCGTGCGAGGGCGACAACCACGCCCTCCTCGTGTTCTGGTTCGACGGGGAAATCCGGCGCGAGGGCATCTCGACCGAACGGTGGGTGAGCGTGGGGCCGAGGAACATCACCTGCGTCATTCTCGCGCTCGCCTGCCATCCAACGGATCCAAACGTGCTCTACGCCGGCGCGGAGTTCGGCGGCGTCTGGAAGACGTCGAACGGCGGCGCCAGCTGGAGACCGACCATGGACGACCTGATCAATCCATGCGTCGCGGCGCTCGCGGTGTCGCGCTCTCAGCCCAACATGATTTACGCCGGCATGAGTCCCGGGAAGGTCGGCACGGGCGGCGGCACGACCGTCACCCTGTACAGGAGCGACAACGGCGGCGCGTCCTGGTCGCCACGGACCGCCACCATGAGCACCTTCTGCCGTGCCCTGGCCCTCCATCCAACGAATCCCGCCATTCTGTACTTTGGCGGCGATCTCGGCGTGGAGAAGAGCATCAATGGCGGCGCGTCGTGGACGCGCGTACTCACGGGCGACGTCGACGACCTGAAAATCGACGTCGATCAGCCCGAGACTCTGTATGCGTCGGTGCGCGGGCAGGGAATCCTCGAGTCGACTGACGGCGGCGCGACTTGGGCGCAGAAGGGCGCCGGCGTGACGTTCACGGTCCTCGATGACGCCGGGGCAACGCAGAACGCGGCGCTCGACGGGCGGTTTCGGACACTCCTTGCGATTGGCGAAGATCGGCGCCCGGGCAAGCACGCCACGCGCTTTGTCGTGGCAAAAATCCAGGGCACGATTCTCGTCTCGCTCGACGGCGCCGAGACGTGGCGGGTCCTCCCCGGCACGAACCACGGCTACGACGGCCAGAACTTCTGGACCTCGCGCGTCGACGTCTGCCCGGCCGACGAGGATTTCATCGTTGCCGGCGGCAGCGACGTGCAATTCACGCTCGACGCGGGCGGATCGGCGCCGACCTGGGCGAGCTTGCCGAACTCGCTGCACGAAGATCAGCAAGCGATCGCCTTCACCCCGGCCAATCCCGCCGATTTCTACTTCTCGAACGACGGGTATGTCGGGCTCGCGCGCAATCGAGGCGCGAGCTCCGCGAAAGTCAGCGACGGGCTCGTGGCGAGCCAGTGCTTCAACGTCGCGGTGTCACAGGGGCCCACGCTGATGGCGGGATGTTCGACCTACCACACAGGCACGATTCGAACCGGACGCACGTCATTCCTCCAGTGGGAAGCGATCGATAGCCCCGAAGGCGGGCTCTTCGAGATGGACTCGACCGACGGCGCCACCATGTTCGGCTCGCCCTGGGGGCAGAACAAACTTCGCCGGTCGCAGAATGGCGGGAGCTCGTGGGAGTTCTTCGACGTCGCGACCGACGACGGGACGTTGACCTACATCGAGACGCTGGGCATCCGGCCGAGCGACCCGATGCGGATGTACGCGAGCGGGTTCTTCGGACGGTTGCACTTCAGCACGAATGGCGGAAGTGTGTGGGGCGTGGTCATGACGGGCGCGACGCCGCTGCTTCCGGATGCGGGATCCGGCCGGAACGACGGTGATTTCACGTTCGCATATGCGCCGTCGAACAACGACACCGTGTACCTCGGGACGAATGACGGTCATCTCTGGCGGACGACCACCGCGGCGATAAACGGCGCCGGCTGGCTGGAATTGAACGTCCCGCTCGCGATTGGAACAGGGCGCATCGCCGCAATCGCGGTGCCGCCCGCCAGTCCCGACACGGTGTACGTCGGATATCAGATCGACGGATCGCCGACCCTTTGGCGGGGCATCGCGCAGGGGCCGTCCTCGTTTCAGTGGACGAACGTCAGCGGGACCGGCCCGACGGCGTTGCCGCGTCTGCCGGTCAACGCGCTGGTGATCGATCCGGCCCGTCCGCAGCGCAGCTTTGCGGCGACCCATATCGGCGTGTACTTGACGGAAGACGCCGGCGGGTCGTGGCGGCTGTTCGGGGAGGGGCTGCCGCGCGTCCGAATCATCGACATGCAGCTGCGAGCGCGGACGCGCATGTTGTACGTTGCCGCCTACGGCCGAGGGATTTTCAGACGCCGAATCTGATCGGTCCCGGCTCGACCTCCACAAATCTGGTCCTCCGAGCTCCCTCGCTGTCCAGCTTTCGGGCTCCCTGGCTTCCAGGCTTTATGATCTCTGCCGGTGCGACTCGTCTTCCTCGGCTGCGGCTTCATCACGGGAGTGCACAGCCGCCACCTGAAATCGGTCACACCGGACATCATTCGCGGGTATGCCAGTCGCGATCGCGCGAAGGCCGACGCGTTCTGCCGGCAGTACGGCGGCGATCGAGCCTATCCGGGGTACGACGCGGCGATTGCCGATCCGGGCGTCGATGCCGTCGTCGTGGCGGTTCCGCCGCGATTCCACCTCGACCTGACCGTGCGGGCGCTGCGCGCCGGCAAGCACGTGCTCGTCGAGAAGCCCGCCTTCGTGCGGATGGGGGACTACGAGCAGGCCGTCGTCGAGCGCGATCGCGCCGGGCGCGTCGTGATGGTCGGTGAGAACGACCATTACAAGCCTCTGGCCGTGCGGCTCCGGCGCCTGCTGGCCGATAACGCCATCGGTGAGCTGGTCTTCGGGTACTTCGCGACGATTGCGCGGCGTCCCAAGACCGCCGACGACTGGCGGAACGACGAGGAAATGGCAGGCGGCGATGCGTTTTTCGAAGAGGGGATCCACTGGCTGCACCTGGCCGGCAGCCTCGGTCCGCGAATCACCACGATCCAGGGATACCGGCCCGGCCGCCCGGCGCTGGACGATCCGCACGATCGGCGCGCCAAGAGCATGCTGGTCGCATTCCGGTACGATAACGGTGCCGTCGGTGCCCTGTATTACTCGCGTGAGGTTCCGTCGCTCTTCCGCGGATTGCGGCTGTCCAAGCTGTTCGGGCGGAAGGGCATCATCTCGTTCGAATCGAATGGCGCGGCGATTGTGGTTCGCGGGACGGGGGTGCCGCGGCTCATCATTCCGGGCCTGCGCGACATCCGCGGCTACCGCGCCATGTACCGCGATTTCGCCGGGGCGATCCGTGACGGCCGCGCCCCGGAAATGTCGCTCGAGCGCGCGATGGAGGATCAGCGCCTGATGGACCAGGTGTACGCGCGATTGGATTAGTTCCGGTTCAATGCTGTCTCAGCAATTCGACGTCGTCATCATCGGCAGCGGCGCCGGCGGCGGGACCATGGCGCACGCGCTCGCCGGCACCGGCGCACGCATCCTGGTGGTCGAGCGCGGCGAAGCCGTGCCGTCTGAAGACGAGAACTGGGATCCTGCCGCCGTCTGGCGGCAGCTGCGCTACCGCACCGCCGAGCATTGGCTCGACGGCGAGGGCCGCGACTTTCAGCCGTACATGCAATACGTCGTGGGCGGAAATACGAAGTTCTGGGGCGGCGTGCTGTACCGGTTCCGGCGCGAGGACTTCGAGGCGGTCGAGCACGCGGACGGCGTGTCGCCGGCCTGGCCGATCTCGTACGACACGCTCGCGCCGTACTACGATCGCGCCGAAGAGCTGTATCACGTCCACGGACAGCACGGCGTCGATCCGACCGATCCGCCGCGCGGGCCGTTCCCGTATCCGCCGATCCCCCACCAGCCGCGCATGGCCGCGATCGTCGAGCAACTGCGCGCGCAGGGCTTGCACCCGTCCCCGCTTCCGCTCGGATTGCTCCGCCCGGGCGAGCCCGGCGGCTGCATCCTGTGCCGCACCTGCAATTCGTTCCCGTGCCGCATCCGCATGCGCAGCGATGCGGAGACCTGCGGCATCGTGCCGGCGTTGTGCCACGAGAACGTGACGATGTGGACGAACGCGCGCGCGGATCGGCTGCTGACCAACGGCGCCGGCACCCGGATTACCGCCGTCGAGATCGTCCGGAACGGCGAACGGCGGCGCGTCGAGACGCCGGTCTGCATCGTGTCCTGCGGTGCCGTCAATTCCGCAGTGCTGCTCCTGCGATCGGCCAGCGATCGGCATCCGCACGGACTCGGGAACTCATCGGGTCTCGTCGGCCGCCGCTACATGGCGCACCTGGCGACGATGATGCAGGGCGTCGGCTGGCGCACGAATGTCGACGGCTTTCAGAAGACCGTCGCCATCAACGATTTCTATTTGCGGGGTCCGGACTCACCGTTTCCGCTCGGTCAGATCCAGTCGCAGGGACGTACGCACGCGATCATGGCGAAGGCGGTCGGCGACACGTGGGTTTACAAGGGCATCGAGATGCGCCACATCCCGCTCTGGGCCTACGAACAGTGGGTCTCGCGCGCGACCGACTGGCTGGCGATGACCGAGGATCTGCCGTCGACGGACAGCCGCGTCACGATCGCGCCGGACGGCCGCATCGCCCTCGACTACCGGCCGAACAACCGCCGCGCGCATCAGATGCTCGTGGACGAGCTGCGGCGGATTCTCGGCCGCCTGGGCTACTGGTCGCCGCGGGTTTTCGCGCACTCGGTCGGCGTCCGCAATACGACGCATCAGTGCGGCACGCTCGTCTTCGGCACCGATCCGCGATCGTCGGTGCTCGACCCGTTCTGCCGTGCGCACGACGTCGAGAATCTTTTCGTCGTCGACGCGTCGTTCTTCCCCTCGTCGGCGGCGGTGAATCCGGGCTTGACGATCGTCGCGCAGGCGCTGCGCGTGGCCGAGCACATCGCGGGGACGGAGGTGCCGACCGGTTCCTCCGTCCCCCACCTGTTGAAATCTGTGGAAAACTAACCCGTCCCCGTGCGCGCCCGATCGTTCAGCCACGTCGGTCTCACCGTTTCGGATTTCAACCGCGCCGTGCGGTTCTACTGGGACGTGTTCGGGTGTCCGCTCGTCGGCGTCGCGGACACGCCGTCGGAGCGCGTGCGGACGTTCTTCGGCGTGGACGCGCCGGCCCCGACGTGCAAGATTGGCTGGATCCGCGCGCCCGGCGGCGGCGTTCTCGAGATCTTCGAGTTCCGTCCGTCGCAGCCGCCGGCCCCGGTGCCCTGGAACCGCATCGGGCTGACGCACTTCTCGTTCAACGTGCGCAATACACAACGCTGGTACGACTACCTGGTCAGCAAGGGCGTCGAGTGCGTGAGCAAGCCCGAGCGATCGCCGCGCGGGCACTATTTCTTCTTCGTCCGCGATCTCGACGGCAATCTGATCGAGATCATGGACCTCGGATACATGTATTACGTGCTGGGCTGGCTCGGTCCGCTCGGCGGCTGGCTGTTCCGGCGCGGGATGTACAAGCAGTACTACACCTGATCTTCGCGCTAGCGCGCGCAGCATCGCCCATGATCCCGATCAATCACGCCATCTACCTGCATGGCTTCGCGTCGTCGCCGGCGTCGTCAAAAGCGCAGCGATTCGCCCGCGAGCTGGCTCGCCATGGTGTGGCGTTCTCGTGTCCCGACTTCAACCAGCCGTCGTTCGAAGATCTCACCGTGACGCGGATGCTCGGTCAGACTCGTGACGCGGTTCGCGGCGGGCCGACCGGACCGGTCGCGCTCATCGGATCGAGCCTCGGCGCGTTCGTGGCGGTTCATGCCGCAGCCCGGGATCGGGCCGCGGCCACGCCGACGGTCGACCGACTCGTGCTGCTCGCGCCCGCGCTCGACTTGAGCAAAGGGCCTGGCGACGCCGACGTCGATCAATGGCGGCAAACGGGCCGGCTCCGAATCTTTCACCACGCATTCAACGAGTACCGCGACGTCGGATACGCCCTCTACGAAGATGCGTCACGATTCGACGCCCTCAATCTGAAACTGACACTGCCGGTGCTGGTGTTTCAGGGCACGCGCGACACGTCGGTCGATCCGGAGATGGTCCGGCGATGGGCCCGGTCGCGGCCGAACGTCGACTTACGGATGCTTGACGACGATCACCAACTGTCCGCGTCAGTTGACGAGATCTGGAAGGAAAGCGAGAAGTTGTTTGGACTCCGACAGGTGTAGGCCGACCCTTCAGGGTCGGCACCGCACGCCCGGCCCTCAAAGGGCCGGCCTACAGCTGCGCAGGCGCTCCGAGCTTGAAGACGTGCGGGTGCGACGTCTTGATCGCGTTGCGCGAGTCGACGACCAGGCGGGCCTGGCGGGCGATCGCTTCGTAGTCGAAGGTTCGATGATCCGAGATGATCACCACGCAGTCGGCGGTCTCGAGGATCGCCGGCGTGAGCGGAACTGACGTCAAGTCCATGCCGCCAGGCCAATCACGCGCCGACAGCGACGGCACATACGGGTCGTGGTAGCTGATCCGTCCGCCCTTCTGGTGGAGCACCGCCATGACGTCGAGCGCCGGGGACTCGCGGACGTCGTCGATGTCGCGTTTGTAGGCGATGCCGAGAATGAGGAGCGAGGCGCCGCGGATGGCTTTGGCCTGACTGTTCAGCGCGTCGGTCACCTTGTCGACGACGTGGTGAGGCATGGCGCCGTTGACGTGACCGGCCAGTTCGATGAATCGCGCCTCGAAGCCGACCTCCTTGACCTTCCAGGAAAGATAGAACGGATCGATCGGGATGCAATGGCCGCCAAGGCCCGGACCCGGGTAGAACGGCATGAAGCCGAACGGCTTCGTCGCCGCCGCGTCGACGACTTCCCAGACGCTGATCCCGAGCCGGTCGCACATCAGCGCCAGCTCGTTGACGAGGCCGATGTTCACGGCGCGGAACGTGTTCTCCAGGAGCTTCACCATTTCCGCGACTTTCGGCGAGCTCACGTCGATGACACGCTCGATCGATCCGGCGTAAAGCGCGCGGGCGAGCGCGGAGCACGTGGGCGTCAGTCCGCCGACGACCTTCGGCACATTGCGCGTCGTCCATTTCTCGTTGCCGGGATCGACCCGCTCCGGCGAGAACGCGAGAAAGAAATCGCGGCCGGCGACCAGGCCGCCACGCTCGAGAATCGGCCTGACGACCTCGTCCGTCGTACCGGGATAGGTGGTCGATTCGAGGATGACGAGCTGGCCCGGGTGCAGGTGGTCGGCGATCATCTCGACCGCCGAGACGACGTACGACAGATCGGGATCCTTCGTTTTCCTGAGCGGCGTCGGCACGCAGATGTTGATCGTGTCGAGCGTCGATGCGACGGCCGGATCGGTCGTGGCGAACAGGCGGCCCGCCTGACGGAACTCGGCCACGTCCCGGGTGTGCACGTCGGGGATGTACGACTCGCCGCGCATGATCGTCTCGACCTTGCGGTGGTCGAGATCGATGCCGGTGGTCTTGAAACCGGCGCGCGCCATCTCGACGGCGAGCGGCAATCCGACGTAGCCCAGGCCGACGATGCCGACGTGAGCGGTCCGGGCGTCGAGTTTCTGGTGCAGGGCTTCGGCGGTCGTCGGCAGTGTCGATGGCCTCATGTGCGCGGCCCCCATTATGGCATCCTAGTACTGCCGTAACCGGAGCCACCGCCGCACCGTATTCAAGAGCAGGGGTTCGCCTGTTTCGAGCCCCGGAGGCGTCATGATTATCCGCATCAAGACCTCGGCCGACGTTCCCGCCTCGGAGATCACGCCGGAACACGTCTACCGATCGCGGCGAGAGTTCATGCAAACGACCGCCGCGGGCGCCATCGGCGCCGTGGCGGGAGCGCTGCTCGCTCCGAACGCGCGGGTCGACGCGGCGCAGCAGGCGCTGCCCGCGGCCAAGAAGTCGGCGTTCACGGTCGATCAGAGCGTCGATCCGCTGAACACCTTCGAGCAGATAACGAGCTACAACAACTACTACGAATTCGGCGCGCGCAAGGACGATCCGGTGCGCTACGCGGGGCGGCTGACCGTGAAGCCGTGGACGGTGAAAGTCGACGGGCTCGTCAACAAGCCGGGCAATTACGGCGTCGAGGATCTCGTCAACTTCAACCAGCTCGAAGAGCGCATCTACCGGCACCGCTGCGTCGAGCGATGGTCGATGGTGATCCCCTGGATTGGGGTCTCGCTCTCGGAAGTCCTCAAGAAAGTCCAGCCGCAGCCGTCGGCGAAATACGTCGAGTTCACGACTCTCGTCCGTCCGAACGAGATGCCCGGACTGCAAACGGCGGGTCTCGACTGGCCGTACCTCGAAGGGCTCCGGATGGACGAGGCGATGCATCCGCTCACGATGATGGTCGTCGGGCTCTACGGGAACGTGCTGCCGAACCAGAACGGCGCGCCGCTCCGCGTGCACATTCCCTGGAAGTACGGCTTCAAGAGCGGCAAGTCGATCGTGCGCATCCGCCTGACCGACATGCAGCCCCACAACACGTGGGCTGTGCAGACGCCCAATGAATACGGGTTCTACGCGAACGTGAACCCGACCGTCGACCATCCGCGCTGGAGCCAGGCGCGCGAGCGCCGCCTGCCGAATCCGCTCCTCAACCGGCCGACGCTCATGTTCAACGGCTACGGCGATCAGGTGGCGAGCCTGTACGCCGGCATGGATCTTCGGAAGTTCTACTGATGGCCACGCGGCTGCGGGAGCGCCTTGCCGCACTCGTCGCCGCGGCCGTCGGCTGGCGCTTCTTCAAACCGGCAGTCTTCGTCGCGTGCACGGTGCCGGGTATCTGGCTGGCCGTGCGCGTCTATCAGGCGTTCCTCGGCAGCGATCCGAAGGCGCTCGGTGTCGATCCCAGCGTCACGATGCTGCACGAGAGCGGCAAAACGGCGCTCGTCCTGCTGCTGCTCACGCTCTCCATCACGCCGCTGCGCCGGCTGCTTGGCGTCAATCGTCTGCAGAGCATTCGCCGAATGCTCGGCGTCTGGTCGTTCATGTACGCCGGCCTGCACGTGTCTGTCTATCTCATCGCCGATCAGTTGTGCTACTCCCTCCAGACGTGCGACTTCAATGCGATTTGGCGCGACCTGCTGCACCGGCGGTTCATTTTCGTGGGCGCTCTCGCGTTCACGATCATGTCGCTGCTTGCGATTACGTCGACCACCGGCTGGCAGCGGCGGCTGAAGAAGAACTGGCAGCAGCTCCACCGGCTGGTGTACGTCGCCGCCATGGCCGTGATCGTGCACTTCATCTGGATTCAGAAGTCGGACTTTCGCGAAGCGCTCCGCTGGGGCTATTGGCTGGCGGCGTTGCTCTTACTGAGAGTCGTTTTTGCAATCCGGAAGCGACGACGCGCGCGCGTCAGGTTGCCTGTAACCGCTTGATGAATCGAGAGTTGAGGCGGTTTTTGCCTGCCCGTTCACCCGCCCCCTCTGCCAACTGAAGGGCCGAATCAGCCAGCTAGGGACAATTCTGTTACGCCCCGCAGAACCGGACGGTATCCTGCTTCCGTAGCGCGGAGTGGTTTGTAAATCCGCGTGGGTGGCGGACTTAGAGATCAGTCCGCCCTACAACTTGGAGGGTTATGCACAAGCCGGTGAAGTACGTCGAGAAGGGCCTGACTTACGCCGCGCGCGGCGCGTGGGTCGTTTTCGATGCGTTCAACAGCATCAGGCCGAACGAGGGGTTCGTGCCGAAGTGGTCGGACAAGCCGCTGCTCAAGTCGTGGCAGAAAGTGAAGCCGCCGCTCGGCTGGCCGCGCGAGACCGACTCGCTTTGTCCGATCTGTGTCCGCGAAGCGCGCCAGGAGATTCTCGACGGCAAGCGCGACTACCGCGTGCTGCTCACCGAGAAGATCGGCGAGATCAAGGCGCAGATCATCGAGCGCGACGGCAAGATCATGATGGTCAAGGATTGCCCGGTCCACGGGCACTTCGAGGACGTCATGGCGATCGACACGGCCTTCTTCAAGCACCTCGAAGAGAGCTTCCCCGGCTCCGACATGCGGGCGCACAACGACGAGAAGCTGCACAACCACGGCTCGTCGACGATCAAGTACGGCCGCGGCTCGGTGCTCACGATCGACCTGACGAACCGCTGCAACATGATGTGCGACCCCTGCTTCATGGATGCGAACCAGGTCGGGTTCGTGCACGAACTGTCCTGGGAAGACATCAAGATGGTGCTGGACAACGCGATCAGCATCAAGCCGCGGCGCCAGATGTCGGTGCAGTTCTCGGGTGGTGAGCCGACGCTTTCGCCGTACTTCCTCGACGCGGTGCGCTACTCGCGAGAGGTGGGCTACAACTCCGTCCAGGCGGCGACCAACGGCATCGAGTTCGCCAAGTCGCCGGAATTCGCCAAGGCCGCGGCTGAGGCCGGCCTGCGGTATGCCTACCTGCAGTTCGACGGCATCGGCAACGCCGCCAACTCGCATCGCCGCGTCGGCAACCTGTTCGACGTCAAACTGCGCGCCATCGAGAATCTCTTCAA
>JBLNGH010000193.1:0-5743 GCA_050264575.1 Acidobacteriota bacterium | reverse complement strand
TTTCCAATCCGAAACTTTCCCCGCACCTTGAATTCGTGGATATGGGCGGTCACGGCTTTGCGACGGTGCGGCTCACCAGCGATGAAATGCGGACCGAGTTCGTCTGCATTCCACGCCCGATTACGCGCAGCGATCGTCCCGATGGCGGTCCTCTTCGCTACCGGGTCGTCCACACGGCATCGCTCTGGAAACCGGGCGAGCGACCTTTGCTGCGCCAGCAAGTCATTGAGGGCGATCCCGGCCTTTCGATCTGAGTTATGCCTGTCGCAACGTGCGCATGGGATCGACCTTCGCGGCGCGCGCGGCGGGAATCCACGCCGCCAGCAGGCACACCGCCACGATCAGGCCGAGGCTCGCGAGGTAGGCCACCGGATCGGTGACGTGCACGATTTGCGCGATCAGTGCCCCGAACGGCGTCGCCAACACCGCCGTTGCGAGCGCTGCGGCAAGCGCTGCGCCCGCGATCAGGCCGGCCATCACCGGCCGTGTCGTCTGGCCGAGCACCAATTGCGTCACCGCGCGCGGCGAGGCGCCAAGCGCCATTCGTAGGGCGATCTCCCGGGTTCGCTGCTCGACCAGATACGACAGCACGCTGAACAACCCCGATACCGTCAGCAACAAGGCGAGCCCGCCGAGCACGAGCGACACCCAGAAGGCGGTCTGCAGGAAGAACGTTTCGGTCCTCGCCACCGAGCGCAGGGTGATGATCGTCCCCATGTTCGGATCGATCTTTGTCAGGCGGTCGACCAGCGCTTGTCGCGCCAGGTTCGGCTCGCCCTGCACGCGGACCACCATGGAGGTTTTCTCTACATCGAGGCCTGTGGGCAGAAACACGCCGGCCTCCTTGATGCCAGTAAAGCGCAATCCGGGCACATCCCGAGCCACCCCAACCACCGTGACCATCCGCGCCTGCACCAGCCCGTTATCGGCGGCCGCATTGGGATTGATCCTCAGGAGTCCGCTGGGCGCCTGGAGTCCGGCATCGGGTTCGAGCCTGAAGCTCTCGCCCACCCCACGACCATCGGGCCACAACAGGCGCGCCACGGACTCGGAGACGATCGCCACCGGATGATGGTCGCGTTCCGAGGGCATGAACGCGCGCCCGCGCACGATGGGAATGTCGAGCACATCGAAGTACGATCCCGAAACGGATTTATACGCCACCCGCGTCTTGCTGGCGCCGGTGTCGGCAAAGGCAACGCGCAACGGGGCGAGCACCTGCGGCCTGACGGCAGCGGATGCGGTGACCGTCGCGTCGCTCGTCACTGCCTGGATCATCGCTGCGCGCTTGTCCTCGCCGGTGATGTCGATCAACACCGTATCGGCGGTGCGTATACCCGGATCGAGTCGAGCAGAGGCGATTGCGCTGCGCAGAAAGACGGCCGCGCAGATCAGCAGCAGCGCCGACGCGAACACCTGCACGCCAATCAAGGCGTTGCGCGCTCGACCTGGCCGCGCTTCTTTTACCAATTCTCCGCGCAGCGTCCGCATTGGGTCGATCGCCGTCGCGTGCAGTGCGGGTATCAACGCGAAGAACCCGGTCGCCGCCACCGCACCGACCACGAGAAACACCGCGACTCGCCAATCGGCCGCGGGCACGTTGAGGTTGACGTCGCCGATATCGACCGGCATCGTCCGCAGCACCCAGTACACCGCGCCCTCCAGCGCCAGGCGCGAGATGAGGGAACCGCCGGCAGCCGCGGCCAGCGCCAGCAGCACGCTCTCGGTCAGCAGCTGGCGGACAATGCGCCGCCGCGATGCGCCAAGCGAGAGTCGAATGCCGATCTCCCGCTGCCGCGCCACTCCCCGCGCCAGCAACAGGTTGGCGACGTTGGCACACCCGATCATCAGGATCAATCCGAAGGCGACGAAGAGCGGCGCGAAGACCGCAATGACTTCCAGCGGCTGCGGGACGGTACCGCGTCGCGGCAGCAGGTCGATATTCGTGGAGCGCCGGTCGGGGGTGTCCGCCGATCGGTTGGAATCCCAGGCCGCTAATTGCGCGCGAGCGTTGTCCTTCGACACGCCGGGTCGCAGCCGGCCAACGATCTCCACGGCGGCGGCCTTCTCGCGGCCGCGATCCGCCGGACGGAATTGCCCCAACTGCGACAACGGCGCCCATAGATCGGGGCCGCCCACCTCCAGACCCCGGAAGCCTGCGGCGGTGACGCCGATGATCTCGAACGGCGTACCGTTGACGAGCACTGTCCGGCCGAGCACGTTCGGGTCACGATTGAAACGTCGATCCCACCCCTTGTGGCTCAGGACGATCACCGCATTGCCGCCCGAACGCGCGTCATCGGCCGGCATGAGGCCGCGTCCCATGACCGGATTGACCCGAACGACCTGGAAGAAATTCCCGGTGACGAGCGTGACCGCCATCCTCCGGCCGTCGACATGAAGAACCATGCCGGGCACGGTGGCGTAGGCGTCTGTGAAGACCTGCGTATCGGCTCGCATCGCCTCGAAGATCGGACGCGTCAGCAGCGAGCCATCGCCACTGGCCGACGGGGTCCGCTCGACCGCGTACATCTCGCCGATGTCGGGCACCTGGTCGACGCGGAAGATGAGGGTATTGAGAACGGTGAACAGCACCGCCACCACGCCAAGTCCGATGGCCACGGTCACGACGATCGTGAAGGCGGCGAGCGGCGCCTTGGCGAAGGTCCGCAACGCGTACTGAACGTCGCGAATGGTGTTGTCGATGATCGCGGTACCGCGTTCGTCGCGACACCGATCGGCCGCCAGCGCCGTCGATCCGAAGCGCGCCTGCGCGCGTTCGCGTGCCTCTGGCGGCGTCATGCCTTCATCGATCAGATTTCTGGCTTCCCGCTCGATGTGGAAGGCGAGCTCCTCCTCGAGCTCCTGCTCGACGCGGTTGGGCCTGAGCAACGCACGGAACCTCAGTTTCAGGTCGTTGAGTGTCATGCGAATTTCATCACGCGGCCGATGGCGTTGGCCATGCGCTCCCATTCCCGCGCTTCGACCGCGAGTTGCTGGCGGCCGGACGCGGTGAGGTGGTAATACTTGGCGCGGCGGCCCAGCTCCGAGACTTTCCACTCGGCCTCGATCCAGCCCTGGTGCTCGAGACGATGGAGGGCCGGATAGAGCGAGCCCTGGTTGATCTGCAGGACGTCTCGCGAAATCTGCTGGATGCGCTCGGAGATGGCCCAGCCGTGCAGGGCATCCTTCTGCAGCGTGCGCAGGATCAGCAGATCGAGCGTGCCGGGCAGCAAATCGGGCGTTTGCGTCATGGTGTAGACGGTCGACATTATGAACTCTTGGTGTCGACTGTCAACACCAAGCCGCCTACGATGAGACGAGCACGCTATCTCGGAGGTTCCAGCGTTCGTGTTTGGCCGCGCCCTCGCTCGAAACGGTTTGACGCGCGGACGTATCCGGTGAAGGCGCACCGGTTCGGCCCCGACTGGTTCAGACGCCGAGTGTCTCGCGCTGATCGCCTTCCTCACCACGTTGTCAGTTCGACCCAGCGCCACGCGCGACGGTGCTCGGCGACAGTACCAGCTGCCGCAGAGTCGTGTCAGGGACACATATCCCACTCGCCGCTGCGCCGCGAGTGAACGTCCGGACGCGCGCCGTCAGTGTTTATAGGCAGATCGCGAGGAACGCGGCCTGCCCGGACAGAGAGACTCCTCCCCACTTCGCGAGGTGATACTTGATCTTGGGCGGGTCCGAGACAATCCTCGAAACGATGCCGACCCGCTCCATTGCCGAGCCATTGGGTCAGCATGTTTTCCGAGGTGCCCGAATCACGCGCTGTAGGTCGAAGAAGCGCAGCGTCTTGCCGCCAAAAGTGTAGGCTGGCGGAGGCGGGATCCTGCGAGATCTGTACATCCAGGCCGACTCTTTTGGTTCGGACAAGGAGTCGAACTGGCTGCCCGTTGGAAATGCTCCGTTCACTCTGCTGATGCGCCTCTACTCCCCGAAGACGGAGTTTCTCGAGGGCCGTTGGACACCGCCACCCTTGGTTCGCCACTAGTCTGATGGTGCAGCCGCTGTGGTGAGAGTTCGAATCGCGGCCCAAAGAGATGAAAGGTTCAGGAGACCGTTGTGCAACCGGACATCGACCACAATCGCAACTCGCCGAGGCGGACTAGGTACTGGGTCCAAAGTGCCTTGTCGCGAACGCGCGGCCCGATCCCGACTTCAGGTACTTCTCGAAACGGACGGCGTCTCGTTCAGTCGGAAATTCTAACGACACGACCACCGACCACGGTCGATGAGACAAAGTGTGCCCGCACGGACCATGGTTGTGCCATTTCAGTCTCGACTGCAGATCATTTGTGATCCCGACGTAGTGTCGTGAAGGATCAACGTCGCTGCGAAGGATGTAGACGAGACGTTTCTCGATGCCATGCATGCTGATGGCTGAAGCACGGATAGCGCCACGAGGATTCTCGCGGGAAATCGAGAATCGGCTCCGACGAGTACGCAGATGCTTCCATCATGAGCGCGAGGACGGGTTTCAGAATCTGACAAGGTAGTCCGCCTTGGCCTGAATCGTTCGTTCGTGCCCGTCTGATGGGCAAGAGTCGTTGAAGGAGGTCCGACTTCGCCGCTGCGCGGCTTCGTCGAGACAGCCTCCACATGTCGATCTGTTCGCACTCGGCTAACCGACAAGAGCCTGCCTAGCCGTAGCTCACCCGAAGGGTGAGCGGAGGCTGGCTGGGAGGCAGGGATTCGAACCCCGATAACGTGGTCCAGAGCCACGTGTCCTACCGTTGAACGACCTCCCAGCAGGAAAGATCGCGAGGCTGGAACCCTACAAACGTAGCAGTACCCGCGCGAGCCCAGCAAGTGAACACGGACCGCGACCAGCATCACCTCAGTTTCAGCAACATCAGACGGCGCTGCACGGGACCGCTACGCACTTGGAGGTCGGTACCGGACCTGCTTGGCTTTGCGCAGGGCATCCATCGTCTCGTCTACGGTCAGAAGGACCGTCGTTTCGAGTGAGCTCAGCGCACCGCCGCCACTAATCGCCAGCGCCACCGCGGCCATGGATACGTTGTCGGGCGCCTCCCACAAGTTGTAACCGTCGTGCGTGCCGAAGGCGTACCAGAAGCCATGGAGCTGACCACCGACCGACTCGATGTATGACTGAGCGGCCTTCCGACGATCCTCCGGCTTGCCAATCAACCTGGCCCAAGTCTCCGGCGTGTAACTGAATCTCGTGAGATAGAGCGGCATCGTTCCCTCCCTTTCGTGAGCCGACGCGCGCGGCTCGAGATGAGCCGCGAAGTATGACCGGAATCGGCGCATTGACCAATACGTCCGCATCTCGGCGCTGCACGGTTCCCCGCGCTCCGGGAGCTGATGCCGAGGGACATCCCGGATGCCCGGTAACACGAGCTGCGGGCCGTCGGGAGAGGAGTCACCCCGACGTTGTCAGATTTCTTCACAGCGTGTCAGAGTTCTATTCCGGGTAGAACGCACCTGTATCATTGAAGAGCTGGCTGCAGTTCACCATGCCACCCCTTCGACGCCGCATCGATCGCGTGACACGCCGCGTTCGCATGGCCCGCGTGATCGCGAAGGCGATCAAATCGCGGCAGCACCCGATCCTCGCGCAGGTCGTGCCGATGCGGCGCTGCAACCTGTCGTGCAGCTACTGCAACGAGTTCGACAAAACGTCAGCGCCGGTGCCGCTCGACGAGATGCTCGCGCGCATCGACAAGCTCGCCGATCTCGGCACGTCGCTCGTCGATCTCTCCGGCGGCGA
>JBLNGH010000192.1:0-24130 GCA_050264575.1 Acidobacteriota bacterium | reverse complement strand
CTTCCGGCCGAAGAGCATTCAGGCGCAGCCGATCGAGCGGAAGGCGAAGCAGCTGGCGCAGCTCGCCGACGTCTCCGACTCGATCGCGACGCACGCGCTCATCGCCTATCACTTCACGACGCAGCGCCCGATGATGGCCGCCTTTCTCGACGCGCTCGGCATCGCAAACGACAACGGCATGATCACCGCCGAAGAGGTCACGGCGCCCGAACCCGAACCGCTTCGAAACGCAATCGGCAAACTGTCGACATTTCCTGCCGAGGACGTATCCCTGTATCTCAGGACGCTGTCCGCGCTCGACGAGGACACCTGGCGTCATCTCCCGGACGTTCTGGCCGCAACCCATTGACTGGTCGAGATATGCCGTGGTACCCGACTTGCTTTTCCGTCTGAGGAAGACCGTGTGACGTCTTAATATTGGACTGGACGTTATGTTCGACCACCCGTTGCGCCGGCGCCTCGGCTTCGCCCTCGTCACAATCCTGACAGCGACGCCGGCGGCCTTTGCGCAGGATCAAGCGTCCACCCCGACTCCCCCCGCTCAGGCATCCCAGTCGAGCAACGCGGCGCCAGGAGCGGCGCAGGCGACGTCGGACCTCGAGCGGGTCAAGGCGCTGCTCAATCGCGGACCGGCGTTGAAGCTCGACGACCAGCAGCTTCGCTTCTATATCGAGGTCGTCGCCAAGCAGCCGAACATCGCCGACATCATCGGCACGTACGACCTGATCAACGGCCCGACGAAGGGCGGCAACCCGATGACGCACCAGGAATTTCTGAACATGGTGACGCCGAAGGAGATGTACGGGTCGCAGGGGATCAAGCCGGGAGAGCTGCTGCAATTTGCCTTGACGAACTGGCTGGCTCAGCAGGCCATCAAGCGCGCGATCGAAGACATCAAGAACGCCAGGACCGAGCGTGAGGTCCAGGAAATCCGCGCGCGCATCGACCGCGAGCTCGCCGCGCTTCGCGGCGGCGGCGATAAGTAAAGACCTCGGAGGTCAAACACGACCTCCGAGGTCATTTCTTTTTCACGAGCTTCCCGTACACGCCGTTCCACGGCGGAATTACGACGGACACGGCACCGAACGTGCGGGCCTGGCAGGCCAGGCGGATGATCGGCCGCATCTCGGTCGTGTCGATATAGCCGAACACCTTCATCCGCTCGCCTTCGTCGCGCGGCACGACCGGCGAGAGCTTCTCGGCGCCGCCAAGCACACCCACCCAGCACGTCCCGCAGGAAGCGGCGCGGCATTCGACCGGAATCGGCCCCTCGCCGGGCGTGCAGCGCGGATCGACCGATCGATATTCGCGTTTGTCGGTCTGGGCCGCCGTCGCGATCTCCTGGCCGTTGATGGCCGTGAATCGCGCGTCGGGACGGCTCTCGTCGAACGTCACCGTCCAGCGCTTCTTCAACCCGCGCGTGAATCCCAGCAGCCCCTGCCAGTCGTCCCTGGCCCGGCGACCCAATACCTGATGCGGCGTCATCGCGCGCACGGCCTCGGTCAGGAGGATCTTGCCCGGCGCCGCAGCAAAGCGCTCGGCGCCAACCTGACGCAGCGTCATCAGCGCGACGGCGCTGATGCCCAGCAGCAGCTCCCGGTCGACGCGCGACGTGCGTGCCGCGGCGTCGGCGACCGCGCCGACGACCGCAATCAGTCCGCCGGCCGGAATCGGATCGAGCGACGTGACGGCCGCTTTCGTCTGCGGCCAGTAGCGATGCGCATACAGAAACCGGTGCGACGCGTCGATCTGATCGGCGAGCTTCCAGCGTCCCATCAACCCGAGCGCGTACGCCCGGCCGGCCGGATCGGCGGCCCCTTCGAGATCGAGATGGAGATCGAGCGGGAAGAACGCGAACCAGACTCGCGTGGCATCGCGATCGATCACGTGGATCGCCGGCGCGAGCTTCTCGACCAGGTCGCGCCAATCCGAGGTCTTGTACCGACAGAGATCCTGGTAGAGGTCGCTGAGAGCTGCCATTCCTGAGAGGTGCCGACGAGCGTCTCAGTTTACGGCGGCTCCTACTCTTCTCTCAACAGCGTCACCGGATTCACCCGCATCGCGCGGCGCGACGGCCGCCACGCCGCGGCCATCGTCGTCCCGCACACGAGGAGGACGACCGCCGTCCAGGTCAGCGGGTCGGCGCCCTGGACGCCATACCAGACAGAGGCAAGCACGCGTGAAATCAGCCAGGCCACGAGCGTTCCGGCGAAAACGCCGAGCCCGGAAACCGCCAGCGCCCGCCGCCGGACGAGGTGGCCGAGATCGGCCGGGCTGGCGCCGAGCGCCAGCCGGATCCCGAACTCGCGCTGCCGCTGAAGCACGAGCCGCGACATCACGGCAAACAGCCCGCCGGCGATGCCGACGAGCGCAATCGCCGCAAAAGCAATGGCGACGACCGTCCCCGCGCGCGGCTTGGCGAGCCCGTCCGCATAGTCTTCGGCGATCCGGTGGCCGGCACTGACGTTCGCAAACGCGTTGACCGATTTGATGCGGCCGCGGATGACGTCGAGCGGCGGACACGCCGGACCACAGCGGACGGTCAAGCGCACGGTCTGCCCGGGCAGGCCCGGCGTGCCGGTCGATGGTCCCCGCGCGGCGAGCAGCGGCCAGTAGAGCTCGGGCTGATCTTGACGCGGATCGGAGAACGAATTCCGAATGTCGCTGACGACGCCGACGACTCGGAACGTGCGATTCATGAAGCTCAGCGTGTGATCCGTCGCAGGCTCGCCGGGCCACAACGCATTCGCCATGGATCGACTGATGACGACGGCGGTGTCGGGATCGCCGGACTCGAATCCGCGTCCCTGAACAATGCGAATACCGTAGACGCTGAAGAACTCCGGCGCCACGTCGTAGCCGTTCATGATGAGATTGACCGGCGCTGCGCCAGGCGTGTCGGGCGTGACGTCATAGAAGTGCAGATCGCCCGAGTTGGGCGGGACGCCGCGAGACAGCACGGTTCCTTCGACGCCTGGAACGCCGGCGAGGCGCGCGCGCACCGCTTCCGCATACGCAAAGCGCGCGGGCGGGTCGCCAAATTGCGCGGCCGGCAGCGACATCGTGAAGACAGCCAGTTTCTCGGCGTCGAGTCCGCGATCCTCGTGAAGCAGATTGACGAACGAGCGAAGCTGAAGTCCGGCGGCGGCAGTCAAGGCCACGGCAAGCGCGACTTCGACGACGAGCATCACGCTTGTTACGGTGCGAGCCCTTCGTCCCGGCGTCGCACTTCGTGAAGTCAGCCGGAGTGATTCCGTCGTCCGCTGACCGGTGCCGATCAGCGCCGGCAGAACGCCGGCGATGATCACCGCGAGCAGTGCGAACGCGACCGTCGCCCCGGCCGCCCTGAAATCGATGTCGATCGGGTTCAGCGTCCGGCTGATGATGTCGGACGGCAGACGATTTCGCGTCAAGGAAACCAGTCCTTCGGCAATCGCGAGGCCGACGGCGGAGGCCATCGCTCCAATGGCAATCTGCTCAAGCAACGCCTGGCGCAGCAGCCGCGATCGCGAGGCGCCCAGCGCGGAGCACACGGCGAACTCCTGGCGTCTGGCTCCGATGGCGGCGAGCATGAGAATGGTCACGTTCGCGCACAGCAGCAGGAAGACGAGGCCGACGCCCGCGGCCAACGTCCGCACGATGCCCGACGAGTACGGATCGAGCCCTCCGCCAAGGGTTCTCTCACCGACCTGGGCTTTTGCGAGCGCCGGATCGGTTGCGCGCACCGCGTCGGCCGCAAGCCTGAATGCCTCGGCACGCGGGATGTCATTCCTCAACCGCGCGTACGCGAAGCCCGTTCGCCGCGGAGGTGCCTGATCGAGGTCCAGCGGGCGCCACACGCGCGTCTGGAAAAGCGGAAATCGAAACGCGCCGGGAAGCACGCCGACGACGATCGCCGAACTGCCGGAGATCTCGATGCGGCGACCGACGATCGATGGATCAGCACCAAATCGAGACCGCCAAAGCGCCTCTGACACCAGCACGACATCGTCGGCCGACGCGCGCTCCTCACCGGCAAAAAACGTTCGGCCGAGAAGAGGCCGCACTCCGAGGTCCTCGAACACACCGGGGGTGATGCGGGCGCCGGCAACGGTCTCCGCCGCTTCGCCCTGGCCGAAGATCGCCGGCTCCTGAAACGCCGCGTAGACCGACGCAAATGCGGGGCTCCCTCGCAAAGCTTTGAGAAGCGAGATCGAGTGGTTGACGGATCGATTCTCGCTGCCGGCGCCGACGGTGAGCCAGACAAAGGTGTCCGGATTTCTGAAGGGAGCCGGATGAAGGATCAGCGCATCCACGACCGTGAACATCGCCACGCTGATCCCGATGGCCAGCGAAAGCGTCGTGACGGCGATCAGCGTGGTGGAGGTTCGCGCGCGCAGGCGTTTGAGCGCGTGTTTGAGATCGTCGACCATGCGGGATCCTCCTCGCTTCGCGCGTCGAGACGCACGCCGATCGGCGGCTAGTGTGTGAATTCGCCCCGGATCGCGGCCGAGACGAAGCCGGATCACGCAGCGCGTGAGATCCCAGTACTCCGCCAGGGCGTGACGCCACACTCCGCGTATGCCGTCATGCGCGCGCGCTTCGCCGCATCCCTCCAGGAATGTCGCGATCGCGTCATCATCGTCGAGTGTGCGTGCCGGGGGTGGGAGCAGCCGAGGGATCCATCGGAAGCCACGCTCCAACAACGTGTCCGTGATGTCAATTGTCTTCATTTCTCAGTGCTCGCGGGGCCCCACCCCCGCTCGCCCGCGCTCCGGCGCTCGCCGACTCGCTGTCCTCGCGCGAGCCGCCGGCGCTTCTCACGCCTTGCTCGATCTTCCGAGGACGTGCTTACGGCGCGCCTCGCCGATCAGCGATTCGAGCCGGCGCGCTTCGGCGCCGAGCACACCGCGTCCAAGCTCTGTCAACCGGTAGTACCGCCGCCGTTCGTCGTCTTGATCGCGGCTCGGGCGGCGGTCGGATTCTTCGATGAGCTCCTCGTCGAGCAGCCGCTGGAGCAGCGGATACAGCGTGCCCGTGCGGAGACGAATCAGCCCGTCGGTGCGCTCGTCGACCTCGCGAATGATTCCGTAGCCATGACGCTCGGTATCGGCGAGCGCCAGCAGCACCTGAAACGCGAGCGGCGTGAGCGGAAGGAACGAGCGCGGATCGACGGGCGCGTCGGGCATGTCCGGCCTCTGTGGATGCGTTGAAAGTAAATGTATCTGATTTCAATGCATTTAGCGAGAGCCTGGAAGCCAGGGAGCCTGGAAGTCTGGAAGTTTAGAACGCAGCAAGCTTCTGGCGAGAGTATTCTGTTATTGCGATGAAGAGAAAACCGAGCATCAGACTGCGGAAAAGCGCAACTGTCGCACGGCGGATGAGCGTGACCTCGCGCTCCTGAACCGGCACGGCGATGCTCTCAATTCCGAGGTCGCCGACACGCTCGAGTACCTGAAAAAGTGAATCGGGTTCCCTAGGTCTCAGCCTGCCCGGCTTCCCGGCTTCCTGGCTTCCTGGCTTCCGAGCTTTCAGGCTTTCCAGCTTTCCGGCTTATCTCAGTTTCACCAGAATCGCATCGCTCACGGGCCGCGGGCCGGCGGCGTCGGACGGGCGGTTCACGATCTTCCCCTGCACGACCATCGTCGTCGAGCCGCCGCCGTCGAGGTTGAGCGCATCGCGCAGGTCGAGGCGATCGCACAGCCGCACCAGGTCGCTGAGCGTCATGCCGATGCTGTAGTCGGGCTGGCGCCCGTCGATCGCGGCCAGCCAGATGGCGCCGTGCCGATCGACGCCGATGAGCGTGCGCGGGTGGCGCTGGTTGATGAAGGTGTCGGGCACGAGGCGCTCGCTCGTCTGCCAGTTCGACGGCGTCGCCCCGTTCAGTCGCAGCAGGCCCGCGCCGTTCACGATGTGATCGGCCTCCTCGAGACGCGCGGGCGCGAGGCCGTTGACCGTCGTCCAGGTCGTCTCGAATGACACGACGGTGCCGACCTCGAGTGCGCTCAGCGGCTCCGGCAGCTCGAGGCCGCCGTACGACAGGACCGCCCCGTCGCGCGGGATCGGCGCGCGGCTGACGTTGTATCTGACGTCCGTCACTTCGAGCGTCTTGCCGCCGCGGATGACCCAGTCGGTACCGTTGCCTGCGGTATCGGTATCGCGGTGATAGGCCGGCGTGTAGAGCATCAGCTTGCCACGCTCGCGCGTCGTGTCCACGCCGTCGACGGGCATGGTCCAGGTTTTTCCGCCGGCTTTGAACTTCAACGTCACCTTCGCCGAGATCTGGTCGAACGCCAGCTCGGTCTTGCCCGCCGGGGGCGATCGAATCGCGACGGCGCCGCGACTGAGCGAGGTGTCACTGACGAGCTCGCCGCGGACTTTCAGCAGGCCGATGGGCTCGCCATTCTTCACGTTGAAGAATCCCCCGTTCACCGCGGCGACGGCCTTATTGCGTTCGGCGATGGTGTCCACGCGTTCGGCGTCGACGACTTCGTCGTTGGAGAGCGCGCTATCGAGGCGCACGCGCGCCGGATCGAGCTTCAGCAGGAAAACCGCGATGGGACCGTTGCCTTCGACGAGCGACTCATCGGTGGATTGAAAGAACTCGACTCCTGACGCGACCGCGGTCGGCTTGCCGGGCCAGGATGCTTCTTTCGGCCGCTGCGACGCATTCGTGCACGCGGTGGTGAGGACTAGGACCGCAAGCAGTAGCGCGCATTGGTTCCTGAATCCGCGGCGGTAGCGCGGATTGGTTCCTAAATCCACGTAGCGCGGATTGGCTCGTGAATCCACGGCCATAACCCCACGATTATTGACTACGTCGGACCGACGTCGGTCTTGTCTGGCACGGTTGTCGCACAAATCGCCCAAATGCCTCATCGCCGCCCGCCACGTCTTCCGACATTCGACTACCGCGGCGCCCACCGTTATTTCGTGACTTGCTGTGCGGCCGAGCGACGGCGAGTGTTCGTCGAGGGCGATTTTGTTCAAGTCCTGGTGCAGCAGATTCTGCACGCCGCATCCGAGCATGGGTTCGCAGTCCTTGCGTACGTGTTCATGCCGAATCACCTGCACCTGCTGGTCGAGGGCCAGACGGCCGACGCCGACTTCCGCGCCTTCATGCGGTTTCTACGGCGCAGAACGGCGCTCGAGTACCGCCGTCTCACGCTTCTCGAACTGTGGCAAAACGGGTACTACGAGCGAGTCCTGCGGCGCGATGAGGCGACGCCCGCGATCATCTCCTACATTCTGGGCAATCCTGTGCGCGCGGGTCTGGTCGAGAACGCCACAGACTACCGATTCGGGTGGACGATCGATTTGGATGCGTGTCAGCGGATTTAGAACCCAATCCGCGCTACTTCACCGTCACCGACATCATCCTCGCCCCTTCGAGCACTCGATCGACGACGTCGAGGCCGGAGACGACGCGGGCGAAGACGGTGTATTCGTGATCGAGGCGGGGATTGTCGACGAGGTCGATGAAGATCTGCGCGTCGCCGGTGTCGCGGCCGCGGGTCGAGATGCCCACGGCGCCGCGCGTGTGCGGCTCGGTGCCCACCTCGTCGCGCATGTAGCGCGTCGCGCCCATGTACTCATTCGCGCCCGGACTGCCCCCCTGAATCACGAAGTTGGGCACGACGCGGTGGAACGTGAGGTTGTTGTAGTAGCCGGCTCTGACGAGCTCCGCGAATCGGGCAATGGTCACAGGCGCCTGATCGACGAGCATCTCGAGCTGGATTTCGCCGCCGCCTTCGATCGCGATCACGGCAGTATGTGGAAGGGCTGCGAGGGTTTCCGGCAATGGTTGATATGGATACCGATGCTTGATGGCCGACGCCTCCGGCAGCCTCGTCCCAATAATCTTGACGACTGCCGCGTCAGCCGCCTCGCGCACCTTGCGATCGAAGTCCTCACGGAATGGTCCGAGATCGGCCGTCCGCTCGGCCCACAGAAGCTCACCGAGCCGCTCGATGATCGCCACGCGCGGGTCACGGGACGTGTCGTCGGCCTGTTCCGTCAATCGCCGAAGTGTCGCGAGCAGCGCGTTCACCGCATCGACGCGCTCGGGTTCGGGAGTTCCTCGGAGCGCGATCGCCGCGGCTCTGATCAGTTGGTAATCGCGGCTGTCGAGCGCCTGAGTGGCCAGGTGAAACACCGTCGGACTTTTCAGAGCCACGAGCGCTTCGAGCGCCGCCGTCCGAACGTTTGGCTCCGCGTCTTCAGCCAGCCGTCGAGCCGCGTCCTCGTTCTTCAGCGCGATCGAAGCCGCCGCCGCCCGGGCGCGGACCTGCCAGATCTGATGACTTACCGCGAGCTCGAGAAGGGGTCCGGCGGCGTCAGGATGCAGCCGGGCCAGTGCTTCCAGCGCGTGGGCCGCCGTGTGCCATTCGTGCGGACCGAGCGGCGTCCTCAAGTTCTCAGCCCAGGCGACAAGTTGCCTGGTGATGTCCTCGTTTTCGGCACAGACCGCCGGCAGTAAGTCAATCGTGCGGAGTACCACCGTGGGCTCCGGATCCTTGAAGTTCCGCAGGAGCAGCGAGCAGTCCCTGGTGCTCGTCGCGTACCTGGCAATTGGACCGACCATCTCGTACCGGACCTGAAAGACCGGATCTGCCAGCAACGGCTTGATGATCGGTTTGAACTCCTCGCGCACCAGATCGAGCCGCAGCACAGCCAGTCTTCGCACCTGCCAGTCGGCGTCGCCGGCTGCGCGGACGACGGTCCCGGTGTCGTCATCGCGGGCTTGCTGCAGCGCCAGCATCGCCAGCCGGCGGGACCGCGCGAGATGCATGGAGGTATTGCCCAGCTGCTTTGAGGAAGTATCTTCGAGTGCGCCGGACGCGACAGCCGGCCCCGGCGCCACGGCAATCGCGCGAAGCTTCTCGCGCCCCGCGTTGCTGACCTGTCTCTTGACGTTGCCGCGGATCACGGCCTCGAGGCCCTTCGTGGCGCCAAGAATCCGGATGGCCGGCCCCGATGCGTTCCGGACCAGGAAAGTCTCAATCTCATCGCGCGAAGCGTCGTCCTGGTATTTCAGGCGGCCGAGGGTCTCGAGAATCGTGGCCGCCACCTCGTCGTCTTTCTCCATCGCGAGGCGCTTTTCGAGGACTTGACGAGCCCTGGTGATGTTGTCCGGCGGTACTCGCTGAACAGGATGCAGCTCCCGCGGAACACCCGAAAGATGTTCTCCGATCGCATTCGCGGCCTCACGCCTGACGACGGGGGATCCGTCATTCAGCAGCATGCCCAATGTGTCGACGTAGGCCGACGGATCCATATCAGCGAGATTTGCTGCACCTGTCTCGCCGGGAAGGACGCCGACGCGCGACCATCCACCGCCCATGCGACCCCAGGCCTGCGCCACTACGCGCCGGAATTCGGGACTGTCGTGCTTCCGCGCCGCGTGCAGCAAAGCCCCCTCCCGAGCTTCACGGTGGTTTGAGGTGTGCCTGCCCTCTGGACAGGGCATGAATTCCTGAGCGTCCGCCGCGAGCACAAGCGTGTCCCACCTGAAGGGGATCGGCGGCACCAGCATGTCCGTACCGCACACAAACAGCGGCGTGTCACGGCCCTGTGTTGCCTGGAACGATGCAGGAACAATGCGAACCGCGCTACGCGGATTTGGAAACCAATCCGCGCTACGAGTCCGCGGACTTGAAACCCAGTCGGCGCTACGGACGCGCTCAAACTCCGCCGCGAGCGCGTCGAGTCGTGTCGTGAAATCCGCCGGCGCAGATCCAACGACCAGCCGCGACACACTCCGCACAGCCTCCGAGTACCACTTGCGCCACGCGCCGACAATCTGCCCCTCGCGCGTTTTCGCAGCCGCAGGGTCCTTGTCGGTCGCCGCAAGCTTCGCCCCCTCACGCTCTTCGAGCGCGATCCGCGTCTTTCCCGCGTCGGCGACGAGCTCCGCGACGGACATCGAGATCGACGCGTCCGACGAGGCGAAGAGCCACGCCGTCGACGCGGCGCACACGCCTACATTCCGCATCTCGGCCGGGCTGGTCTTGTCGGGGGTATCGAAATTGGTGTGGTAGTGGCGATCCGTGAAATGCCAGTCGAGGATTGCCGGGATTCCGGCGCTCCCGAACACGGTGTGATCGCTGCCGCCCTCGTACGGATTCGACTTCACGACCCAGCTCGTTTTCCGCGCGACCCGCTCGCAGACGGCGAGGTGCGCGTCGTTGATGAGATCGCCCTTCAATTGATCCGCACGCACGTTTCCACGGCCCCATTCCGTATGCGGATCCCACGGACGATCCCAGACCGCGCCGGGATCGGGCCAGCGCTCGACGAGAAACGTCCCGCCCGTCTTCGTGACGTCCTCGCCGGTCATGTCCATCGAGATCATGTAGCGCACGCCCTTGACGTCGGCCGCGTGGTCCTGCAGCCAGCGGCGGCTCCCGCTGATCTCATTGAGGAAGAGAAACGTCAGCGTCCGCGCCGGCGGAGGAATCTTGCCGGCGCGAATGCCTGACTGGAGCGCGACCGCGAGCTCCGCCAGCGTTGCGACACCGCTCGCGTTGTCGTTGGCGCCGGGTTCCTGCACGTGCGCGGCAAGGATCACGCGCTCGGCCGGCACGACGGCACCGGGGATTTCGCCCACGAGCGTCCGGACTGGCTTTGAGGAGAAGGTGCTGCTGATCTTTACGCGAACAAGGACGTGATCGGACGGCGCCGTCTCGTCTGAGCCAGGCCTCGCGATCCGTCGCGATGCGATGGTTTGGCGTAACCGCGCCGCCGCACGCGGCGTCGCCTTGAATCCAAACCCTTTGCGCGCCGCGTCGTACGGAATGCTGCTCCACTGCAGAATGTCCCACTGGTCGCGGGGCGTTGGCGGCGCGCCCGGTGGATCGGGCGAGAGGTATCGCGGGAGCGCCGTCGAGACGACGCCGATCGCGCCGGCGTTGACGACCGCCCGGCGCCACAACTGGCCGGCATCCGCATCGCCGAGGACGACGGCGCCTTTGAGGGTCTTGCCCGCGTAGTCCTCGTCGCTGTCGCCGCGCCCGACGTCGTAGAGCGGCGCCACGACACCTTCGGGCGGCGTCGAGAAGGAGTTGATGCAGAGCGCGAGCCGGTCCTTGTCACGCGACAGGACGACCTCGTCACCCGCAGCATCCGATCCTGCGATCGCGAGCGTGCCTCTCGTGTGATCCCACCCGCCGCTTTCAGTGTTCGGATACTGATCGAAGAACAGCCGCGCTGCCGCACCAGAAGCGCCGGCCTGTGGCGCACCTTTGAGTGCCGAAAAGCCCGCGGACGACAGGCGCGCCTGGATACGATCGAGCGACGCGTCGTAGCCCGCGTTGCCCGGCAGCCGCCAGTATTGACTGATGAACTCGACGTGACGCTGTGCTTCGCCGGTATCGAAGCCCGCCCAGATCGCATCGATGACCGGGTCGAGCTTCGTGAAGAGGCCCGGCGTGCCCTGCCATCCGGTCGCGCCAGCCGCCGTGCAGACCGCGATCGCCGCCGCCAGCGCCCACCGCTTCACGCGGTCGCCTCTTCGGGCGCAAGCTTTCCCGAGTACTCGAGCATCTGTCGCTCGAAATCGCGCGGATACGAAATCCGGACGTCGGTAATCTTCCCGCCCTCGTCGGTCACCGCCTTGAGCCGCGGCTGGACGAACCCTGTGTACGACGGGAGATTCAAGCGATCCACACGCGCGACCACTTCGTCGCGAATCGCCGGATTCACGTGAATGCCGTAGGTCTCGAACAGCGCGCGCGCAGCCGCGTAGTCGCCTTCCGACTTGATGCGCTGCACTTCCGCCAGGAGCCGCCCCGAGCCCTCGCGGAACGCCGCTACATCGGTCGTCACGTAATAGGTCTTGCCCTCGCGTTTGCGCACTGCAATGGCGTTGGTATTCGCGAGCAGCCAGTGGACGATCATCTGCCGGTTCCGCATGTGATCTTCTTCGATCGTCAATCCCTCGCGCACACGCCGGAGCTGGACGAGCGCGTTGCGCGCGTACGACTCGTACTCGGCGAGCACGACGTCGGCCTGATGCTCGGCAGGCACCAGTCCGACCTCCGCGATCTTCGGGTCCGGCAGGAAATAGAGCGCGACGAGATCGGCGCGCGCCTCCTCGATCGCCGAATACTGCTCCTTCAGGGCGAGCTGCGGCTGCCCGTTCAGATGCTCGGCGACCCGGCCGGATCCGTGGCCGAGCACCTCGTGAATGGCGGTCGTCGCCTCGCTGGCGAGCGCGCTCCACTTTTCCGCGCGCGCGATTTCGTCCTCAGACCAGCAGAACTCCCGGCGATACGCCGGCAGCTGCGACTTCTCGTACGCCTCGTTGATGTTCGCGAGAGAGACCGACTTGCTCCCGTGCTGCTCGCGCACGCGCTGATCGTTCGGCAGGTTGATCCCGATCGCCGTCACCGGTCCCGCGTCGCCCGTCTCGACGACCACATCGATGGCACGGGCCGTGACGCCGACGACGTCCGTCCGCCGCCACCGCGGATCCCACGGCATGCGGGCCTCGAACCACGGCGCCGCCGCGGCCAGCCGCCGGAGCCCGTCCGTCTTCGCGTGGTTGACGTAGAAGACGACCCCTTCCCACGCGCCTTTGACGCCGCGGGCGTCGAGGTAACTCTCGACGAACCCGTTGATCGTGTCCACCGACCCGTCCTGATCTTCCACCCACGCGACGTCGTACGACATCCGATCCGCATCGTCGCCCGTTCGATAGAGCCGGATCAGCGCTTCGAGCGCGCGCCGCGTATTCGGCGGCGCGTACGGCAGCGCCGCCTCGAGGTGGTGAACGACGCGCGAAAGGAGCTCGCCGTAGCGGCCATTCACGCGATAGACCTCTTCGACGAGCCTGCCGCTCTGCCGCACGAGCCGTGAGTTCGGGCCGTGACGCTCGTCAAAGGAGCCGAGATCGGCCATCTTCACGCCGGCGTAGAGGTTGTTCGCGCTCGCCTCGAGAATGTCCCGTCCCTCCTCAGGCGTTTTCTGCGTGACCATCGCGTCGACCGCCGGATCGAAGAACGGGCCGCGCAGCTGGTCGAGCAGCGCCACGACGTCGGAGGCGGTTTTTCCCTTCGCGGCAAAGGCCTGCAGCGGTCCTTCGGCGAGCGCGGCGGCGCGCAGGTCCTCGGGCGTGCATTTCAGCACGAACTTCCGCGCGGTCAGATTGTTGTGCGGCCCGGAATTGATCCAGAAGAGCTTCGTGTAGCGGCGGAGCTCCGTGAGCACCTTCGGATCGACGCCGTCCGGGTGCGTCAGGATCTCCTCGAGCAGATCGCGCATGGCGAGCGCGTGCCGGTAGCGCTGGTCGTAATAGATGTCGCGCCCCGCAAGCGCCGCCTGATAGAGATGCCAGATCAGAACCTTCTGATCGAGCGGAAGTGATTCGAAACCGTCCGCGTAGTACTGCACAACGGCGGCGTCGTCGACCTGCTCCAACAAGTACTGGCGATTCGTCGTCATCGGATGTGTGCAACCTTTGATAATGGACCCGGCGATTTTCTGATCCGGCGAAAACCCAGATCATAGATTCAAATCAAGCCTCGCCATCGCGGTTGCAGATTTCAGATCTCGATTTTTTCCCCATGATCCGGCGTCCGGACGGCCCAGCCCAGCTCGCGCTCGACGCGCGCGCGCAGCGCGTCCATCGGGCCGGGCTCGCCGTGTACCAAACATGTCATCTTCGGCGGCCGCTTGAAGCGTCCCAGCCAGCGGAGGATCTCGTTCGAGTCGGCATGCGCCGACATCGACTCGAGCGCCGCGATCTCGGCGTGCACCGGCACCTCCTGCCCGTGAATCCTGACCGTCTTCGCGCCGTCCTTGAGCGACCGGCCGCGCGTGCCGGCGGCCTGATAGCCGGCAAACAACACCGTGTTGCGTGCGTCCGGCAGCACGCGCGCCAGATGATGCAGCACGCGTCCTCCCGTGGCCATGCCGCTCGACGAGATGACGATGCTGGACTCGGCCGACTCCTGGACGGCCCGAGACTCCTGGATCGACGAAATCACCGTGAGCTTGGCCGTCGCGAAGGCGACGGCGCGCCGCTCCGAGCCGGCACGCTGACCTCCCGACACGGCATGTTGGATCATCTCCGGATCGAGCTCTTCGAGGCGATGCCGGTATTCCATCAGGACGGACGAGGCCATCGGGCTGTCGACATAGACCGGCAGCTTCGGAATCGCGTTCCGCTCTTCGAGAAGACTGACCCAGTACAGCAGTTCCTCGACGCGGCCCAACGCAAACGCCGGGATGACGATCTTCCCGTGCCGCGCGACCGTCTCGTTGACGATTCCCGCCAGCAGATGCCCATCGTCATCGGCCTCGTGCGTGCGATCGCCGTACGTCGATTCGACGAGCAGCACGTCGGCTTCGTCGATGTAGGTCGGGTCGGGCAGCACGGGACGGCCGAACCGGCCGAGGTCGCCGCCGAACAGGAGCGTCTGGCGGGACGATTCGACGCGCACCCGCGCGTAGGCCGACCCGAGGAGATGTCCCGCGTTGACGAACTCGAACGTGACTCCGGGGACGACCGGCATGGCGCGGTCATAACCGACGGGTTGCAACTGCAACATCGCGCGGTTGGCATCCGCGACAGTGAACAACGGCATCGCCGGCTCGTGCTTCGTGTAGCCCTTGCGGTTGGCGCGTTCGGCGTCCTCTTCCTGGAGCTTGCCCGCATCCGCGAGCACGATGCGCGTGAGATCGGCCGTCGCGGGCGTGCAGAAGATGCGTCCCTTGAAGCCCTGGGTCACGAGCCGCGGCAGCAGGCCGCAGTGATCGAGATGCGCGTGCGTCAGGATCACGGCGTCGATCGATTTCGGATGGACCGGAAACGCCGCCCAGTTCCGCTCGCGCAGCGCCTTGAGACCCTGGAACATCCCGCAGTCCACCAGGACGCGGCGGCCGTCGAGATCGAGCAGATGCTTGGAGCCGGTGACCGTGCGTGCGGCCCCGAGAAAAGTCAGGTGCATTACGCGAAGTACCCCGGCACGCCCCCCGTGTGCCAGAAGAGCACTTTCTGGTCGGATGAGAACTCGTCTTCGCGAATGCGCGCGATGAGACCGGCCATGGCCTTGGCAGTGTAGACCGGATCGAGCACGATGCCTTCACGGCGCGCGACGATTTCGATTGCTTCCGCCGATTCCGCCGTCGGAATGCCGTACCCGGGACCGACGAAGCGATCGTCGATCTCAATCACCCGGTCGCCGGTCAGTGTCGAGAGCCTGGCGCCCAGACGATCGGCGATCCCCGCGAGCAGCGCGCGAACGACCGCCTCGAGCGCGGCCGTGGATTCGTCGGCGCTGATGCCGATCACGCGCGCGCCAAGTCCGAAGAGCGCGCATCCGGCGATCGTGCCCGCCTGTGTGCCTCCCGACGATGTCGAGTGCACGATGACGTCCGGTTTGAGACCGGATGCGGAGATCTCGGTGATGCCGCGAGCGAAGCCCAGCGCCCCGATGGGTGTCGAGGCGCCAAGCGGGACGACGTACGGCCGACGCCCGTTCGCCTTGAGATCGGCGGCAACCGCCGCCATCGCCGGATCCCGATCTTCGCGGCGTGCGACCGGATGAATCGTCGCGCCGAACAGACGATCGAGGCGCAGATTGCCCGTGACTGGATTCTCAGGCGTACCGTTCAGGACCAGCGTCACGCCAAGGCCCAGCGCTGCGCCCGCGGCTGCGGTCACGCGCGCGTGATTGGATTGAAGGCCTCCGCAGGTGATGAGCGTGTCCGCCGTCTGCGCCAGTGCTTCGGCGGCGACGAGCTGCATCTTTCGAACTTTGTTGCCGCCCTGCGCGAACGAGAGCAGATCGTCGCGCTTCATGAAGAGCCGCGGACAGCGCGGACCGAGCGCGGCGCGGAGCCGCGTCAGCTCGTCGATTGGCGTCGCATGCGCGGCAAGCGTCACGGACGGCAGCGACATCAGGGCGGCGAGGGCGGTAGCCATGACCTCCGAGGTAATTCTGTCTCCTCTCGCGCAAAATTACCTCGGAGGTCTTTTCATATACTGGCGTGATGCCAGCCGCGCTGGTCACCGCGCTGAGAGGCGAGACGCCGCTGTTGTCGGTCGAGCTCCGTCCGCCCCGGGCCGAGCTCGACGCCGCCGCGGGGATGGACGCCTGGATCGACACCTATCACGCCGTGCGTGGGCTCGTGCGCGACCGGACGTTCGTCTTCCTGACCGACAGCGCCGTCGGCACGCGCGAAGAGCACAACCTGCGGCATCTCGTGAGCAATCTCGGCACGACCGTGAGCCGCGATCACGTCGTGCCGTTTCTCACGACGAAGCATCCGCTCAAGTTCTGCCTGTCCTATGCCGAGCGCGCGTGGCAGGAGGGCTTTCCCTCGCTCGTCGTGCTCGGCGGCGATCGGACCGTCGGACCGCCGCGCTGCGTGGAGCATGCGTGGCAGCTGCGTCGCGAAATTCGCGAGCACGTCCCGGGGTTGGCGCTCGGCGGCTGGGCGAACCCGCACGCCGACCCGGCGCAGCAAGTCGATTTCCTCGCCGACGATCGCTTTTCGGGCGAATTTTTTCTCACGCAAATCGTGTCGCACCACGATTTGCGGAGCGTCGAGCAGTTCCTGGTTCGCGCCCACACGCAAGGAGTCGAGTTGCCTGGCGTGTTCGGGGTGTTCTTCTATCGAAGCGCGCAGCCGAAGACGCTCGCCACGCTCAAACAATTCCTGCCCGTTCCCATTGACGCCTTGACGAAGGAATTCGGCGAGGGCGCGGGGCCCGAAGAGGTCTGTGCCCGAACCATTCGCGCGCTTCGGGCAGCCGGCGCACGGCACGTGTACGTGTCAAATCTGCCAGTCGGACGGGCGCGGCAGACGATGGCGAAGATTCTGTCGTTGGTCTAGACCCCAGGCCAAAGGCCCAAGGCCCAAGAACGCCGCTTGTTTGTGCGGCATCGCGACGCGCCGGAGTTCTCATGGGCCATGGGCCAGAGGCCTTGGGCCTGACAAGGGCGCATCAGAAAATTTCGCCGAACTTGCCTTCGAACACGAATGTGTCCAGCGATCGTCGCTGACGGGGCTGAAGCTCGGCTTCGCGGTGCCGTTCGAGCTTGAGCGTCTCGGGATCGCCCGCGTAGCCGATCGCCATCAGGACCGCGGGCTCGAAGGGCGCGGGCACGTCGCAGGCGCGCCGGGCGCGTTCGTGATCGAACCCTTCCATCTGACGGACCGAGAGTCCCATGCTCGTGGCCTGCAGGGTCAGAAACCCCACGGCTTGTCCCGTGTCGTACCACGCATGCGCGTTTTCGGTCTCGTCGCGTTCGGTCGTGCGCCGCACGACCACCAGGACCAGGACAGGCACCGCGGTCGCCCAGAACGGATTCTTGCCGGTGAGACTCTCCACCAGTGCGGCGAAGACCTCCGGCGACCGCTTCCGGTCCGCGACGACGAACCGCCACGGCTGCTCGTTCATCGACGACGGCGCCCAGCGCGCGGCTTCGAAGAGCCGCCGCAGATCGTCGGAGGACACGTCCCGCGACCCGTCGAACGCGCGGGGACTCCAGCGGCGTCGAATGACGTCGAGGATGTCGTGATCGGCCTTCGCAATCTTGGGATGTGACATTTAGAATTGGATCAGGCGGTGTCCCGGCACCATGACAGCACCGCTCGCGGATCGTTGCAAGCCACGACCTGAACCTCATTATGGCCAGCTACCTCGATCGCGTGCCGTTCTCCGGCATCATCCGCATTCGCGACATGATGTATTCGGTCGACCGACCGTTCCGGCTCGACCAGGGCGACGTCAGCTTTGACGCGCCGGCGTCCGTCAAGGACGCCCTCCTGCGCGGCGTCGCCGACAATCGGACGCATTACGTACAGACGACCGGCATTCCGCCGCTCATCGAGCTGCTGGCGTCGAAACTGCGCGAACGCAACCACATCCCGGTCGATCGCACCGACGAGGTCATGGTGACCTCAGGGGGCATCCACGGGATGTACGCCGTTTGTCAGGCATTGCTCGAGCCCGGCGACGAGGTCCTGCTGCCCGACCCCGAGTGGCCGCCGGCGGCCGGCAACGTCCTTGCCGCCCACGGTGTGCCCGTCGGATACCCGCTGTACGAGGCCCGGGGATGGCGGCCGGATCTCGACGAGCTGCGACGACTGGTGACGCCGCGCACCCGCGCCATCTACCTCAACTCGCCGCACAATCCGACCGGCGGCGTGCTGACGCGATCCGATCTGGAGGCGGTGGCGGCGCTGGCGCGCGAACGGAATCTCTGGGTGATGTCGGACGAAGCGTACGAGGACGTCCTGTTCGACGGCCACGAACACGTCAGCATCGCCTCGCTGCCAGGCATGTACGAGCGGACTATCCCGATCTACACGTTCAGCAAGACGTACGCGATCACCGGGCTGCGGCTGGGCTACATCGCCGTCCACGATCCGGTTCTCCGCGATCGCGTGCGCAAGGTTCTGTTCTACACGGTGTCCAACACGTCGTCTCTCGTCCAATACGGCGGCGTCGGCGCGCTGACGGGATCGCAGCAGGTCGTCGCCGACTTTCGGCAGGAGCTGGCGGCCCGCCGGAGTTTGTTCTACGAAGGCATCGCGGAGGCTTCCGGCGGCGTCCTCACCGGTCAACCGCCTGCGGGCGCGTTCTACGCCTTCATGCGAATCGATCCCTCCTGGCGCTCCCCTCTCCCGGACACATCGTCATCGCTCTCATGGGCGATCACCGAGTTCCTGATCAAACGCGGCCGGATCGGCTGCGTCCCCGGCGTGGACTTCGGTCCGCACGGGGAAGGCTACATCCGCTTCTGTTTCGCGCGGGATCGACAGGAACTGCAGGGTGCGCTCGCCTCGATGAAGACGACGCTCGCGAACGCATTGGTAATCGGTAATGGGTAACGGGTAATGGGTGAGACGGTTCGATAACTACCGCTTGATGAATCCCCAGACCCGACAGTGCCCCGGCGCCCAGGTTGGGGCGACACAGCCTTGAGCGCTATTCGCACTCACGGCGCCCGCCAGCTTGGTCGCAGGCACGTGGATTTCTACAGGGCCGGTCGTTGGCTGTGTAAACGGCCCCCACGTGATCGCGCAACCACGAACGCAGGTGATCTCGGCGCCACCGGCTGGCGCAGACACAACGATTTCAAAGTCAGGCGCAGCCGATTGAGCGCGACCGGCCACCCAGCCTGTCCCCACCAACAAACCAATCACGAGGATCCGAAGAACGTTCCGGAGCCTGGTTCCTCCAGGCTTGCCGTTGTTCAGTTACTCTAGACCTAGTCGATTCTTCTTTCCATTACTCAATTCTCCGATTACCACTTACCAATGCTGGCGCTTTTCACTTCTCTATGGACCTCCAGGGCCGCGTCGTTCTCCTGACGGGCGCCAAGCGGATTGGCGACGCGGTGGCGAGAGCGGTCGCCGCGCGCGGCGCCAGTGTCGCGATCGCGTATCGGCAATCGAAGACCGAAGCCGATGAGACCGCCGCCGCCGTTCAAGCCGCCGGACAACGCGTCCTTGTCGTGCAGGCGGACGTGTCCGACGCGGCCTCGTGCGCAAGACTTCTCGACCTCGTCGAGCAGGAGTTCCATCGGCTCGACGTGCTGGTGAACATGGCGTCCGTGTATCAAGCGGTGCCGATCGGTGAGCTGACCGCGGCGATCTGGCGGCGGCACATCGGCGTCGATTTGGACGGCACGTTCCACTGCTCGATCGCCGCGCTCCCGCTGATGCGCAAGACAGGGGGCGGACGCATCATCAACTTCTCGGATTGGCTGCCGACCAGCGGCCGGCCGCGCTACAAGGGCTATGCGACCTATTACGTGGCCAAAGCCGCGGTCAAGGCGTTCACCGAGGCGCTCGCGCTCGAAGTGGCCGGCGACGGGATTCTCGTCAACGCGATTGCGCCGGGTCCGATCCTCGCGCCGCCGGCGACGACCGAGGAAGAGCACGAGGCCGTCGAACGCAACATCCCGCTCGGCCGCTGGGGCGGACCCGAGGCCATCGTCACTGCCGTGCTCGCGTTCATCTCATCAGACTTCATCACCGGCGAGACGGTGAGGGTCGATGGCGGGCGACACTTGTACTGAAAAGCACAGGCATTGGTAATTGATAATCGGTAATTGTGTAATGGAAAGAAAAAGAAAGACCAATTACCAATTGCCGATTATCAATTACCAATTCCTGTGCACGTGCTTTGCTAACGATTCCGGATCCGGGCCCGGCCCATCGCGCGCGATTCGGCGTTCGCGGCGCGGCGGCCGTCGAGCGACCATCGCCCGCCGCCGGCAAGGATCAGGCAGACGAGCGCGCCGGCAAGAATCACCGAGTACTCGACGCCATTGCCGCGTCCGTGCTCGCCGACCCAGTTGAGGAAGAAGCCCCAGCGCGCGTGTTCTTTCCAGATGCCAATCGCCACGTAGCCGAGGAGCGCGGCGGACGCCCAGCGCGTGAGCAGACCGGCGCCGAGAAGTGTGCCGCCGGCCAGTTGAACCACACCGGCCAGCACCGCCATCACGGTGCCCGAACCCAGTCCGATTCGGGTCAGATACTCGGCAGTCGCGGTGACGCCGCCGGGACCGACGTTCGGCCCGCCCCACAAGCCGAACAGCTTGTGCGTCCCGTGCGCCAGAAACACGACGGCGAGCGTCACTCGAAGCACCGCGAGAGCAAGGTCCGTCATGGGTCCTGAGCAGGAGTAGGCGAGGGGACGCCACGCCCCCAGTCGCTAGTGTCGGCAATGATAATGAAGTGCTTTAGATAAAGCCCGGAAGCCGGGGAGCTTGGGAGCCTGGAAGCTGCGGCTTCGTTTTTCAACGCGTCCGAACTCCCAAGCTTCCCGGCTCCCTAACTTCCAGGCTTCCAAACTTCCGAGTACGATGTCGCCATGTCCGCCGGCACCGGCGTGCGCGTTTCCGCCCGCATCAGCCGATTCACTTACGCGATTCGCAACATCGTCTCCGAAGCGCGCAAGGTCGAAGCCGCAGGCCGGCGCGTGCGCTATCTCAACATCGGCGATCCGATCCCGTTCGGTTTCAAGACACCGCCGCACCTCGTCGACGCAGTCAGCCGCGCCGTGCGGGACGGTCACAACGGCTACACGCCGTCCGTCGGCATTCCGTCGGCGCGTGACGCGGTCGCGGCCGAGTACGTCCGCCGGGGCATGCCCGTCACGTCCGACCGCGTCGTGCTGACGTCGGGAACGTCGGAAGGGATCGAGCTGGCGCTCGGCGCGCTGGCCGACGCCGGCGACGAAGTGCTGGTCCCGACCCCGACGTATCCGCTCTACACCGCCGTGCTCGGCAAGATCGGCGCGCGCGCCGTGTACTACCGCACCGATCCCGACAACGCCTGGCTGCCGGATCTCGACGACGTTCGCCGGCTCCTCTCGGCCGCGACGCGCGCCATCGTCGTCATCGATCCGAACAATCCGACAGGCGCTGTGTACCCACCCGCGACGCGGCGCGGGCTGGTCGACGTCGCTGAACGATGGGGCGTGCCGATTCTGGCCGACGAAGTCTACAGCGAGCTCGGATACGACGGTCCCGTCCCGCTGCTCGGCAGCCTCGCGCCCGACGCGCCGATCATCTCGTTCTCGTCGCTCTCGAAAGCGTACCTGGCGCCGGGCTGGCGCGCCGGGTGGCTCGCGGTCGGCCGGTCGGATCGGCTCGACGATGTGCTGGCGGCGATCAAGAAACTGGCCGACGGCCGTCTCTGCAGTCCGGGCCCGATGCAGCACGCGGTCGAGGCGGCGCTGACGGGCGATCGCTCGCATCAGGCCGCGTTCATCCGCGAGCTGCGCCTGCGCGCCGACCTGACGACGACGAGGCTCGGCGCCGTTCGCGGGATGAGCGTCGTGGCGCCACGCGCCGCGTTCTATGCGATGCCTCGCGTCGCGCTCCCGTCCGGAACCACAGACCAGGATTATGTCCTCGGTCTTCTTCGCGAGACCGGCATCCTGTGCGTCTACGGATCGGGATTCGGCTTGCCCGCCGATCAGGGATTCCTTCGCGTGGTCTTTCTCGCGCCGCTGGACGAGCTCAGCGCCATCTACGATGACATGGCGACTTTCACGGCAGCATTCCTTGCTGGCCAATGACATCGGAGCGTGATCAGAAGCGGCTGATCCTCTGGACCATCACGATGTCGCTGGCCGGCATCGTGCTGTTGTGGGTGCTGTTCCTGATCCGCAACGTCCTGCTGCTGCTCTACGTCAGCGTGATTCTGGCGATCGGCTTCAGTCCGGCGGTGAGATGGATCGAACGGCAGCGCGTCGGGGTTGGCCGGCGTCGATTTCCACGCTGGGCGGCGATTCTCCTGTTGTACGTCGGCGTCCTCGGATCGGTCGCCATCATCCTTACCATTGTGATTCCGCCGCTGGTCGGCCAGCTGACCGAGCTCGGGCAGCAGATGCCCACCTACGTCGACCAGTTGCAGAACAAGCTCGTTCGCGCCAGGCTCATCGAACATCGCTACACGTGGAGCCAGCTGCTGCAGAAGGTCGAGTCACCGGCCCTTGCGTTCACCGGGATCCTCGGCGCCGTGCAAAGCGTCCTCGGCGCGTTCGCCGCGGTGATCACCGTGCTCATCCTGCCCTACTACCTGCTGCTCGAAGCGTCGTCCCTTCAGGGCGCGCTGCTCCAGGTCGTGTCGTCGGACAACCGGGCAAGTGTGGCCCGCGTCACGCGCGACGTGACCGTGAAAGTCGGCGCGTGGCTGAACGGGCAAATCCTGCTCTGCGCGGTCATTGGTCTCACGGCAACCGTCGGGTTGTGGATTATCGGCGTGCCATTTCCGTACGTGCTGGGACTCATCGCCGGACTGGGCGAGTTCATTCCGATCGTCGGTCCCATCAGCGCGGCCGTGCCGGCGGTGTTGATGGGCTGGACGGTCTCGTTCAAGACCGCCATCTTCGTCGCGATCTATTTCGCGGTGCAGCAGTTCGTCGAGAACAACTTTCTCGTCCCGCGGATCATGGAACGGCAGGTCGGGGTCAGCGCCGTGACGATCCTAATCGCGCTCCTCATCGGCGGCGAGCTGCTCGGCATTGTCGGCGCGGTGCTGGCCGTGCCGACGGCCGCGATCGTGCAGGTCCTCCTGCAGGAATTCTTCGCGCGTGAGCACGGATAGCCGCCGGCGTTTCGCGCTCCGGGGATCGAGCCTCGAAGTCTTCCTCGCGTACGTCGCGATCACCGTCGTGATGACGTGGCCGCTCGCCACCCGGCTCGGCCGCGAAATCGCCTGGGACCTCGGCGATCCGGTGTTCAACTCGTGGGTGATGATGTGGACCGGCGGCCAGGTGCTCTCGGCGCTCGGCGGGCACTTCAACGCGGTCCACGACTACTGGAACGGCAACATCTTCTCGCCCGAGCCGCTCACGATCGCGTACTCCGAGCATCTGACGCCGCAAATGCTGCAGATCCTCCCGGTCTACGCCGCGACCGGCAACATCGTCCTCTGCTACAACCTGCTGTTCCTCTCGACGTTCGTGCTGTCGGGATTCGGCACGTATCTCCTCGTACGTGATCTGACCGGACGCCCGCTCGCGGCGTTCTTCGCCGGCCTCGCGTTCGCGTTCGCGCCGTATCGCATCTCGCAGTACTCGCATCTCCAGGTGCTCTCGACGTACTGGATGCCGCTCACGCTGTTCGGGCTTCGCCGCTATTTCGCGACGGGGCGGCCGCGTGCGCTTGCCGGCGCGGCGGCGGCGCTGACGCTGCAAAACCTGTCGTGCGGCTACTACATGCTCTTCTTCCTGCCGTTCGCCGCCGCGTACGGGTTGTATGAAATGACGAGGCGCCGCCTGTTTCGCGACCGGCGCACGTGGGTCTCGATCGGTGTAGCCGCCGTCGGCGTCGCGGCGATCACATGGCCGTTCGTGTCGCCCTATCTGCAGATTCGACGAACGGCTGATGTGGGCGTGCGGACGCGTGGCGAGATCGTGCAGTTTGCCGCGGACGTCAAAGCCTTCGGAACCACGTCGGAGTACTCCTGGTTGTGGGGCGACCGCATGCGCGCGTATCCGCGCGGCGAGGGCGAAGGGTTTCCGGGCGTCACGATCCTGGCGCTCGCGCTTGCCGGTCTCGTCTGGGGCCGGCCGCGGGCTGAGGCGGCAGCACGGCGATCGCGATCCGCTATCGTGTTCTTCGCGCTGGCCGCGGTCGCGGCCGCGGCGCTGGCACTCGGGCCGGAAATCCGGTAC
>JBLNGH010000191.1:0-3206 GCA_050264575.1 Acidobacteriota bacterium | reverse complement strand
GCCCGGAAAGCCGGCGTCGATGCCGCGCTCGTGCGGCAGGCGCTGCTCGGGGGATTCGCGTCCAGCCGTGTGCTCGAAGTGCACGGCGAGCGCATGTTGAAAGGCAACTACACGCCCGGATTCCGGACGCGGCTGTATCAGAAGGATCTCCGCATCGCGAACGAGACCGCCGACGCCAATGCCGTGGCCATTCCAGCGACGGCGCTCGTCACGCAACTCGTCAATGCACTCGTCGCGTCAGGCGGCGGCGATCTCGATTACTCAGCGATCGGAACGGTGGTTTTCGAGATGGCCGGTTTGGGCAAGCTTTAGGCTTCTCACTCTGCCGCAATTCGCTGCGCGAACGTGATCAGATATCCGTCCGGGTCGAGAATCGCGAACTCGCGCATCCCGTAGAACTGATCGGTCAGCGGCATTGCAATCTGCGCCCGGCCGCTGAGTTCGTCCATCAGCCCCTTCACGTCATCGACGACGACGTACAACGTCGATGTGCCGCCGGCCCGGAGATTCGGAAAGACGGCGGCGACGATCTTTATATCGTTCAGAAACACTTCCACGCTGCCTCGCTTGAGCCAGACGAACACGTATGGCGCCTGGTCGGGCACCGTGCGCTCGATCCCGAACTTCAGCACATCGCGATAGAACGTCACGCTCGCGGGCATGTCCGACACGATCAGGTTGGGCGTCGCGCTAATGAATGTGATGGACGATGCGTTGCTCACGGGAACCTCCCCTTCAATCGGCGGCACAAGCCACGCTGCGTCGGCTAACCGGGCTGAATGCGAAGTCGGATGGTCCGTTCGCGAACGCCGGAACCGGGGCACACCCACTGTGTGCTCGCAGCTCCTGCATCCGCGACCTTGCGAGAAAAAGGAGGCGGGTAGGGCCTGCTGATTCGACCGCCGCTTGCAGGCCCGCCAGGTACGGGGGCGAGTGTAGCAAGGGCAAAGGGCAAAGGGAAGGTCAGCGGGAAGAGGGAAAAGGAAGGACAAAGGCAAGAAGGAGGGCGACACGGAACCAACGTCCTGCCGGATTACACCGTCCAAGTAACTACGCGTTTGTAGTAGATCATGCCGACCGAGCACGAACAGCGCATCCGGCCGCCACGGCTGGCCGCATGGATGGCGAGCCTTGCGGCGCCGGCCGGCGAGCGCGCCGACCTCCTGATCGACCTCGAAGACGAACTGAACGAGCAGGCATCGCGCGCCGGCCCCGCCGCCGCCCGCCGCTGGTACTGGCGGCAGGTGTTCCGATCGATCGGCCCTTTGCTGCGCCGGCGCGCGGCGCGGACGCCTGCGCGAGATGAGCCGCAACGCCACGGGCATCCGCTGAGCTTCCTGTGGCACGACGCCCGCGACTCGTGGCGGTCGCTGCTCCGCTCCCCCGGGTTCGCGCTGGTCGTCATCGTGACGCTCGCGCTCGGCATCGGCGCGAACACCGCCATTTTCACAGTTCTCGACGCCCTGCTCTTCAAGCGCCTGCCGTACGCCGATGCCGACGGCCTAGTCCGCGTGGCGGAATGGCCGCGTACCGGCGGCAACTTCACCGTGGCGCCAGCGGCGTTCTTCGACTGGCGGACCCGCATCCGCACGCTCACCGGTCTGGAGGCGCGGACCGCAGCCACGGTCGGCCTTCTGTACGGCGATGCCGAGACGCTGCGCATCGCCCGGGTGACGAGCGGGTACTTCGACGTGCTTGGTGTCCGGCCGCAGTTCGGCCGGACGTTTTCCGCCGACGACGATCGCGCCGGTCAGCCGTGCGTCGCCGTGCTGAGCCACCGCCTCTGGCGCCGTCGATTCAATGCGGATCAATCGACCATCGGACGAGACGTGCGGATGACCACAGGAAGCTGCACCGTGATTGGCGTGCTGCCCGCAGACTCCGTGTTCGATCGAGCCGCGTTCGAGCTCTATCTTCCGCTCGCGTTGGCGGCGGAACAGAGCAGTGGCCGGACGCTCACCGTCTTCGGACGCCTTGCCCGCGGTGCGTCGATCGAGGATGTGCGCGCGGAGATGACGAGTCTGGCTGCCACGTTCAACGCGACGCGCGGAGACGCAGGCCGCGGCTGGACGGCTGCGGTCACGCCGCTTCGCGACGTCGTTGTCCGATCGGACACGCGTCAGTTGACGTGGATCCTGTTCGGCGCCGTCGGCCTCGTGCTTCTTGTCGCGTGCGTGAACGTCGTGAGCCTGTCGCTCTCCCGCACGATCGACCGGAGTCACGAGTTGGCCGTTCGCGCGGCGCTCGGCGCCGGACGCTGGCGATTGTTTCGCTACCTGTTGGTCGAAAGCACGATGCTCGTGACCGCCAGCGGTCTGCTCGGCGTCGCGATTGGATCCTGGATGCTGAGGCTGTTTCTGTGGCTCGTTCCTCCGGGCGTGCTTCCACCGGAGGCAATCTCGACGCTCGACGGGCGAGCGCTGGCGTTCACGGCGGCCCTCGCAGTCCTGACCGCGCTCGTGTGCGGAACACTGCCGGCATGGCAGGCCACGACCGTCCGCTCCTCGACGATCGGCGCGCAGAACAGCCGGACTGTCAGTGGCTCGCGCGGCGCCGCCAGGTTCCACGGCGCCCTGCTCGTGACCGAGATCGCGATGGCGATGATCCTCGTGACGGCTGCCACGTTGCTGGTCGTGAGTTTCACGCGCCTCGTGGCCGTCGATCCCGGTTTCCAGCCGGATCAGGTGCTGACCACGCAACTCTCGGTTCAGGCCGAGACCTACGCGACTCCGGCCGAAGTATCAGACGTGTACGAGCGTCTGCTCGCGTCGATCAGGCGAACACCCGGCGTCGAACGCGCGTCGCTCGTCACCAGTCTGCCGCTCGACGGCTGGTTGTTCGGGACGACGTTCGTCGTCGAAGGCGCTGCGGCCGATCCCGAAAGGCCGACCTCGGCGCACATCCAGCACGTTGCCAGCGATTACTTCGAGACGCTCAACATCCCGCTCGTGGCCGGGCGGACTTTCACCGCGCGCGACGATACGCGAGCGCCGCTGGTGGCGATTGTGAACGAGACATTCAGACGGCGGTTCCTCGAAGGCGGCCCTGCCGTCGGCCGTCGCGTCAAGCTTGGCATCGACACGTCCACCGGCGCGACCGGCGCCACGTGGGAAATCGTCGGCGTCATCCGCGATGTCAAGACCGGCGGCCTGTCCGATCGCGATCTCGCCACGCCGGAGATCTACGTCCCTCACACCCAGAGTCCA
>JBLNGH010000190.1:0-3814 GCA_050264575.1 Acidobacteriota bacterium | reverse complement strand
CGCACGTGCGCGGCCACCCCGCGCACCGCGACGGGGGGGGGACGCTCGCGCTCGCCGGGTGGGTGCTCGCGGTCGGGTTGTGCGCCGCCGATCGCGCGCGCGGCGGCGCGGCGCCGGGGCTCGGACTCGCGGGCCCGCGCGACCTGGCGTCGCTGCCGCTCGTCACGCTCGTGGCCGGCTCCGTCTGGCTGCTGATGACGCCGCTGCGCCACGCGCATTCGCGGATTCTCGAGCGGCGCGCCGACGAGTTCGCGCTCGCGCTCACCGGCGGCGCCGACGCCTTCGCCAGCGCGATTCGCCGGCTGGGCGCGCGTCATCTCGCCGAAGATCGCCCGTCATTCCTGACGCGCTGGCTCTTCCACCGCCACCCGACGCCGGAACAGCGCCTCGCGCTCGCGGCCGCCTATCGCGAGCGCGGGACGTAAGACCCCTCGGGACGTAGGGCGGACTGCTTCCCAAGTCCGCCGGGAGCAGGGTGCTGACGCCAGCCAGCTGAAGTCACAAGCTCTTGCCTTCAGGCCGCGTTTACAGCGTTCGGTTATTTCCCTTCGACGACGAGCCGGCCTTTCATCTCGCGCGCGCAGCGTTCGTCGATCGTCAGGTTGCAGTAGATCGCGAACTCGCCGGCGCGGTCGGCGCGGAACTCGAACGACACCGGCTTGCCCGGCTCCGCCCGCTTGCTGATGCGGTATTCGTCGATGGTGAAGCTGTGCGGAATGTCTTCGGCGGAAAAGGTGATCCGGACGAGGTCGTCCTTCTGCACGCGGATCACATCGCTGTCGCCGGCGCGATAGCTGTACTTGCGTCCGGTGACAGTAATGTCGCGGCGATTCTGCGCGACGAGCGTGATCGCGCCGCCGACGGCAAACGTCAACGCGAGGCCGATGACAAAAACGGGCCTGAAAACGCGGCGCGGAGGACGGATCGACATTGCAGACCCCCACATATTAGACGTGCCGGCCGGTCTATCGGACGGTGGGGCAGTCTCGTCAGTGCCTTCGCGGCCGTCTGTCGCGGTCTCTGTCTCCACGGCCGCCGCGGTCGCGGAAGCCCTGATCGCGCCGGTGGTATTCCCCGGCATCCATCGGCGCGTCTGGGACCGGCCTGGGTTCGCGCGGCGCCGTGCCTTCGTCGGGCGCGAGCAGCGCCTTGCGGCTGAGGCGCACCTTGCCGGACGGATCGATGTTGATCACCTTCACCATCACCTGCTCGCCCTCTTTCAACTCGTCGCGCACGTCCTTGACGCGATAGTTGGCGATTTCGGAGACGTGAAGCAGTCCGTCGACGCCGGGCATGATCTCGACGAACGCGCCGAAGTCCGTGATGCGCTCGACGCGGCCGAGGTAAGTCTTGTTGAGCTCGGGCGTCGCCGTGAGCTCCTGGATCATGCCGATCGCTTTCTGCGCGGCGGCTTCGTCGGCCGAGGCCACGTTCACGCGGCCGTCGTCTTCGACGTCGATCTTGACGCCGGTTTTCTCGATGATGCTCCGGATCGTCTTGCCGCCCGGGCCGATGACGTCGCGAATCTTCTCGGTCGGGATCCGAATCGTCACGATGCGCGGCGCGTAGGCCGAGATATTGGAACGCGGCGCGCCGAGCGCCGCGGCCATCTTGTCGAGAATCTCGAAGCGCCCCTGGCGCGCCTGCGCGAGCGCCTGCCGCATGATGTCGAGCGTGATGCCGCCGACCTTGATGTCCATCTGGAGCGCCGTGATCCCCGTCCGCGTCCCGGCGACCTTGAAGTCCATGTCGCCGTAGTGATCCTCGGCGCCGGCAATGTCGGAGAGGACCGCCCACTTGCCGGTCTTCTCGTCCATGACGAGCCCCATCGCGACGCCCGCCACCGCCGACCTGAGCGGCACGCCCGCGTCCATGAGGGCGAGCGACCCGCCGCACACCGAGGCCATCGACGAGGAGCCGTTCGATTCCAGGATGTCGGAGACGACGCGGAGTGTGTAGGGGAAATCTTCTTCGGACGGGAGGAGCGGGACGAGCGAGCGTTCGGCCAGGGCGCCGTGTCCGACCTCGCGGCGGCCGGGGCCGCGCAGGAACTGCACTTCGCCGACCGAGAACGGCGGGAAGTTGTAGTGCAGCATGAAGCGCTTGTACATCTCCCCGTCGACCATCTCGATCTTCTGCGCGTCGTCTTCCGTCCCGAGCGTCGCGCTGACGAGCGCCTGCGTTTCGCCGCGGGTGAAGACGGCCGATCCGTGCACGCGCGGGAGCACGCCGACTTCGATCCAGATCGGACGGATCTCGTCGAAGCGCCGGCCGTCGAGCCGCTTGCCGCGCTCGAGGATCTCGTCGCGCATGACCTTCTCTTTCAGGTCCTTGAAGATGTGCTTCGCCTCCGAGCGGCGCTCGACTTCCTCTTCGGGGATGCTCGCGACGAAGTTCGCCAGCACCTGATCGACGGTCCCGTAGCTCTCGAGCTTTTCCTTGATCCGCATGGCGTCGGCCAGCGGCACGTAGACCTTCTCTTCGACCTCGCGGTAGAAGTCGTGGCCGATCTGCCGCGCCGCCGCCTTCTTCTTCGGCTTGCCGCAGGTGCGCTTGAGGTCGTCGATCGCCGCGGTCAACTGCTTGATCGCCTCGTGCGCGGCGCCGAGCGCCCCGACCATCTCCTCTTCGGTCGCTTCCTTGGCGCCGGCCTCGACCATCACGATCGCGTCCTCGGTGCCGGCGACGACCAGATCGATCTTGCTGGTCTTGCGCTCGGCGAACGTCGGATTGATCACGTACGCGCCGTCGATGAATCCCACGCGCACGCCCGCGGTGGTTTTCTCGAACGGGATGGACGAGAGCCCGAGCGCGGCCGAGGCGCCGGTGATCGCGAGCACGTCGGAATCGTTCTCCGCGTCGGCCGAGATCAACAAGGCGACGATTTGCGTCTCGTAGAACCAGCCGGCGGGGAAGATCGGACGGATGGGCCGATCGATCAGGCGGCTCGTCAGGATTTCTTTTTCCGCGGGCTTGCCCTCGCGCTTGAAGAATCCGCCGGGGATCCGGCCGGAGGCATAGGTGTACTCGCGGTAATCGACGGTCAGCGGCAGGAAATCGATGCCTTCGCGCGCGGACGCCGCGTGGCACGCGGTGACGAGCACCATCGTGTCGCCCGAGCGTACGACCACGCTTCCATCCGCTTGCTTGGCCAGTTTGCCGGTTTCGATCGACAGCGTGCGGCTGCCGAGTGTGACTTCGCGTCTGTGCATTGGGGATCTCTATCTGAGGTCAGGGGAACGGTCTCATGTGTCAGGGGGACAGGGGGCCCCGTCCCCGCTATTTTCTAATTCCGAGCTTGCGAATCAGCTCTGCGTAGCGATCGGCGTCCTTGCGTTTGAGATAGTCCAGTAGGCGCCGCCGCTGGCCGACCAGCTTCAGCAGGCCGCGTCGCGAATGATGGTCCTTGACGTGGGTCTTGAAGTGCTCCGTGAGGTAATTGATGCGTTCGCTGAGGAGTGCTACTTGGACTTCCGGGGAACCAGTGTCGGCGTCGTGAGTACGGTACGTCCCGATAACTGCAGTTTTGCGCTCATTCGTCAGCACAGGGCCCTCCACGAACGATCCAGAGCGCGCTGGGGTGCGTGACCGGATCGCCGTTCCACTGCTGCGGCCATTCGCGACTGCAGCAACGATCAATGTTATCCGAGGACAACCGCCGGATGCAAAGCGCCGCCGCGTGAATGCGCCAGCGCCACCAGCCGTCCGTCGGGGCCCAGCACGCGCACCGGTCCGCCTGACCCGTGCGGCGGAATCCATCGGCCTTCGAGGTGTTCCGGGCCCAGGGCGTTCCCATGAACCGCTCGTTTCAGCC
>JBLNGH010000189.1:0-9019 GCA_050264575.1 Acidobacteriota bacterium | reverse complement strand
ACATATCCCATCTCGATCACGCGCCGGGTGGCGGCTTCGACGCACTCGAGCATGTCGCTGTGGGACGAGCCCGTGCGGAAGTGCACGTCGGGCATCATCGTGATGTAGCCCTCGGTCACCGCCTGCATCGGCGAGCTGCCCATGCCCGACAGGTACGACGGCGCGTTGTAGCGATACATGTTCTGCGAGTTCTTCTCGTAGAACGTCACGATCATCGGGCGCTTCTCGCCGGTCTTGTAGTCGTCGGGCAGCGCGAGGATCCCCTGCAGCCGCAGGCCGTCCTTGTTCTTGAAATCGAACAGCACGCGGCGGCCCCATCGGTATTCGGCCTGCTGCGGATTGGCGTCGGTGATCTTCTTCGAGTCCTTGAAGCCCCGACCGGAGACGCGCAGATCGGGGAACTCGACGAACGTCTGTCTCGTGAACAGGAACTTGTCCGCCTTCGCCGCTTTCGTCGGCGTGCTGAATGACGCGTCCTCGTAGATCAGTTCCTTCATCTGGCCGTCGGCCAGCTCGTAGAAGCCGGCCTTCTTGGTGTACTCGCCGTACGCCGAGAGCGTGACCGGCTTCGACAGATCGATCGTCTGCCGCGCGGCGCCGCCGCCGCGGCCGCCGCCACCGCCTGGCGCACCGGGTGCGCCCGGCGCCACGGGCGTGGCCGCCGGATCCGGCGGTTCGGTGCGCACGTACCTGAATCTGATTTCCCCTTTCGCGCCGAGGCCGTTCGTCAAATTGCGCGCGGCCGAGCCGTCGAGCGGCAGCGCCCAGAGGTCGTATCGATTCTGGACGATTACGGTTTTCCCGTCGCTCGTGTATCCCGCGAGGCCGTACGACGGCTTCGGTCCCGGGTGATCGAACTCCATGTCGACGAAATTCACCGGCGTCGTTCCGCCGAGCGTGATCGCCGTTCCGGCGTCGAGGTCATACGCCTGAAACTTGTTGTTCTTCCAGTACAGGTAGTACTTGCCGTTCGGCGAGATGCCGAACACGTGGCTCCCGATCAGCTGGTTCTTGGCGATCAACGTCCGCTCGCCTGTGGACGTGTTGACGCGATAGATGTCGGCCGCCGGCCGTTTGTAGTCGGAGATGTAGCCGCGCGTGTCGCGGCCCACCGCCCACTTGCCGTCGGCCGCGAGGTCCAGATCGCGCAGCGTGTCGTCCGAGAGCTTCACGAACTTCAGCGCGGCGACATCGAAGACCTGTCGGTACGTGAAATTGCGATCCTGGGCGGCGCGCACCATCTGCACGGACTGGATGCGCTCGTCGAGCGTGTTCCAGACGTCGACGTCCGCGACTTCGTCCGCGTTGCGGCGCGCGTTGGCGGCCGGCGCCGCCACCTGCGGTTTGATGCCGAAGAACACGCGCTTGTTGTCGTCGCTCCACGTGAGCGCCGTGCGGTCGCTGATGACCCATCCTTTCGGGAACCCGTCAGCCTTCGCCGGATCGAGCGTCACGAACCCCGGATCGGCGGCTTCGTCGAGCACGGTCTGGACGTTCGGGTACGCGATCAGCACGTTCTCGCGCTCGCGCATCTTCTCGACCTCGGCGCCTTTGAGCACTGCCAGCGCCGTTCCCTCGTCATTCCACGTCAGCCGGTTGTACTGTTTGGCGTCGTTGTCGAGCGCGTGCACGCGGCTGCTCTTCAGATCGATGACGAAGAGGCCGTTGCTATCTTTCACCGCCGCGTCGACCGTGTACGCGAGCAGCGTACCGGCTTTGTTGAAGGCGATGTCCCCGACGCTGCCGAGCAGCTGATCGCGTCCGGTCGTGAGATTGCGAAGCGTGACGTCGACGCCGCGTGGTCCCGTCGGCGTCTCATCGGCTGCGGCACCGGCACCGGTTCCAGGCGCGCCGCCGCCCGGCGGCGCTGGTGTGCCGCCGCCTTCCGTGTTCGCGCCGCCACGGCCGGCGGCGTTCTGATTCGCCGGTCGACGTCTCAGGAAGAGATGCGTGGAGTTGGCCGAGAACGTGAACGCCTGAATGTCCTGCCACGAGTGGACGGTACCGGTCGCCAGCTCGCGAAGCTCGACACGTCGTGGCGGCGTCGGCGGCGTGTTCGCGCCGCGCCCCGCCTGGCCGCCCTGCGCGCCCTGTCCGCCGGCCCCGGTGTTGGCGCCTTGTCCGCCCGCGCCGCCGGCCGGATTTGCCGGAGTCGGTGCGCCGGGTGTCTCGCCGCCGGGCGCCGTCCCGCCGCCAGGTCCACCGCGGCTGCCGCGTCCACCGCGACCCGCGCCCGGATCGATCGTGTACGCAATCCAGCGCGAATCGGCCGAAAACGTCGGACCGGTGCCGTTGGCCACGCTCACGTCCGCACTGGTCTCGAGATTCAGAATGTGCAGCACCGGCTTCGCGTCCGCAGTTGGTACGTTCGTGAACTGAAGGACGTAGGCGAGCCATTTGCCGTCACCTGAAATCTCCTGGCCGGTGATGCTGCGCCATTTCGTGTAGTCCTCGACCGTGAGCGCTTTCTTCTCGGGCGACTGCGCCGAGAGCGCGTAGGCCGACCCGAAGGCGATGCCAAGCGCGAGAGACAGAGCCGCGAACGTCGCCCGGTTGCGGGATCTCAAGACAGGATGGACCACGGTCGATCTCCTTTTGAATGCGCTCACAGAAGCGCCCGCAACCCGCGCGGAGCCCTCAGCCCAGAGCGCTGGGGGTGGGGCCCCAGCGCACCAAGAAGAGGATAGCGAGTCTGCGAGCGCCGGAGCGCGAGCGAGTGGGGGTGGGGCCCCACGAGCACAAATATTAGAGGGGAGCCAGCAGGTTTTCCAATGGGGCGAGCGGCGCGCGGCTTGGGGTGGGCGGGCTTGTTCAGTGGGGCTTGTGGCTTGAGGCTTGGGGCTTGGCTTGCCGCGCCGAAGCTCGAAGAGCGAAGGCGGGATCTGTGAAAAACTACTGCTTCTCACCGGCGACGATGGTTCGTTCTCAGGGCGTCAAATCTCAGGTGCCACGCCTCAAGCCTCCCGACTCCGCTCCTCGAGCTGCCGCGGGCAAGCAAGCCGCGAGTCTCAAGCCCGACGCCATTCAGGCGCAGTTCACGGCGGCGCTCGACGGGTTGATCGCGCGCGTGAAGGACGACCAGTCGGTGCTGGCCGCGATTCTCGGCGGGAGTCTCTCGCACGACCAGGTCTGGGCGAAGTCTGACATCGATCTCGTGCTCGTCACGATCGACGACAAGCTCGTGCAGTCGGGGGACAGCGGGCTGGCCTTGAACGCGGACGGCGTGAACATTCACGCCATGCTGATTTCACGGGGCGCGCTGCGGCGGATGATCGAAGGATCCGCGCGCAATTCGTTCATGCACTCGTTTCTTGCGAAGGGCCGCCTGCTCTACACGCATGATCCGACCATCGCCAATCTGTTTGCCACGCTCAGCGACATCGGCGCACGCGACACGCAGGTGCAGCTCCTTCGCGCGGGCACGTATGCGGTCGCCATCGTCTACAAAGCCCACAAGTGGCTCGTCACCCGCGGCGACCTCGACTACACCGCGCTCTGGATTCTCTCCGCCGCGACCTCGCTGGCGCGCATCGAAGTAATCGGCCGGCGGATGCTCGCCGATCGCGAGGTGCTGCCGCAGGCGCTCACGCTCAACCCGCCGTTTTTCAAGATGGTGTACTCGGATCTGCTGAACACGAAGAAGTCGCGTCCGGCCATCGAGGCGGCTCTCGAGGCGATCGACGAGTACATCGCCGCCCGCACCGACAGCCTCTTCGGGCTCGTGATCGAATATTTGCGTGAGGTCGGCGACATCCGTTCGGCCACGGAAATCGAGACGCACTTCGAGCGGAGCTTCGACGTCAGCGGCGTGACGACGGCGTGCGAATACCTGGCGGACCGGGGACTCATCGGCAAGGCGTCGGCGCCGCTCCGTCTCACGAAGCGCAGCACGATCAACGTCGAAGAGCTCGCGTTCTTCTACATCGACGCCGGACGGGGCCGGGCCTGATATGCCTCACGCTTCGAACCTCAAGCCTCAAGCCGCCCGCCTTCGCTCCGCGAGCTTCGGCGGGCAAGCAAGCCTCAAGCCCCAGGCCTCACGCGCCAACGCGCCCCGTTCCACCATCGCGGTTCAGGGCGCGCGCGTGCACAACCTCAGGAACATCTCGGTCGAGATCCCACGCGATCGGCTCACCGTCGTGACCGGCCTTTCGGGCTCGGGCAAATCCAGCCTCGCGTTCGACACGATCTACGCCGAAGGTCAGCGGCGCTACATGGAATCGCTGTCGAGCTATGCGAAGCGGTTCATCGGGCAGGTCGCGAAGCCGGATGTGGACTTCGTGTTCGGTCTGTCACCGGTGATCTCGATCGAGCAGAAGACGCTGACGAGCAATCCGCGCTCCACGGTCGGCACCATGACCGACATCGCGAGCTACCTGAATCTGCTCTACGCGACCATCGGGCAGCCGCATTGCCCGCGCACCGGGGAGCCGACGCCCAGCCGGACCGCGAGCCAGATTCTCGACGCCATTCTCTCGTTACCCGAGGGCGCCGAGGTCGAGCTGCGCGCGCCGGTGTTCAGGATCTACGGCGAGGAGCTCGACGTCGTCTTCACCGAGGTCCGCAAGAAAGGCTGCCGGCGGCTGATCGTCGACGGAAAGTCGATCGATCTGTCCGACGAAGTCGAGGTCGACGATTCGGACGTGAAGAACATGGACGCGGTCGTGGACCGGGTCATCGTGAGCCGTCGTCACGAAAAAGCGATCAGGGCGGCCATCGCGAGCACGCTCCTGGTTGGCGACGGGCTCCTCCAGGTCCATGTCGTCAAGGGCGCCGGCAAGGCGGAGGCGCAGCGCTTCTATGGCGCGCTCTGCAGCCCGACCTGCCACGTCGTCTACGGCGACATCGGCCCGGACTATTTCATGTTCAACAACCCCGAGAGCGCCTGCCGGACGTGCGGCGGTCTCGGCGTGGACAAGCTGACGCATCCCGATCTGTTGATTCCCGATCCGAGCCGCAGCATTCGCGGCGGCTGCTTCGTGAAGGAGGCCTTCAAGTACAGCCCGGACACGTGGGACGGCCGGATGATGTACAGCCTTTCACAGGAACTCCGCTTCTCGGTGGACACGCCATGGGAGAAGCTTCCCGAACGCGCCCGGCAGGCGATTCTCTACGGCATCGAGCCGAAGAAGATTCGGATGCTCGTTCCGCCGGACGCGAAGGTCAAGCCGCAGGAGATCGAAGGACGCGAGGTCGGCTTTCACGGCATCGCGCGCCGGATCGAACGCTGGTACCGCCGCTACCGCCAGCGCGGCGAAACGAGCTCCCGGATGGAGGAGTGGCTCGACAAAGTGATGGTCGAGCACACGTGTCCTGACTGCAACGGCGCGCGGATTCGCCCGACGCGGCTGCGGTTCACGATCGGCGGCAAGAGCCTTCACGAGCTCGGGCAGTTCCACTTCGACGAGCTCCACGAGTTCCTGGGCACCGTCAAGCCAACCGGCCGTGGCGCCGACGCGGGACGGCAGGTGCTCAAGGAGATTCGCGGACGGCTCGAGCTGCTCCTGGGCATCGGTCTCGACTATCTCAGCCTCAACCGGCGATCGAGCACGCTCTCGGGCGGGGAGTCGCAGCGGATCCGCCTGTCCACGCAGATCGGGTCCGGCCTGATGGGGATGCTCTACGTGCTCGACGAGCCCAGCATCGGCCTGCACCCGAAAGACAACGTCAAGATGATCGCGACGCTCGAGAGCCTGCGTGACATCGGCAACACCGTCATCGTCGTCGAGCACGACGAGGCGACGATTCGCGCCGCCGATCACATCGTCGAGATGGGCCCGGGGCCGGGCGTCCATGGTGGGACGGTCGTCGTGCAGGGAACGATCGACGATCTGCTCCGATGCAGGGAATCGCCGACCGGACAGTTCCTGTCCGGCAAGCGTTCGATCGCCATGCCGGCGACGCGCCGCCGCGGGAACGGCCATGCGCTCGTCGTGCGGGGCGCGCGCGAAAACAACCTGAAGTCGATCGACGTCGCGTTTCCGCTCGGCAACATGGTCGCGATTACGGGCGCGTCCGGATCCGGCAAGAGCACGCTCGTCACCGAGATTCTGTACAAAGTGCTCTGGAAGCGGCTGATCGACACGCGCACGCTGCCCGGCGAGCACGACAGCGTCGACGGGCTCGAGCACGTCCACAAGGTCGTCAACATCGATCAGTCGCCGATCGGCCGCAACAGCCGGTCGAATCCCGCGACGTACATCGGGTTCTACGACACGATTCGCGATCTCTTCACGCAGGCGCCGCTGTCGATCGAACGCGGCTACAAAGCCGGACGATTCAGCTTCAACGTCAAGGGCGGGCGCTGCGAGGAGTGCCAGGGCGAAGGGACGATTCGGACCCAGCTCTACTTCATGCCCGACGTGGAGGTCACCTGCGCGGTCTGCAAGGGCGCGCGGTTCAACGCCGAGACGCTCGAAGTCACGCTGCGGGGCAAGACGATTGACGACCTCCTCAACATGTCGGTCGAGGAGGGCGTGACGTTCTTCGAGAACGAGCCCTCGGTGCGCAAGAAGATCCAGGTGCTGAACGATCTGGGGTTGGGCTATCTGACGCTCGGCCAGTCCGCGACGACGCTGTCGGGCGGCGAAGCGCAGCGGGTCAAGATCGCCGCCGAGCTCAGCACGCTGCAGCGATCCAAACACACGGTCTACATCCTCGACGAGCCGACGACGGGCCTGCATCTGGCCGACATCGAGCGTCTGCTCGCGTCACTGAACCGGCTCGTCGACGCCGGTCACACGGTGCTGCTCATCGAGCACCACCTCGATGTCATCAAGACCGCCGACCACGTGATCGATCTGGGTCCCGAGGGCGGTCACGCCGGCGGGGAAATCGTCGCGGTCGGCACGCCGGAAGAGATCGCGAAAAGCAAGAAATCGCATACCGGAAGATTCCTGAAAGAACATCTCTGAGAGCGGGCGCGCCTGAGGTCCTCGTCAATTGCTATTCCGCCCGGAGGGCGATGATCGGGTCGACCTTTGTCGCTCGGCGCGCGGGGACGAGCGTCGCGGCGAGCGAGACGACGGCAATCATGGCGAGGACCATCGCATAGATCAGCTTGTCGCGCGGGTTGACGCCGAACAGCACGCCTTGAATGCTGGCCTCGCCGAGCGTGGCGATCACCATCGCGAGTCCGAGGCCGACGATCGCGCCGATCGCGATCTGCACGGCGCTCTGCCGGATCACCATCGTCAGAATCCGTCCGCGGCCGGCGCCGAGCGCCATGCGCACGCCGAACTCCTGGGTCCGCTGATTGACGGCGAACGACATGACGCCGTAGATGCCGACGGCGGCGAGCACGACGGCCACGACGCCGAACGTCGTGAACATGACCGCGATGATCCGGTTCTGCGCGACGAAGCCCTCGATCTGGCTCTTGGGCGTGCCGACGAAGTAGAGCGGCAGGTTCGGGTCGACCTTCGCGACCTCACGCCGCAGGCTGCCGGCGACCGCGTCGGCCGACCCGCTGCGCGGCCTGACGATGACCGTCGCGAACTGGTTGGGGATCGGCGCCGGCGGCGTGGGCCCAATCAGTTGCGCATAAAACGGCACGTAGAAGCCGGAGTCGTCGACGCCGGGGTTGTTGAACGGACCCAGCATCCGCACGGTCGACACCACGCCCACGATCGTTCGCCACTCCGACGGCGGACCCGGGTTCCCGGCGGGCCGGAACCGGCGGTTGAGCGCGCTCTCGGTGCCGAAATGCCTTTTCGCAAACGCCGAGTTGACGATCGCAACCGGTTGGCGCGCGTCGAGGTCCTGATCGGTGAACGTTCGCCCCTCGAGCAGCTTCTGGCGCGTCACCGTGAAGAATCCGGGCGTGACGAACTCGAAGTTCGTGTTCGGCCGATCAGACTCCTTCGCGTACTTCACGCCGTCGATCTCAATCTGGTTCGTGCCGGAAAACACCATCCTGAACCGGTTCGAAAATGCGGCCGCCTCGAACTCCGGGTTCGCCTGCAGCCGCTCCATGAGCCGATCGAAGAACTGCCGGCGCGCCTCGGGCGACGGATAATCGCCGTCCATCAACCCCATCCGCGCGGACATCACGCCCGCCGTGTCATACCCGTAGTCCGTGTTCTGCTGCCTGACGATGGACTGGAGCTGCAGCATCGCGCCGATGAGCAGCACGCACGTCACGACGATCTGGAACACGACGAGACCGCGCGAGAGCAGGCTGACACGGTAGCTCGTGTTGCCGCGGCCGCTGTCGCGAAGCACGTCCACGCCGTTCTGCCGTGACGAGCCGAGCGCGGGCAGCAGGCCGGACACGACCGCGGCGCCGATGGTGGCGAGCACGGTCACGACCAGGACCGTCGGCGACAAGTCGAAGGTAATCCACGACGGCGGCGGATTGTCGAGGTTGCGAGTCGTCGCCTGCAGCCAGTCAGTCGCCAGATACGCGAGCACGACGCCGAGCGCGGCGCCGATGGACGACAGCAGCAGACTTTCGGTCAGCATCTGGCGCAGCAGCCGGAGCCGGTTGGCGCCGAGCGACGACCGGATCGCCAGCTCTCTCGCGCGAAGCGTCGCGCGCGCAAACTGCATGTTCATCACGTTCGCGCACGCGATGAGCAGCACGCCGACGCAGAATCCGAGCATCGTCAGGAGCGTGCCCCGGAGCGGCCGCGGCGTGAAGTTCTCGATGAGCGTCTGGACCTGGCCGCTGTTGAACTGCTTGTTCGTCTCGGGATATTCGGCGGCGAACTTCCGCGCCAGACTCGTGAACTCGAGCGTCGCCTGATCGACCGTCACGCCGCGCTTCAGCAGACCCATCACCGCCGGACTGATCGCGGCCGGATCGTTGCGCGGGCGCGGCGGGAACTCGCTGTAGAGCGGCAGCCAGAGCTCCTCGTTCTGCGGAAACGCAAACCCCCGCTCCATGACGCCGACGATCGTCGCCGGCTTGCCGTTGATGCGGACGACGCGGCCGACGACGTCTTCGGCGCCGCCGAAGTCGCGCTGCCAGATGCCGTAGCCGATGATCGCGACCTTCTCGGCGCCGGGCTGGTTGTCG
>JBLNGH010000188.1:0-3202 GCA_050264575.1 Acidobacteriota bacterium | reverse complement strand
CTGTTCGGCTGGAAGTTCTGGTGCATGGTGTGCGGCGCGGCGCCGCTCGAGCCGGATCTCGAAGCGTTCTGGCGCAAGCTCGGCTTTCTCGTCGTGCAGGGCTACGGCCTGACCGAAACTGCGCCCGTCGTGACGCTCAATCATCCGTTCAAAGCGTCGAAAGGCACGGTCGGGACGCCGCTCGGAGGCGTCGAGGTCAGGATCGCGCCGGACGGCGAGATCCTCGTGAAGGGCGAGAACGTCACCTCAGGGTACTACCAGCCGGCGGGCGCCGAGGTCGCGCGTCAGATCGCCGCCGCGGAGACGGCCGACGCGTTCAAAGACGGGTGGTTTCACACCGGCGACATCGGCGAGATGGACGCCTCGGGCCGGCTGCTCATCAAGGGCCGGAAGAAGGAAATGATCGTCACGCCGCAGGGTCTGAACGTCTTCCCGGAAGACGTCGAGCGCGCGCTTCTCGCGCAGCCGGGCGTGAAAGATGCCGCGGTTGTCGGCGTGCCGGTCGAAGGTGAAGAGCGCGTCCAGGCCGTGCTCGTCGTCGAACCCGGTGCCGACGTTCAGACAATCGTCCGCGCGGCAAACGCAACGCTCGAGGATCACCAGCGTGTGTGGAGCACGTCCATCTGGCCCGCCGCTGAGCTGCCTCGAACCGAAGGCACACAGAAGCTGAAGCGGCGCGAGATCCAGCGCTGGGTGACCGCCGGCGCAGGCGAGATGCCCGCGACTGTTGTGGCCGCCGGGGCCAGCGTCGAGGACGTGGTCGCGCGTTACGCATCCGGCCGCGCGCTGACGCCGGAAACCACGCTCGACGAGCTGGGTCTGTCGTCTCTCGATCGCGTCGAGATGATGATGGCGCTCGAGGAGGCGTTTCACGTCACGCTCGACGAGAGTGCGCTCGCGGAGGCAAAGAAAATCGGGGACTTGAAAGCGCTTGTCGGTTCCGAAGTTCCGGGGTTCCGGGGTTCCGAAGCTCCCGCCTCCGTTCATCGAGCTACAGCGGGGCAAGCCCGCGCGTCAGATCCCGGAGCTCAGGCGGGGCGAGCCGGCGCGACAGGATTCAGGAGTTCGTCGTCCGAACCCATCGCATTCCCCTCATGGAATCGCTGGCGCATCTCGTGGTTCCTCCGGCGTATCAGCCTGCCGACGTGGATTCTTCCGCTGGCGCGCGTGTTCATGCAGTTGAAGGTCGACGGGCGCGAGCATCTCGACGCCATTCGAGGACCCGTCGTGTTCGCCTCGAATCACCAGAGCCACCTGGACACGCCGGCCATTCTCATCGCTCTGCCACGACGTCTCCGATACTGGGTCGCGCCCGCGATGGCGAAGGAGTTCTGGCGCGCGCATTTCTATCCGCGCGAGTTCAGCCGCGCGAAATACCTGTGGAACAGCTTCTGGTACTACCTCGCGTCGATGTTCTTCAACGCGTTTCCGCTGCCGCAGCGCGAGGCTGGGACGCGGCAGACGCTGCGGTACATCGGTGAGGTCGCCGCCGACGGTTACTCGATTCTCATCTTCCCGGAAGGACGCCGAGAGCCGGGTCCGTTCCGTCCCGGCGTCGGGATGATCGCCTCGCGCCTCGATCTCCCGGTAGTACCCATCAAGATCGAAGGGCTCGACAAGGTCCTCCATTCGAGCAGGCGCTGGCCGACGCGCGGGCCGGTGCGAATCGCGTTCGGTCCTCCGATGCGGCTTGAAGGCGACGACTACCAGGCGCTCGCTAAACGCGTCGAGGACGCCGTGACGATGTTATAAAGCGGATCAGGGAGAGTGCAGGCGTGATCGGCCCCCCGACAGTCGCAATCCTTTGTTTGCTGAGCCAGCAATCGGCCGTGGAGCCGCAGGCCGATTCGACGCTCATCCGCATCTACATCAACACACGAGCGTCCACCGACCCTCTCGGCCTTGCCGAGCGTGAGCAGTCCGGCAAGGACCTGGCCACCGCGCTCTCCGGCAAGAAAAAGAAGGTCACGATCGTCGACGATGAGGAGAAGGCGGACGTGGTGTTGGAACTAGAAGCGCGTCGAGTGGCGGCGCCGAAGATCGTCATCGGTATCGGACCTCGACCCGGCGACCCGACCAACCCCGCATCAACCGTGCCTTCACTCCAGGCGCAGCTGCGTGTCAAGGCATCGCTCGTCCACGCCGACGAGTCCAACCGGTTCAGCAACAAGAACCGCGCGTACGACAACCCCGGCGGATGGAAATCTGTGGCCGAAGACATCGCGAGGCAGCTCGAGAAATGGGTGACTGACCGCCGCGCGAAGATTCTGGCCGCAAGACCGAAAACCATGCCGCAGGCCCTCTATTTCGGCCCTCCGGAGGGGCTTCCAAGCAGAGAAGCGCGCCCCCTGATATTCTGGTAGGGATGAAAGGACAGCGAATTTGAGCAAGGACGACCTGATTGATGTCCAAGGCACCGTGGTTGCCGTCCACAGCGGCGGCCTCTACCGTGTGAAAGTCGATGCGGGCAACGAGGTGCTCGCCCAGTTGAGCGGCAGGATGCGCCGCTTCCGCATCAAGGTCGTCCCCGGAGATCGCGTGACCGTTGGCGTGTCGCCCTACGATCCGGTCCGCGGCATCATTACGTTCCGCGCTCGCTAGCTTCAGACGAGATTGAGCACAGAACCAGGTTCCCATAAACCCCCACGCAGACGACGACGTGGCCGGCGCGGAGGCGCGCCCGGCCTCAGCCAGACACGAAGCCACACGGGAAGCCGCGGCGGACAGAGCGTCGCAGCCCGGAGCGGGTCCGCCACCGAGCGTGAGTCCGCGTCATTCGATCCGGCGCCGTTGCCGTTCGACACCCTGATCAGCGAGCCGGCGCTGCGCTCAGCGCTCGCCGATCGCGGCTTCGTCAAGACGACACCCGTGCAGAGCGCGGTGCTGCCGTACGCGCTCGCCGGACGCGACGTCATCGGCTGCGCCGAGACCGGCACCGGCAAGACCGCCGCGTACGTGCTGCCGATCCTCTCGCGGCTGATTCGCGAGGATCGCGAGGCGGGACCGCGCGCCTCTCACGAGGCGACGCGCGCGCTGGTGCTCGCGCCGACGCGCGAGCTGGCCACGCAGATCGACGACGAAGTGCAGGGCTTCGCGTATCACGCGCCGGTTGCGAGCGCCGCCGTCTACGGCGGCGTGCCGATGGGCCCGCAGGAGCGTTCCCTCAAGGCCGGCGTCGACATCGTCATCGCCACACCCGGCC
>JBLNGH010000187.1:0-6366 GCA_050264575.1 Acidobacteriota bacterium | reverse complement strand
GATCTTGCCGATCTCGCTCCGGAGGGTCGTCTGCGCGAGCTGCGAGATTGCGAAGTAGAAGTCGGCAATGCCGTACGAGGCGCGCTCCGGGTTGAGCACCTTCAAGTACAGGATGCCGTCGACGCCCACCTGCACGTTGTCGCGCGTGATACAGACCTGAGCCGGGATGTCGACCGCGGTCTCCTTCAACGAATGCCGGTAGCGGATCACGTCGACGAACGGGATCAGGAAATGGAATCCGGCTTGTTTGACGCCGGAGAACCGGCCCAGCCGCTCGATGACGTACGCGCTCTGCTGCGGCACGACGATCGCCGTCCGCGCCACGACGATCATCACGACCAGAACGAGCACGCCGGCGACGATATAGAACGGATCCATCAACGCGCTCCTTCGGGTTCGACGTACAACATCAAGCCGTCCACGCGCACCACCCGGCAGCGGGCGCCGCGCGCGAGCGCCACGCTGCTCGCGTTTCTCGCGGACCAGGCCGACCCGCGCAGCTCGACGCGGCCGACCGCCCCCGGCGCCAGCTCTTCGGCCGCCTGGCCGACCTCGCCGACGAGCGCATCGACCGGCGGCGCCTGCGGTTCCACCTGGAACCATCGCAGCAGCCGGCTGCGGAACAAGAGCAGGCCGCTCACCGACAGCCCGGCAAACAACAGCAGCTGCGCCCAGCCCGGTCCCGCCGCACCGGACGCGGACAGCAGCCCGACGACGATCGCACCGACGCCGAAGAAGATGATGTAGAAGCCTCCGGCGGACGCCAGTTCGACGACAACCAGCAGAAGGCCCAGCACGAGCCAGTGCCACCACAGAATGTCCATGGGCGGATCCGGGCGAGATTATAGACCGCCGATCACCCACGTGCCGTTGACGCATCGCGCGACGATGCCCGGCATGCCTGCGGCGGGATTCGGCGCGGTGCATCCGCCTTGCGCCGGCGTGACGAGCGGCGATGTATCCCCGGCGGCCGTCGGCGATCCGGTCGCGCCCGGCGAGGTTGCCGGCTGGACTGGCGCGATCGAAGATGATTCGGAGCCCGCGGTCGATGGGGCCGGCGCGCTGGAATTCGGTGGCGCCCACGTGCCGCCTCGGCAGGTCCAGCCTGCGCTCGGCTGCGCGCTCGGGCAGTTTCCTGCGCCACCATCGAGCGCCGGGCCCGTCGCCGCCCCGGTCGTCGATGCGCCAACCATCATCCAGACGCCGTTTTGACACGACCATGTGGGACTGGGCGGCGGCGTGGTGCAGTTCACTGAGGGCGCGGCCGTGCCGCTGGAGGCCGTCGTCGCGGTTGCGCTCGCTCCTCCGGCGCTGCTGCGGGGCGCCGCGCGCGACGGCGCACCAATCGGTTCCCGCGTGATCACGTCAGCGACCGGTGTTGGTTTCGCGCCGAGGAGAAGCACGGCGTCCAACACCAGCACCCCGGCGAGGACCATCAGAAGGCGCCGCATACCAGGTACGACGCTGAAATGACCTCCGAGGTCGTTTTACGTATTTCGTAAAGGACCCTCGGAGGTCATCACCAGTGCGTATGCCAGCCGGAGCGTTCGAGGTCGCGTAACCGCGACGCGGCCTCAGCCGACGCCGCGTCGCGATCCGGAAATTGCCACGAAACCAGGCGCCGGCCGTTGCGCGAAATGCGCAGCTCCCACTCCGGGCCGCGCGGCCGGATCTCGGCGTCGATGTGGTCGTAGCGCTTCCGCACGCGCCAGAGCCGTTGAAAATCCATGCCCGAAAACCTCGGGTTTCGTGAGCCGTATCTCGACTGAGAGTACCGCGTCGACAACGAAAACCCGAGGTCTTAAAACTGGAACCTCGCAACCACCTGGAACATCCGCGGCGGATCCACGTTCGCGAACGCCGGAAGCGCCGTGGCGACTGACCCCGCGCTCACGACCTGCCCGAACGTCTCGTTCACCGTCGTCGCAGAATCGCCGTACGTCGTCTGTCCGCGCCCGAGGTAGTTGCCGTGATTGAAGAGGTTGAACCCTTCGAGTCGCAACAGGACCGTCCGGCCATGTACCTTGACCCGCTCCTCGACGAACATCGACACGTCAGAGGTCGGCGTCCCGCGGAACGCTGACTTGCCCAAGACCACGCCGTCGACGACGGGACGATCGTTGTTGGCGCCGTCGCCGTTGTTGTCGACGCCGGTGACGGCGGTGAACGGACGCGACGAGGCAAGGAACGTCACCGTGCCGGCCGTCAGGTTGTACGGGAACTGGTAGCTGAACGTGATCACGGCGCGATGCCGCTGATCGACGATGCTCGGTCCCCGCTCCTCTTCGCCGAGACGATCGATGTTGCCCTGGTTCGGCGCCACGCCGTTTCCGTCCGGTTCAGTCGTGTTGGTCGCCTTCGACAGCGTGTAGCTGAGCGAGGCGTACATCTTCGGCTGACCGCGATACGTGATCAACGTCTGCAAGCCGTCGTAATCCGCTTCGCCGAGGTTCATGAGCACGTTGACCGCGCTGACGCCGCCGTTGGCCGAGGGGATGGGACGCGTGGCGTTGGCGTTGGCCACGCTGCGCGTCTGCCCCGGGGCCGTCCGATCGAAGGGCGTCGGGGCATTGAGATCCACTGTGCGATCGAGGTCCGTCCAGTGTTGGTGCACGTAGTCAGCGCCGACCAGCAACCCTCGCGCCACCTCGCGCTCCGCGCCGATCGACAGCACCTGGCTGCGCGGATTCACGAACTCATCCGGATAGTTCGGCAGGAGATCGAAATTGAGCCCGTAGCGCGCGAATTGCTCCTGGTAGAACGCGCGCTCGCCCGCCTCGATCGTGATGTTGCGCGCCGGCAGCTGCGACGCCGGCAGCGTCCTCGGATCGAACTGCAGCGGAACGCACGGCGCTTCCAGGCACGTCGGGAAGCCGAGTTGTCCGGGCGTCGCGTTGTAGGTCGCGATGCCGTCGAGCCCCTGGGTCAGGTAGGATGCCACCGCATTGGTTCGGATCTGGGTGTAGTACATCGCGTAACCGCCGCGCACGACCAGGCGCGGATCGCCGGCGGGATGCCAGCCGACCCCCAGGCGCGGGGCGAAGTTCTTCGTCGCATCGGTCAACGTCTGCCGGTCGTAGCGCAGTCCGAGGTTGACGGTGAGATCGTCGCGCAGGCGGTAGCTATCCTGCATGAAGGCGACCCAGAGCCACTGGGTCAGCTCGTAGTTCACGATGCCGTACGTGATCGGCTGCGAGTACTGCTGCACGTCGGCGATCGTCAACTGATCGAATGGCGCCGTCGTCGCGCTCCGGAACGTAAACGTGCCGAGCAGCTGCTGGCCCGGCTCATTCCCAATGCCGCCGGACGAATGATGAACCATGCTGCCGCCGAACCGGACGTAGTGCTTGCCGCGAGACCAGGACAACGTGTCGGAGAACTGCAACTGGTGGCCCCAGAGATCGGATACTCGTGACTGGCCAATCGTGAATGGCACGGATCCGCCGCGGGTGTACGCCGTCGACAGCTCCTGCGCTTCCCACTTCGTCACCGGATCGCCGTTGAGGTAGGCGGATCGCACCTCGTTCAGCAGCGTTCCGCTCAGCAGCGACGTGTGATTCGCCTGGATCGTCCACGACTGTCGCGAGTACTTCCGCGCGACGCTGGGAGCATTCGTGCCGCCCACCGCGTCCTGCGGGTTGTTGTCGTAGAAGTTGTCGAAGTTGAACCGGACCATCAGCGTCTGGCTCGGCGTGAGCTTGTGGTCTAGCCGTCCGTTGAACAGCTGCTGCCGGTAATTGCCCGTGTAGTCCAGATGGCCGTCGGGCGGGAGCAGGAACGGCGGCAGCGTCGGCGAGAGGTACGTCGTTCGATCCTGCCGCGTGAAATCGGCCGAGGCGAACAGGAAGATCTTGTCCTTGACGATCGGCGCGCCGAAGGAACCCGAGAACTGGTGCAGCTCATCGGGGATATCGACCGGGCTGATCGCCTCGAGCGTCGTCGGCGTGACGCAGGTCGCGACGGATGGCGCGCAGAACGCGTCGGTCGAGAACGTTCTCGCCTGCATCCCGCCGGGACGGCCCAGGTAGAGCGCCTCGGCGCGCAGCAGGTTCGTGCCCGACTTGGTGACGATGTTCAGCGCCGGACCCGCGGTCCAACCGTATTCGGCCGAGAACGCGTTCGAGAGCACCGTCATTTCTTGAATCGCGCCGAGCGGCAGCGTCGCGATCATCGTCTGGCGGCCCCACGCCTCGTCGTTGTTCGCGCCGTCGAGCGTGACCGTCGTGGTGCGTCGCGATCCTGCGCCGGTGATGAAGTACGTCTGGTTCACGAAAAGGTCGCCGGTGCCCTTCCCCTGGCGGAAAGCCGAGTTGAGGAGCGGGAGGTACGAGGCCTTCCGGCCCAGAATCGGTGTCTCGTCGACTGTCCCGCTGTCGATCGGCAATCCCAGCTGCGGGCTCTCGCGGATCGTCTTCAGCGTCCCGTACACCGTGACTTCGCTCTTACCGCCGCTCGCGACGAGCTTGACCTTCACGGTCGCCGCTTCGCCGGCCCGGAGCGTGAGGCCGGTGACATCGTCAGCCGTGAAGCCCGGCTTCGCGACGCTGACTTTGTACTCCCCGGTCAGCGACAGCGCCGGAATCGTGGCGGTGCCTTCCGGTCCGGACGTCACCTCGCGCACGGATCCGGTCGCCGTGTTGACGACCGTGACTTTGGCGTCGGTGACGACCGCGCCGGTTTGATCGACAACGATGACGATCATCGTCGCGGTGTTGGGAGTTTGGGCGCCGGCGGGGACCGCCAACAGAAGAAACAAACCGCACAGTGCGCGGCAGACGCGAACGCAACGGATCATGATGACCTTTTCCTGAACGGACTCCCACGCCGGCCCTAACCGCCTCCGCCAAGGCTTCGGCGGTCCGCCGTAGCTTCAACGAAGGCGGAAGGGCCGGCCTACATCTGCCTCACTCACTTTGCCGGCGTAACCACGAAATCCTTGAAATAGCTGACGCTGTCGCTCTTCGACTACAAGTCGACCTTGCCGTCGACCTCGGTCCTGAACTGCGCGCCACCGACGGTCAGCACCATCTCGTGCCAGGCCGCGCAATCCAGCATCCTCTCGCCTTCGCGTCCGCGGCGGACGGACCGGCGAATCGTCCGCGAGTCGGCCATACGAACCGCCAAACACCGGACTTTATCCATCAGGAGCCGCTTACTACCAGAGATCGTACCGTGGCGCGGATTGATCCCTGAATCCGCGCGAGGCGGCCTTAGAAACCAGTCCGCCCTACGTCCAGTCCGGGGACGAGCTGGAACCCATCGCAATCCAGCCTCGTCTCACGTACGAAACCAGAGAAGGAAAGAGGCTCACCATGCGGGTATTGGCTGCCACCGTCATTGTCCTTGCCGTCTGCCTCACCGTCGCCGGGTTCCAGGTCACGCACCAGGACCGGGTGTCCGACTCACTGGAACGGACGTTCGCCGCGGGCGGACGAATCACCATGGACCTCTCAGCCGGCGAGTACCGCATCGAGGGTGGCCGCTCGGACCGGTTGAAGATCGACTGGAGCGCGCGGGACGCGCGGCGGCTTCGCAAGTCAGACGTGCGAGCTGAGATTCAGGGCAGTGAGGCCAGAATCACCACCGACGGGCCGAGCAACCACTTCCGCGTGGCGATTGAAGTGCCGTCGCGTTCCAGCCTCTACATCCGCCTGACGGCCGGCGAACTGGCCCTCCGCGGCATCGAAGGCGACAAAGACGTCGAGTTGCACGCGGGAGAGCTCGACCTGGATGTCGGACGAGCCGAGGACTACGGCTCGGTCGACGCGGGTGTCTGGGCCGGCGAGCTCCAGGCCACGGCGTACCGGATCTCCAAGGAAGGACTTTTCCGCTCGTTCGAGTGGCGCGGCCCGGGAAAGTATCGCCTCCATGCCCATCTCAAAGCCGGCGAGATGCGACTGACGTCGAGTCGTTAGTCCCTGTCGCGTCCGCGAATCCGCTTCGTGGCCGATCCGTGATGATCGGACCAGGCGCGAAAGGCGAGCGTCGCCGAGCCGACCTCGATCGTGTCACCGTCCTTGAGAGCTCTCGGGGACGTCACGCGCGTGCGGCCAACGAACGTGCCGTTCGTGCTCGACAAGTCCTCGAGCACGGCCTCGCCGCCGCCCGGCTCGATGCGGATACGCGCATGACGCCTGGACACGCCATCGGCGTCTATCCACACGTCGCATCGCGGATCGCGGCCGATCACGCTCTCTCCTTCAGGAAGCATCAGGGCCCGGCCATCGACGGCGAGCCAGAAACGCGATTCGCCCGCTGAATCGTGCCGCCGGGCCACGGGCTCCACATCGGCATCGGCACAGAACGCGTAGCCGATCCGGTGAACCGTCCGGATGAAACGCGGATCGTCGGCGGAGTCGCCGAGGG
>JBLNGH010000186.1:0-3756 GCA_050264575.1 Acidobacteriota bacterium | reverse complement strand
AGGTTCGCGCGAGCTGCTCGGCGGTGTAGCTCGAGAACATCGTCCCGTTGCGATACGCGTTTGACGGGTTCGTCCGGACCGGGCAGGCCGCGCACCCTTCGGGATCCGATTCGCCGATGACGACGGGCACGCGTGTCAGCTCTGGAAACGACGAGACGATCGTGAAGCCGTTCGCGATGGCACGAAGCTGGTTGCCGACATTCATCCGGACATGTCCGTCGGGCATCACCTGCGGCGCACCCTTCGCATGGAACGTCACGACGTCGAGCGGCGATCCTGTGGCGCCTGTTGCGTAGTTCATGCCGCGCAGGCAGTGTTCGATGAAGTTTCGAAGGATCGTTTGCGTGCGCGCGCCGTTGGGACCCGTCACCTCGGGCCCGCCGACCTTCGCGTTCGGCAAGGCGCGCCGGAGGCCGTCGGCGGCATAGTCGTAGAGCTTCATGAACTCTTCGGGCGTCCCATGCCAGTACCCGATGTCGGGCTCGTTCCACACCTCCCACCACCACTCGTCCACTTCGGATGGGCCGTACTTGGCGGCGACGTGCCGGCCGAGCTGGTAGATCAACTCGCCCCACTTCGTGTAGTCGGTCGGCGGGTACGACCAGCCGGTGTAGATGTCGTTGTAGTTGTCGCCGGGCTTCCAGAAGTGCCGGTACGGCTCCGGCCGGCTCGAGAGAGCTTCCGGCATGAAACCCAGCTGAAAGAACGGCCGGATTCTGCGGGCGCGGTACGTGTCGAGAATGCGATCGAGGATGGTCCAGTCATAGACCGGCTTGCCGCCGGCGTCTTCCGTGTACACGTTCGTCGAGCCCCACTTGAGCGCGGCCGTTCCGTCGCCGCTCGTGAGCAGGTTGTGGGTACGGAAATGAACGGGCACGGGGCTGGCGCCGGCAAGCTCGTCGAGCAGCTTTTGCCCGTCACGCATGTATGCGTAGTTCGGTTCATCGTTGCCGAACCATGCCCAAATCGGCCGCAGAGGACCGCGCACGATTCGTGTATCCACGCGGATATCAACGTCACCCTGCCAGGCCGTGCGCGTTTCGGCTGGAGCGAGGACGGCCGTAAGGGCAACGACGATGAGGGAACCCAGCCGTTTCAATGGACGTTCCGGGGATGAGGATAAGCGATGAGAGCTCGTGCAAGATTACGGGTAGGGCGGGGCTTCAGCCCCGCCCAAGCGGCCGGCCCTGAAGGGCCCGGCCTGCATCTCGATCCTGTGAGAGAGTGGTAGCCATGCGTACCAGATTCACGCCAGCTCTGTTCTGCGTCTTGGTCCTTCCCGCGATGCTGAGAGGCGCGCCCGCTCAAACCGCGGATGAAGTCGTGGAAAAACATCTAGCCGCGGTGGGCGGGCGGGCGGCGCTCGCCAAACTCACGTCACGAAAATCGACCGGCACCGTGACCATCTCGACGCCGGCCGGCAACTTGTCCGGGCCAATCGAGATTTCTTTGAAAGCGCCAAACAAGACACGCGCGTACATGGAGCTCGACCTCACGGCCATCGGCGGGACCGACAAGATGGTCCTCGATCAGAAGTTCAACGGCACCGCCGGATGGACGCTCAACTCGCTGCAAGGCGATACCCAGATCACCGGCAATCAGCTGGACAACATGCGCAACAACGCCTTCCCGACGCCGTTGACGACATACAAGGACGCGGGCGCGATGCTGGAGGTGCTGCCTAAAGAGCAGGTTGCAGGACGCGATGCGATCGTGCTGCGCATCACGCCGAAGACCGGGCCCGTGATACGGATTCTCTTCGACGCCCAGACCTATTTGATCGTCCGAACCGTCACCAGGATCAGCTCGCCGGACGCGGGCGAACTGGAACAGACGAGCGACCCGACTGACTACCGGACCGTGGATGGCGTCAAAGTGCCGTTCGTCGTGACGAACACCAACTCACTCCAGACGATCACGATCAAGCTCGACAAGGTGGAGCACAACGTCCCGATCGACGACGCGATATTTTCCGCCAAGATGCCGTAGGTGTACGGGGTCAGACCGGGGTCAGACCCCGAACCCCAGCGGTCTGACCTCGGTCTGACCCCGGTCACCAACGGCCGGGCGGATGTTCTGGTTGACGCGGAAGAAATTCGCCGGGTCATACTTCGCTTTGATCCGGCTCAGCCGGTCGTAGTTGTCGCGAAACGACGCCTGCACCCGCTCCTGGCCCTCGTCCATCATGAAGTTCACGTACGCGCCGCCGGCCGAATACGGATGCAGGGCGTCGAAGTAGTCCTTGCACCATGTCGTGATCGCGTCTTTGTTCGCCGGGTCGGGATCGACGCCGAGGATCACCTCGGCCCAGTTCGCATCGCGATAGCTGAAGGCCGTCTGGTCCCGCCCGACGCGCTGCGCCGCGCCGTCGATCGCATAGAGGTGCATCGTCGAGAGCATCGACGGCAGCGCGGCGCCATGCTTCGCGTGGCGCGCAATCGCGTCGGCGCTCAACTCCTTCACGAAGTCGGCGCGCCAGTACCACTGCAATCCCGGCGGATACAGGCCGTCGAACAGACTGTTGACCGCCGGCAGCGGCATCTCGCCCTGATGGTCGAGCAGCGGCGTGCCGACCGAACGCATCGGTTTCGTCGCGGCTTCGGCCTTCGCCGCCGGACCCGTGCAGACCCACATCACGCCGCACACCTTTTTCATGTGCAGGTGCTCGGGGAACATCGGCGCCGGCGGCACCGTGAGAAACGCGAAGAAGCCGTTGACGTACTCGGGCGCGCCGACAATGAAATCGCGATACGCAGTCAGCACGTCGATGGCCTGTTCCATCGGCCAGAACGTCGGGCCGGCGTACACGAACTTGACCGGATGCAACCGGAACCGGAACGACGTTACGACGCCAAAGTTGCCGCCGCCACCGCGGAGCGCCCAGAAGAGATCCGGATTCGCGCGCTCGTCCGCGGTCACGAACCTGCCGTCGGCCAGCACGACGTCGGCTGACAGGAGACTGTCGATCGTGTATCCATACTCGCGCGTCAGGTAGCCGATGCCCCCGCCGAGCGTAAGGCCGCCGACGCCGGTGGTGGAGACGAAGCCGCTCGGCACCGCCAGACCGAACGGGTGCGTGGCATGGTCCACGTCGCCGAAGACGCAGCCGCCGGCGACCTCCACCACCCGGGCCTCAGGATCGACCCGCACGTTGCGCATGAGCGACAGATCGACGACGAGGCCGTCGTCGCACAGACCCAGACCGCCGACGTTGTGGCCGCCGCCGCGGATCGACGTCAGCAGCCCGTTCGCCCGCGCGAAGTCGAGGGCCGCCATCACATCCGCGACATCGACGCAGCGCACGATGAGCGCCGGCCGCCTGTCGATCGTCCCGTTGTGCACCTGACGCACGACGTCATAGTCGGCGTCGCCACGGGTGACAATCGGACCGCGAACCTTGGAGCGCAACTGATCGATCTGCAGCGTGGCCATGTCCTCTCCTTTGTTACTTCTTGGTTTGCGGGTTGTCGTTGGGATCGACGTAGTTCAGGTCGAACGGACCTTCGAGGTTGATCTGGACCACGGTCGGCGACGACGTCCAGGCGAAGTGGTGCATCTTCGCCGGCAGGTACAGGAACCCGCCCGGTGTCAGGGCCTGGCTGCCCGGCACGGCCAGTTTGTCGCCCATCCCGACGTTGAACGTTCCCGACAGCACGGTGACGCGTTCGTCCGTGCTGTGCCAATGCGCCGGAATCTTGTAGTTGGCCGGCAGCTTGAGCCGCATCACGATGGTGCCTTTCTCGCCCGGGTTGCCGT
>JBLNGH010000185.1:0-4235 GCA_050264575.1 Acidobacteriota bacterium | reverse complement strand
CATTTCACGCGTCCTCGTGGTCGATCGCACGATGAGCAGGTTCGTGATGTTGACGACGCCGATGAGCAGCACGACGAATACGCCACCCCAGAGGATGTAGAGCACGGTTTTCACGTCGCGGATGACGTCGTCGCCGAGCATGACTGAAACAGTGCGGAATTGCGCGTTCTTGAGGAGCTCCTTGAAGTTCGGAAACCGCTCGTCATTCCGGCGGTTGAGTGCGTCCACCTGCTGGCGCACCTGCTCGAGCGTCGCGCCTTCACGCAGACGGCCGATCATCTGAAAGTTGTTGTTGTGCCGCGCCTGATCGCTCTTGACCTGCGCGTTGAACGACAGGGGCAGGAAGAGGTCGAGGTCGTTGCGCAGGAAGTTGAATCCCGCCGGCATGACCCCGATTACTTCGAAGGGCGCGCCGCTCAGCTGGATGGTCTGGCCGATGACGGCGCGATTACCGGCGAACTTGCGCTGCCAGAACCCGTAGCTGAGCAGAACCTTTCGATCCTTGCCCTCCTCACCGTCGTCGTCCGTGAACATGCGGCCGGCGGCGGGCGTGACCTGCAGGATTCTGTAGAACGACGGCGTGCCGATCAGCAGGTTGAGCTGCTCCGCGCCGTTGGGATCGCCAAACGTCCGCTGGCCGTTCTGAAACACCGCCTGCATGTCCAGCGCCGGCACGGCCGCCAGCCGATCGAAGTAATCGGGCCCGGCGGCGCCGACGCGCGGCGCCCCGGCCCCTGGATAACTGTTATAGAGGTAGACAATCCGCTCGGAACCCGGGAATGGCAGCGGCTTCAGCACCACCGACCGCACGATGCTCAACATCGCGGTGTTTGCGGCGATACAGAGCGTCAGGGTGAGCAGCGCGGTAATGGTGAAGCTGCGATCCTTCAGCAGCACACGAAGCGAGTACTTGAGGTCCTGGATCATGACGTCCACTGAGACGAGATCGGAGCGGCCGGTGTTCGCGGATTACCGAGCCTTTGCCCCGCTCAGAGCGTTCACGACCCACCACAGGAATTCCTGACCGTCGAAGAAGTCCTTCACGCCCATTCGCTCGTCGCGCCCGTGTGCCCGGACGTCGTCCATGTCCCCGAACAGGCCTGAGACGCCGTACATGGGAATGCCGACCTGACGAAAGTACAGGCTGTCGCTGGCGCCGGTGCTCATGAACGGGACCACCGGGACGCCGGGCCACATCTCTTCCGTGACACGCGCGATCACGTTCATGATTTCGGGCTTGAGCGGCGACGGCTGGCTCGGTTTGGCGGGCTTGACCGGCGTGATGCTGACGGCCGGATCGTTGATCGCTTGCGTGAGCGTCTTCAACACGTCCTGAGGATTCTCGCCAGGGAGGATCCGGCAATTCACGTTTGCGGTGGCGCGCTGCGGCAGCGCGTTCAGCGCGTGTCCCCCAGTCACCATCGTCGCCACGCACGTCGTTCGCAGGAGGGAGTTGTAGAGCGGGACCGCCGACAGCCTCGCGACCGCCGCGGCGTCGGGCGCCGGCGACGCGACGGCCTTGAAGTCGGCCGCGGCCTGGCCCTGCTCGATCGACGCCATCTTCTCGAAGTAGGCGCGCGTGACCTCGTTCAGCTTCGCCGGAAACGTGAATTTGCCGATGCGTGCGAGCGCGTCGGCCAGTTGATAGATCGCGTTCTCGGCCTGCGGCTGCGAACTGTGCCCGCCTTTGTTGGTGACCTCGAGGGTGAAGTCTTCGTACACCTTCTCGGTCGCCTGCACGCGGTTCGCGACCCGTCGTCCCGCCCTCGATTGTCCGCCGCCGCCTTCGTTCAATCCGAATTCCGCGTCGACGAGCGCCCGATGATTCGCGATCAGCCATTCGACACCGTTGTGGTCGCCGCCCTCCTCGTCTGCGGTCAGCGCCAGGATGATGTCGCGCTCGGGCACGAGGTTCTGCTGTTTCATGCGGAGGAGGTTGGCGACGAAGATCGCGGCCATCGCCTTGTCGTCCGTCGTGCCGCGGCCGTAAAAGTACCCATCTTTTTCGATGAGCTTGAACGGGTCGAGGTCAGGAGACCAATCCTCTTTTTTCGCCTCGACGACGTCGAGATGCGCGAGCAGGAGGATGGGCTTCAGCCCCGCCGTACTCCGGCCGCGGTAGCGGACGACGAGGTTGCCTTTGCGCGGTATCGGACCTCCGACGAAGATGTCGGTCGTCGAGAATCCAGCGGCACGAAACCGCGCCGCCATCGCTTCTGCTGCGGCCGTGTTGTCGCCGGCGCTGTCCGAGGTGTTGATCTCGATCAGCTGCTTGTACACGTCGCGCGCGAGCTGCTGGTGCGGCGCGAGCGATTGCGCGGAGAGGCCGTGTACGCCGGTCAGCAGGGACGCGATGGCAAGTCCGCGTACTACGGGTCGGATTCGTGACATTGCGACCTATTCTGCTCCATTCAGGGTCACGGCAGCTTTGATGAGAGCCTTCAGCGCCTTCTCGTTGATTTTGTCGTCCTTGTGGACGTCGATGGCGCGCCTGAGGTTGCCCTTGAGACCGGAATTGAAGAGGCCGGACGGATCCTTCACGAAGGCGCCCTTGGCGAAGGTGATCTTGACGTAATCCTTGTACGTCTCCCCGGTGCAGACGATCCCGTTGTGCGACCAGACCGGGACGCCCGCCATCCCGTTCGACGGTTTCTTCCATTTCCGCTCCTCGATCATTTCGGGGTCGGCCTCCAGGATCAGCGACCGAATACGATCGAGCGTCTCTTCGCGCCAATCACCCGGCTTTGGTTTTGGTGCCACGGTCTACCCTCCAACTTTGGTTACGCCCGCACGGCGCCACTTCGCAGCGTACGGCAGCGCGAACATGTACAGACCGGTCAACAACAGGAAGGCTAGCGGGAGCAGCGGCGAATAGGTCACCCAGTCGATCTGCTTCTTCAGTCCCAGGGTGACGAAGTTGGCGATGACGGTCAACGTGAACGCAATGGAGAGCCAGCGGTGGGTCTGCCGAATCAGTTTGCTCATGGGATCCTCGCGAGCAGGTCGACGAGCTTCCCGCCCATCATCTTCCAGCCGTAGCGCGCGCCGCCGAATTCCCGCTTCTGATCTTCCTTGAAGCCCGACTGCACCAGGGACAAGCGCGTGCCCGACGCGGTCGGCGTGAGCGTGAACGTCACGACGGTGGTCAGGAAGGGAACGTCCCACGTGTAGCTGAGCTTCCGATGCGTTTCGATCTCGACGAACCGGCAATTCACGGTGCCGTCCCATCCGGGATACGGCTGCGTCCTGAACGTGAACGGCGCCCCCGGCTCGAGCTTGAGATCGATGACGGGCAGGAGCCACTCGGCAAGCAACGCCGGATCGGTCAGCGCGCGCCACACCTTTTCAGGCGCATGGGGCAACTCGAATTCGAACGAAAGGGATTCGGTTTGCGATCGTGCAGTCGTGTCGGTGACAGTCATTCGTCGTCCATTCTCTCGAGCAGTTGCTCGAGGCGATCGACGTGCTCCATCCAGAAGATGCGGTAATGCGCGATCCAGTTGATGAGCGGCTTCATCCCGCGCGGCTCCACCCGGTAGTAGACATTGCGCCCGTCGCGCCGGCCGTTCACCAGGCCGGCGTCTTTCAACGCGGCCAGGTGCTGCGAGACGGCGGGCTGCGAGATGTCGAAGCGCGCCGTGAGGTCCTTGACGGCCGTTTCGCCGCGCGTGAGCGACTCGAAGATCGCCCGGCGGCTGGGGTCGGCCAGCGCCTGGAAGATTTTGTCTTCGGCGGCGGCTGCGCTCGGCATCGGTTATATATAAGTGAATACTTATTGATTGTCAAGCGCGCGAATCGGGGAGCGTACTCGCCTATGTGGACCTTCCTTCCCTTCTCCACCACGGTGCTGGCGACGCACCTCGGCGGGCCGGAGACCCCGACGGCGGTCGCCTTTTACTGTGCGACGTTCGTCTTTGGCAATATCACGTTCAGCCTGCTGTTCGAGACGGTCGCTTGCGACGGACTATTTCGCTCGGAGGTCGATGCGAAGCGGATCAACGGCATCCGTCGCAGCTTTCGCATGACCGGCCTCTTCTATGTCGCGGCAACGCTAATGCGCTGGTCGCGACGTGGTTGGCGCTCGCTGTCAGCGTCGCGGTACGCGCGTGCCTGCTCCACATCCGGTACCAGGCCTCGAAGCAGCCGGCCTGACTGGCCTCTTTGTCAAATGCGCCCAAAGCCCTTAAAATCGAACTTCCTGCCGCGGGTAATACCCCGAGCTCGATCTGTTCCTC
>JBLNGH010000184.1:0-5608 GCA_050264575.1 Acidobacteriota bacterium | reverse complement strand
CAGAGGTCGCCGCGCCGTTCCTCGGCCTCGCGGGCGCGCGCGTGAATCCGCGCACGAACGGCGCGCGGGTGCTCGGCGGCACGATTGCGCTGACGCTGAAAGACGTCGCGACCGGCGCCGAACGGAAGCTCGCGTTGCCGGCGACGGGCTCGTTCGCCGCGGCGTTTTCACGCGACAGCAAGAAGATCGCGATCACCCACACCGCTGACAGCGGGATCCAGTTGCTCATGGCCGATGTCGCGACAGCGAACGTTCGCACGCTGCTCGAGAGCGGCGTGAACGGACTCGCCGGCGGCTGTTCGTGGCTGGACGATTCGAACGGCTTGCTGTGCCGCCTGATCCCCGACGGACGCGGCGCGCCGCCGGCCGATTCGACGGTCCCGGCTGGTCCGAACATCCAGGAAAACATGGGACGCGCCGCGCCCTCCTGGACCTACCAGGATCTGCTGACCAGCGCGTACGAAGAACGTCTGTACGACTACTACTACACGAGCCAGCCGGCGTGGGTCGGCCTCGACGGAAAGAAGACGTCCTTTGGTTCGCCCGCCGTGTACGCGTCGTTGTCGCTCTCGACCGACGGACAGTGGCTGGTCGCCACGCGGGTCAAGCGGCCGTACTCCTACGTGGTCCCCGCGGGACTGTTCCCGCGCGATGTCGAGCTCTGGGATCGCACCGGGAACTTGGTGCGAAAGCTTGCCGACGTCCCGATGGGCGACACGATTCCGGTCAATGGCGTGTTCGACGGACCCCGCGCGTTCACCTGGCACGCGCTCGAGCCCGCGACGCTGTACTGGGCCGAGGCGCTCGACAAGGGCGATCTCAAGAACAAAGTCCCCCATCGCGATCGGCTGATGGTGCTGAAGGCGCCGTTCACGGGTCAGGCGACGGAGCTTCTCAAGACCGAATGGCGCTACGGCGCCATCCAGTTCACCGAGAAGAGCAGCGTCCTCCTGAGCGAGAGCGATCGCGCCACGCGCCTTCGCCGCACCTGGGTGTACGACGATGCCGCGCCGCGCAAGGCGTGGGAGCTGTTGCAGGAAGACCGTTACAAGGATCCCGGAAACCCCGTGTACCGTCCCGGCACGTCGCTCATCATGCACATCGGAGACGCGATTTACCTCACGGGCGCCGGCGCGTCGCCGAAAGGCGATCGCCCCTTCCTCGATCGATTCAATCTGAAAACGCTCAAGACCGATCGACTCTGGCAGTGCGATGAAGAGAGTTATGAATCGGTCGTCGCGATTCTCGATGACAACGCCACGCGCGTCATCACGTCGAAGGAAACGAAGGATCTGCCGGCCAACTACGTCGCGCGCGATCTCTCGGCACGCACCTCCCGCAATCTCACTGCATTCAAGGATCCGCAGCCGCAGCTCTCCGACGTGCAGCGTCAGTTCGTGACGTACAAGCGGAAGGACGGGGTGCAGTTGTCCGGAACGATTTATCTGCCGCCCAGCTACAAGCCGGGTACGCGGCTGCCGATGTTCGTCTGGGCCTACCCGCAGGAATTCACGAACGCCGACGCCGCCAGTCAGGTCGTGGGATCGCCCAACCGCTTTACGCGCGCCGGCGGCGGCGCGTCGCACTTGCTGCTCCTGACGCAGGGCTACGCGATCTTCGACGGTCCGACGATGCCGATTGTCGGCCCTGGTGAATCCGCGAACGACACCTACATCGAACAACTCGTCGCGAGCGCGGAGGCGGCGGTGGATTTCGCCGTCGAACGCGGCATCGCCGATCGCGACCGCATCGGCGTCGGCGGCCACAGTTACGGCGCGTTCATGACCGCCAACCTCCTGGCGCACTCGGATCTCTTTCGCGCCGGCATCGCGCGGAGCGGGGCCTACAACCGTTCGCTGACGCCGTTCGGATTCCAGAACGAACGGCGCACCTTCTGGGAGGTCCCTGACCTGTACGCCAAGATGTCGCCCTTCTGGTACGCGAACAAAGTGAACGAGCCAATCCTGCTCATTCATGGCGAGATGGACGACAACTCCGGCACCTTCCCGATTCAGTCGGAGCGCTTCTACATGGCGCTGAAAGGCCACGGCGCAACGGTCCGCTACGTGACGCTGCCTTACGAAGCGCACGGCTACGCCGCCCGCGAGTCGAACAAGCACGTCATCACCGAGATGCTCAACTGGCTGGACAAGTACGTGAAGAACGCGAAGCCGAGATCTTGAGGCTGGGAGCCTGGTCTCCCGCGCGGCTTTTCAGCAACCTGTCATCTTCTTTGGAGCTCGCGGGACCCCACTCCCGCTCGCGCGCGCTCCGGCGCTCGCGGACTCGCTCTCCTCGCGCGAGCCGCGGGCGCTGCCTCCGCGCCTCCTGGCCTCCGAGGCTCCCGTCCTCCGCGGGTGCGCAGCGCCCGTCCTTAAGACCGGGCACCTGTCCTTTCCTCCACGGTGAAAGGCGTAACATGGAGAAGACGACGGTAGACAGGCTGCGGCCGGCCGTTTGGTACTACGCTTGCAGAAAACGTTCCGTCGGTCCCTGTGAACCGGAGCTCATCTTATGAAGAAGACGTTGACGCGAGGCAGCCTCGTAGCTGGCCTTGTCTTCACGCTCGCCCTCACCGTCGGTCTGCCCTCCCGTGCCGACGCGCAATACTTTGGACGGAATAAAGTCCAGTACGACAAATTCAAGTTCCAAGTCCTGACCACCGAGCACTTCGACATCCATTACTACCCGTCCGAAGCCGAGGCGGCCAAGCAAGTCGCTCGAATGGCCGAGCGCTGGTACGCCCGGTATTCCAAGATGTTCGGACACACGCTGAACGGACGGCAGCCGGTCATCCTGTACGCGAGCCATCCTGATTTCGAACAGACCAACGTCATCGAAGGCGAGCTCGGCGAAGGGACCGGCGGGGTGACCGAGGGCGCCAAGCGCCGCGTGATCATGCCCATGGCGGCCAGCCTGGCCGACACCGATCACGTCCTCGGCCACGAGCTCGTGCACGCGTTTCAGTACGACATCCTGGGACCGAACGTCGAAGGGCTTCCGCTGTGGTTCATCGAAGGGATGGCCGAGTACCTGTCGATCGGCGGGCGCGATCCGCAGACGGCGATGTGGCTGCGTGACGCGGCCCTCGACGATCGCCTGCCGACCGTCAAGCAGCTCGACGATCCGCGGTACTTCCCGTACCGGTTCGGCCACGCGTTCTGGGCCTACATCGGCGGCCGCTACGGCGACGACACGATCGCGAGGATTCTGCTGAACCTCGCGCCCATCGGCGGCGACAGCAGCATGAGCCGCGCGGGCGCGCGCGACGCCATCGAGACGATCCAGGAGGCCGTCGGCATGAGCGTCGACGAGCTGTCGGCGGCGTGGCACGCGTCGGTGCGTGAGACGTACGGGCTGACCGCGATGATTCGCGAGAATCGCGCGCGCGGAACAACAGGGGTGACGCCGGGGGCGCCCGTGATCATCGGACGCAAGACCGGCGCCGGCGAGATGAATGTGGGACCGGCGCTCAGTCCGGACGGCACGCGAATCGCGTTCCTATCCTCGCGCGACCAGCTGTCGATCGATCTCTATCTGGCCGACGCGACGACGGGCAAGATCATCAAGCGGCTGGTCGAGACCGCGTCCGATCCGCACTTCGAGAGCCTGCAGTTCCTCGCCTCGGCGGGCGCCTGGGATCCGAAAGGCCAGCGTCTCGCCGTCGCGACCATTCGCAGCGGCAAGCCGGTCATCGCCATCATTGACGGCACGAACGGTCACTCGATGCAGGAGATCAAGGTCCAGGAGGTCGACGAGATCTTCCAGCCGACCTGGTCGCCCGATGGAAACCGGATCGCGTTCTCGGGACAGGCTGGCGGGTTCACCGATCTGTACGTGCTCGACGTCGCGACCGCCACCACGAAGCGGCTGATGTCGGATGCCTTTTCGGATCTCGAGCCGGCCTGGTCGCCTGACGGGACAAAAATCGCCTTCGCGACGGATCGCTTCACGACCAACCTTGCGCAGCTCTCGTACGGCTCGCCACAACTGGCGCAGGTCGTGGTTTCAACGGGCGCCATCTTCAAGGTGGACACGGGGCTTCCCGGCAGCGCCGTGAACCCGCAGTGGTCGGCTGACGGCAACACGATCTTCTTCATCTCGGATACGGGCGGGCGGCCGAACGCGTACCGGATGGATCTGACGACGAATCAGATCAGTCCGCTCACGAGCGAAGTCACGGGCGTCGCGGGGATCACGCCGTCGAGCCCGGCGCTCTCGGTCGCGCAGCACGCGTCGAAGGCCGCGGTGAGCGTGTTTCGCGGCGGCGGTCATGAAATCGAGCTGATCGACACCGCCACCGTCGCGCCTGCGCTGACCCTGCCCGTGAGCACGACGGTCGACGCAGCGGGCCTGCCGCCGGCCAAGAAGGTGCCCAGTCTGGTCGCCGAACAGCTGAAACAGCCCACGGCCGGACTGCCGGAAGCCCAGGACTTCCCGTCGCAGCCGTACTCGCCGAAGCTGCAACTCGTCGGAATCGGGCAGGCCGTGGGCGTCTCGACCGGTGGAGCGTTCGGCACGTATGCGTCGGGCGGCATCGCGCTGCAGTTCGCCGACATGCTCGGCGAACACCTGCTCGGCATTTCATTCGGGGTCGACGGCGGTCTCAGGGACGTCGCGACGAGCGTGAATTACCTGAATCGCGCGTCGCGCTGGAACTGGGGCGCCTTCGGCGAGCGGATTCCGTTCGTCGCGGGCGCGGTCACGTCGGGATTCGCGAACTCGAACGGCCAGACCGTCTTCGTCGAGCAGACCCAGTTCTACCGCCAGACCAATCAGCAGGGCGGCATGGTCGTCGCGTATCCGCTCAGCCGGGTGACGCGGCTCGAACTGTCCGGGGCGGCGCGATACATCACTTTCGACAACGAAGTTCGGACGAGGATCTTTGATCTCAACGGAGCCCTGATCTCGGACCAGAAAGTCGACCTGCCGACGAGCGACAACCTGAAGCTGTTCGATGGCGGCATCGCGCTCGTGCGCGACACGTCGGTATTTGGCGCGACGAGCCCCATCAAAGGCGGCCGTGCGCGGATCGACTACTCGCCGATGGCCGGCGATCTGACGTTCAGTACCGTCACGCTCGACTACCGCCGCTATTTCATGCCGGTGAGGCCGATCACGTTCGCGGTCCGCGGCATCCACATCGGCCGCTACGGCGGGAGCGCCGAGGATCCGCGCCTGGCGCCGATGACCATCGGCTACTCGACGCTCGTCCGCGGCTACGACATCTACAGCTTCGATTCGAGCGACTGCACCTTCACGCTGACGGGTGCCTGCCCCGAATACGAGCGGCTGTTCGGCAGCCGGGTGATGGTGTTCAACGCCGAGGTCCGTTCGCCGCTGGCGGGGTTGTTCAATCGGCAGCTCGACTACGGGCCGGTTCCCGTCGAGCTGTTCGCGTTCTTCGATTCCGGCGTCGCGTGGACGCAGGCCGAGCGGCCTGACTTTGTCTCGAACGGCACGCGGCCGTGGGTCAGGAGCGCGGGCTTCGGCGCCCGGGTCAATATCTTTGGATTCGCCGTTGGCGAGTTGAACATGGCGCATCCATTCGATCGGATTGGAAAGGGCTGGACGTTCGTCTTCAATCTGCGGCCCGGATTCTAAGAGA
>JBLNGH010000183.1:0-34102 GCA_050264575.1 Acidobacteriota bacterium | reverse complement strand
GCCGCGCCAAGGTCGCCGTCGGATCGGAGAGCGCGAGTCCGATCCGGCGGCGGCCGAAGTCGACGCCGAGAATCCGCATCGCGAGTAGGGTAACGCACGGGCAGGTTAGACTTCTGCCATGCGAGGCCGGATCGCGCTCGTGCTTGCCGTCGCGGCCCTGGCGATTCCCTCGTGCGCCAGGGAACCGCAGGATACCGGGCGGCCGAAGCTCGTCATTCTCGGATTCGACGGGCTCGATCCCGATCTCGTCCAGCAGTACGTGAAAGAACGTCAGATGCCGAACTTCGAGCGGCTGATGGCGCGTGGCGGTCTGTACCCGCTCGAAACGACGGTCTCTCCGGAGTCACCGACCGCGTGGGCGTCGTTTGCGACGGGCGTCAACCCCGGCAAGCACAACATCTACGACTTTCTCGTCCGGGATCACACAACGTACCTGCCGGATCTCGGCATGGTGCGCCGCCAGCCGCCAAAGTTCCTCTTCGACTGGATTCCGATCGCGCGTCCGAAGGTGTTCTCGACGCGCGGCGGCACGTCGTTCTGGGTGACGGCGGGCCAGGCGGGCGTGCGCAGCAGCGTCCTCACCGTGCCGGTCACGTTCCCGCCCGAAGACCTTCCCAACGGTGAACTGCTTGCCGGGCTTCCGCTTCCCGATTTGCGCGGCACGATGGGCACGTTTTCGTACTACGCCACCGATCTGAGCCGCTACGAAGAAGGCAACACGGAGTTCGGCGGCATCCTGCGACGTCTCGTCTTCGAAGGCGACAAGGCGCGCTCGGTCCTCGTCGGTCCGCCGAACCCCATCGTGCGGGCCAAGACACAGGCCATCTACCACAAGGGCACGCTCTCCGACGCCGATCGGACGACGCTCGCCGAGCTCCAGGCCAAAGAAGATGTCACGCTACCGCTCGCCGTCACGTGGACGCACGGCAGCGGACGCGCGGAGATCGACGTCGACGGCCAGCGCGTGACGCTCCAGACCGGCGAGTGGAGCAAGTGGCTCAACGTCGACTTCTCGATCAACGTCTTCGTCCGGCTGCACGGAATGCTGCAGCTCTATCTCATCGCCGCCGGGCAGGAACTTCAGCTGTACGTCTCGCCGATCAACTTCAAGCCGGACGCGCCGCCGGTGCCGATGTCGTCGCCGGCCGGATTCTCCGCCGACATCTACCGCCGTCTCGGTCCGTATCGCACGCTCGGCTGGGCGGAAGCGACGTGGCCGCTGAACGAGGGGCGCATGGACGAGAAGACGTTCATGGACGACCTCTATCGCGCATTCGACGACCGCGCGCAGGTCATCCTCGACCGGCTGACGCATCGCAAGTGGGATTTGCTCGTCGGCGTGATCGAATCCACCGATCGCGTGCAGCACATGATGTACCGGCTGATCGATCCGGCGCATCCGATGTATGACGCCGCGCTTGCGGCGAAATTCGGCGACTCGATCCTTCGGGCCTATCGGCGCGCCGATCAGTTCGTCGGCCAGGTGATGGAGCTGCTCGAGCCGAATACCACCGTGCTGATCGTCTCCGACCACGGGTTTCATTCGTGGCGCAAGGCGGTCAACCTGAACACCTGGCTCGTGCAGCAGGGCTACATGACGCTGCACGGACAGGCGCCGGGCGAGAAGAAGCTGGATGATCTCTTCGGCGGCGGCGAGTTCTGGGAGAACGTCGACTGGAGCCGGACGCGCGCGTACGCGATGGGGCTCGGCCAGATCTATTTCAACCTTCGCGGCCGCGAGGGACGCGGCATCGTAAGCCCCGGTCCCGAGTACACGGCGCTGGCCGACGAGCTGAGCGTCAAGCTTCGGCGCGACCTCGTCGATCCCGAGACGAAGCAGCCGATCGTGCGCGCGGTCTACAAACGCGACAACGTGTACTCGGGCGAGTACCTCGGCGAAGCGTCGGATCTGCAGGTCGGATTCGAGGACGGCTATCGCGTCTCCTGGCAGACGACGCTCGGCGGCTCCCCGCCGGGGATCGTCTACCCGAACATGAAGAAATGGAGCGGCGATCACGGTGGCTACGATTACGCGAGGACAGCCGGGGTGCTGGTGAGCAACCGTCCGATTCTGACCGCCTCGCCGCGGCTCATCGACATCGCCCCGACAGTTCTGCAGTTCTACGGCATCACGCCTCCGGCCGGGTTGGACGGGAAGGCACTGCTGAAAAAATGAGGCGACGGCGCGTCGATTCGTGGGCAACTCGGCCGCGAAGTCCGCGAGTTCTCCACAATCGGCCTCCGTCCCCCTGACACGTCATCAGACTTGCTACAATCAAGCCATGTCCTCGAGGTCCCGTTGGGTCGTGTTTCTCGTGTCGACGCCGCTCGTCGCCCTTGTCGCGATTGGTGGTCTGCTGGGCGCGTCGGCCGAGCCGCAGCAGCGCAATGATCGCGACCTCGCGGTGTTCCGCGACGTGATTGGCCTCGTCGTCCACAACTACGTCGAGCCGGTCGATGTCGACAAGGTCTTCGAAGGCGCGATGCGCGGGCTGGCGGAAGGCCTGGACGCGTCCAGCGCCTATCTCACGCCGGAGGAAGTCACGGCGATCGACGGCAAGTCGCCGATGCCGTCGGCCGACGTCGGACTGGTCGTCACCCGTCAGTTCTACCTGCGCGTCGTCGGCGTTCGCGACGGCTCGCCTGCGGCGAAAGCGGGGCTGCAGACCGGCGATTTCCTGCGCATGATCGACGGCAAGCCGACGCGCGACATGTCCGCCATCACCGGCACGAGACTCTTGCGCGGCGCGCCCGGATCGAAACTGTCGTTGACCGTGATTCGCGGCAATCCGGCGGACCCCCACGCGATCGATCTGATCCGAGCCGTGCCGTCCGGTGGCATTACGTCCGAGACGTTGCCCGGCGGCGTCGCGCGCGTGCGCATCGCCAGCTTCGTGCCCGACGCCACCGTCGTCCTTCGCGGCGTCTTCGAACAGCTGGCGAAGCAGAAAGTCACCGGCGCCGTGATCGATCTTCGCGGCACGGCCGACGGCGATCTCGAGACCGGCATCGGCGCCTCGCGTCTCTTCGTGAAGAGCGGCACGGTCGGCATCCGGGCTGGACGGAACAGCGAGAAAGTCGTCACGTCGGCGGGCCCGGGTGATGGCGCCATCACGATGCCCATCGTCCTGCTGGCGTCGAATGGCACCGCCAATGCCGCCGAAGTCTTCGCCGCGTCGCTGGTCGGCAACAATCGCGCCGAGCTCGTCGGCGAGCCGACGGCGGGAATCGCGGCAAGACAGCGGCTGGTGCGGCTGCCCGAGAATTACGGCCTGTGGATGACCTACGAGCGCTATCTCACGGTCGACGGCGCCGGCCCGATCCACGAAAAAGGGCTGCGGCCCACCGTCGGCGTCGAGATTCCGGTCATCGGCTTCGACGAGGTGCCGCCGACGACCGACGCGGCACTCGAAAAGGCCGTCGAAGTCCTGAAGAAAGCCAAGGGCACGGGACTCTGATTGTGGAAACCGCGCGTCCGGTCCTTTATACTGATCCGTTCGTGCCGGGTCGGTCCTACGCGACATAGGCATGTAGCTCAGCTGGTTAGAGCGCCTGCTTGACATGCAGGAGGTCGGCGGTTCGAGTCCGCCCGTGCCTACCAGCCTTCGCGGCTGACGCCGCTTCGGCCGGCAAGCCGCGAAGGCTGTCCACCGGAGCGGCGAGCGCCGCGAGCGCTTCGCGAAGGTGGACGTTCTGTTTATCCCAATGTCTGAGATTTCAGTCACGCTGCCGGACGGATCGGTGAAGTCGGCGCCTCGCGGCACGACGGTGAAGGATTTTGCCGCCTCGGCGCTGCCGGCGTCGGTCGTGAAGAAGGCGCTTGCCGCGTTCGTCGACGACCGGCTCGTCGATCTCACCTGTCCGCTCGAACGGGACAGCACGGTCCGGCTGCTGGTTCCCGATGGCGCCGAAGCGCTGGCGCTGTATCGGCATTCGACCGCGCATCTGCTTGCGGCAGCGGTGACCCAGCTCTTTCCGGGCACCCAGTGCGGCATCGGCCCGGCCACCGAGGACGGATTCTTCTACGACTTCGTGGTCTCGCGTCCGTTCGTGCCCGAGGATCTCGAAAAAATCGAGGGGCGGATGCGGGAACTGGCCGGGCAGGACCTGCCGTACGAGCGGCAGATGTGGCCGCGCCAGGAGGCGATCGATTTCTTCGCCAAGCGGGGCGAGCCGCTGAAGGTCCAGCTGATCGAAGAGAAGACGGCCGGGCAGCCGTCCGTCTCCTGCTACACGATCAAGGACCGCGACACGTTCGTCGATTTCTGCGTGGGCCCGCACGTCCCGTCGACCGGGCGGCTCAAGGCGTTCAAGGTGCTGTCGGCGTCGAACGCGTACTGGAAGGGCGACGCGCGCAACCAGCCGATGCAGCGCATCTACGGCACGGCGTTCTTCAAGGACGACGAGCTCAAGCAGCATCTGCAGCGGATCGAGGAGGCGAAGAAGCGCGACCACCGGCGTCTCGGCAAGGAGCTCGAGCTCTTCACGGTGAACGAGGCGGTCGGCGCCGGCTTGCCATTGTGGCTGCCGAAAGGCGCGACCATCCGGCGCGTCCTCGAGGACTACATTCTCGAGAAGGAGCGCGAGGCCGGCTACCAGCACGTCTACACGCCGGATCTCGCGAAAGTCGATCTCTACGTCCGTTCGGGCCATTGGCAGCACTACAAGGACAGCATGTTCCCGCCCATGGATCTCGAAACGGAGCAGATCGTGCTGCGGCCGATGAACTGCCCGCATCACATTCTGATCTACGAGTCGAAGACGCGCAGCTACCGCGACCTGCCGGTGAAGCTCGCCGAACTCGGGACGATGTATCGATACGAGCGATCGGGCGTCCTGAGCGGATTGAGCCGGGTCCGCAGCATGACGCTGAACGACGCCCACGTCTTCTGCACGCCGGATCAGATCAAGGACGAGTTCTCGAAGGTGATGCAGCTGGTCGAGCAGGCGTACCGCGATCTGGGGATCACCGAGTACAGCTACCGGCTCTCGCTGCGCGATCCGGCCAACCGGGAGAAGTACGTCGACAACGACGCGATGTGGGAGCTCGGCGAACGCGTGCTGCGCGAAGCCATGGACTCGCTCGGCCTCCCGTATCAGGAAGGGATCGGCGACGCCGCCTTCTACGGTCCCAAGCTCGACATCCAGCTGGCCGACGTGATGGGCCACGAGGAGACGTACTCGACCATTCAGGTCGATTTCCATCTGCCGAATCAGTTCGGACTCGAGTACATCGGGCCGGACGGCCACGCGCACCGGCCGGTGATCATCCATCGCGCGGTCGTCAGCACGATGGAGCGGATGGTGTCCTACCTGATTGAGCTGTATGGCGGCGCGTTTCCGCTCTGGCTCGCGCCGGTGCAGGCCGTCGTGCTCCCGATTACGGAACGCCACCTGGATTACGCGGCGTCGGTCGAGGCCCGGTTCGCCGCGGCCGGCCTGCGCGTCGAGCTGGACCGGCGTCAGGAGAAGATCGGTTATAAGATCCGGGAGGCGCAGCTCCAGAAAGTGCCGTACATGCTCGTGATCGGCGATCGAGAAGCCGCCGAGGGCACCGTGGCGGTGCGCAGCCGATCGGGCGGAGATCTGGGTGCGCGATCGGTGGAGGCATTCATTGCCGACGCGCGCGACGAGATCGCCGCAAGATCGATCCCCGTTCAGAAGGGGACAGGGGTCGCTCTTTAGCCCTGTCCCCGCTGTTGCCGATTGAGGGCAACGCTGGGAAGAGATCACCGGTCTTGAAGACTGGGACAGGGGTCGCACTTGAGCCCTGTCCCCGCTGTTGCCGATTGAGGCAACCTGTAGCCGAGTACTTAACGAGGAGGTTTCTTATCGCTTTCGACCGCGGCCCAAGACGTGACGATCGCGTCCGGATCAACGAACGCATCAGAGTTCGAGAAATTCGCGTCATCGACGACACCGGCCAGCAGCTCGGCATCATGCCGCCGCCGCAGGCGCTGGCGCTCGCGCGGAGCAAGGGGCTGGATCTCGTGGAGATTTCGCCCACGGCGATGCCGCCCGTCTGCCGCATCATGGACTTCGGGAAGTACCAGTACGAGCAGCAGAAACGCGCGCGGGCGGCAAAGAAACATCAGAAGGTCATCGAGGTCAAGGAGATCAAGTTCCGGCCGAAAGTCGACGAGCACGATTACCAGTTCAAGAAGAAGCACATCGAGCGCTTCCTGTCCGATGGTGACAAGGTGAAGGCGACGATCTTCTTCCGAGGCCGCGAGAACGCGCATCCCGAAATCGGACGACGGATTCTCGATCGCCTGGTGACGGAGCTGGGCGAGGTGGCCGTCACCGAATCGGAGCCCCAGAAGGAAGGCAACCAGCTCCACACGATCCTGGCGCCGAGACCCGGAGCCAAGCGACGAGCGGAGTAGAAGAACTGCGAATCTGAGGATCGGAGGATCTGGGGAACTGGGGACGGAAAGAGCCTGCTGGCCGCGTCAGAATGCGACAAGAACGCTCTTCAGTTCTCCAGTTCCTCAGATCAATAGATCACAATTGCAATCGAGGTACAGTCATGCCGAAGTTGAAGAGTCATCGAGGCGCGGCCAAGCGCTTCAAGAAAACCAGCACAGGGAAGTTTCTGCGCCCGAAGGCGTTCAAGCGGCACATCCTGACGAGCAAGCCGACGCGCCGCAAGCGGCACATGCGCGGCACGGAAGTGATTTCACCGGCCGACGCGCCCCGTCTGAAGCGCATGTTGCCCTACGACTGACGATCGAGATTGTGATGTGGCGACGTGATGATGTGGTGATTTGAGAGAAAGAGCCCTTGCCACGTCTTCGGACGCGGCGTTCATGCTCTCAAATCACCACATCACCACGTCACCAAATCTTAGATATTCGAGAGGTACCCGATGCCCCGCGTGAAGAGAGGCCCGCACCGCCGCGCCAAGCGCAAGAAGCTGCTGAAGCGCGCGAAGGGTTACTACGCCACCAAGAGCAAGCTCTATCAGGCCGCGCAGGAAGCGGTCGACAAGGCGCTCAACTACGCCTACACCGGCCGGCGCCGCAAGAAGCGCGACTTCCGCCGGCTGTGGGTCGTCCGGATCAACGCCGCCGCGCGCGCCAACGGCCTGAGCTACGGCGAGCTCATCAGCGGTCTCAAGGCCGCCGGCATCGGCCTCGACCGCAAGAGCCTCGCCGAACTCGCCGTCAACCATCCCGCCGCGTTCGCCAGTCTCGCCGAACAGGCGCAGCGCGCGGGAAGTCTGAGAACGTGACAAGGGCAGAGGGCAAAGGGCAGAGGAAAGGGGAAAAGTGAAAAGGTAGAGGTTGGGAGAATCAGCGGCCTTTGCCACCTCGCCCCTTGCAGTTTTGACCTTCCCTTTGCCCTCTGCCCTTTGCCCTCTGCCCTTGACCGATGTCTTCCATTGATCAGCTCAGAACCGAGTTTCAGGCTGCCCTCGCGTCCGCGCGAACGGCGGAGGATCTCCAGAACGCGCGCGATCGGTTCGTCGGGCGCAAGCAGGGACTGATTACCGCGCTGCTCAAAGCCGTCAGCGCCGCGCCGGCCGACGAGCGCCGAGAGCTCGGCAGCCGCGCCAACGCGCTCAAGCAGGAATTCGAAGAAGCGTGGCGCGCGCGTGCCGCCGCGGTCGAAGCCGAGGCGCCGCCGCCGGTCGGGCTCGACGTGACGCTCCCCGGACGCGTTCCGCGGATCGGACGCCGGCACCCGCTGACACAGGTCCGCGAGCGAATCGAGTCGATCTTCGCGGCGATGGGCTACGCGGTCATCGACGGCCCTGAGCTCGAGGACGACTGGCACAACTTCGAAGCGCTCAACATGCCGCCGGACCATCCGGCGCGCGACATGCAGGACACGCTCTATCTCGGCGCGCCGCTGCCCTCGCCCGACGGCCGCCGCGAGGCGACGCTCCTCCGGACCCACACCTCCGGCATGCAGATTCGGCACATGGAGGCGCATCCGCCGCCGGTGCGCGTAATTGCGCCGGGACGCGTGTACCGCCGCGACAACTTCGACGCCACCCATACGCCGATGTTCACGCAGGTCGAAGGGCTCGTCGTCGACGAGGGGATCACGCTCGGCGATCTCAAAGGCACGCTGCGGGCGTTCGCCGAACGGCTGTTCGATCCGAACGTGAAAACGCGGTTCCGGCCGAGCTTCTTCCCCTACACCGAGCCGTCGGCCGAGCTCGATGTCGGCTGCTTCAACTGCGACGGCGAAGGGTGCGCGCTGTGCAAGCAGAGCGGCTGGCTCGAGGTCCTGGGCTGCGGCATGGTCCATCCGGCCGTGTTCGAAGCCGTCGGATACGACGCGGAGCGCTACACCGGATTCGCGTTCGGCATCGGCATCGAGCGTCTGGCGCTGCGGTTCTACGGACTCGACGACATCCGGACGTTCTACGAAAACGATCTCCGCTTCCTCGAGCAGCTGCCGCTGTGAAAGTACCGCTTGCCTGGTTGCGCGAATTCGTGGACACACCCACGGATCCCGCGGACGTCGCCGGACGCCTCGCGTCCTGCGGCTTTGCCGTCGAAGGGATCGCCGATGGCGTGATCGACTTCGAGATCACGGCCAACCGGCCGGATTGTCTCAGCGTGTACGGCCTCGCCCGCGAAGCCGCCGCGGCGTTCGACCGGACGCTGAAGCCGCTCGAGACGAACACGCCCGCGCCGGTCGTCACCCCATCGTCAGGCTCGGGGAAGCCGACGTGCTCCGTCACGCTCGACGATCCGGGATGCCAGCGGTACGCCTTGGCGATCGCCGATGTCCGAATCGGACCGTCGCCGCCGTCGATTGCCGAGCGGCTCAATCAGGCCGGCGTTCGGCCCATCAACAACGTCGTCGACGCGACCAACTACGTGATGCTGGAAATGGGCCACCCCATGCACGCGTTCGATCTCGCGAAGCTCGCCGGCCCTGAAATTCGCGTGCGCCGCGCGCGCCCCGGTGAGCGGCTGACGACCCTCGACGGGCAGGCCCGTACGCTCGACGACTCGATCCTTGCGATCGCAGACGCCGAACGCGCCGTCGCCGTCGCCGGCGTGATGGGCGGCGCCGCGTCCGAGGTGTCGGCGTCGACCGCTCGCATCGCCCTCGAAAGCGCCTGGTTCGAGCCGGCGTCCGTCCGTGCCGCGAGCCGGCGCCTCGCGCTGAAGACGGAAGCGTCGGCCCGGTTCGAGCGCGGCGCCGACGTCGACGCGCCCGTACGAGCGATCGCGCGGGTGATGACGCTGCTCGAGTCGATCGGCGCCGGCTCGATGACCGAGCCGATTCTCGACGTGTATCCGGCGCCGCGCCGGCCTCGCGCGCTCACGCTGCGGCGAAGCCGGCTGGATCGGCTGCTCGGAACGAGCGTGCCTGATGCGGATGTGCAGCGGATTCTGAGCCGCCTCGGTTTCGAGCCGGCGGCGGTGAAGGATGGCTGGACCGTCCAGGTGCCGCTCTTCCGCGTGGACGTCCAGCGCGAAGCGGACCTGATCGAGGAAATCGGACGGCACTGGGGCTTCGACCGCATTCCGTCCACCTTGCCCGCCCTGCACACGGCGCCGCCGCCCCACGCGGCCGGTGTCGTTCGCGGGCGGCTCGTCCGCAATGTGCTCACCGGCGCCGGGTTGCAGGAAGCCGTGACGTTCACGTTCATCGAACGCGCCGCCGCGGAGCCGTTCGCTCCGCCGGGCGGCCTCGTCGCTATCGCCAATCCGCTGTCCGAAAAGTTCGCCGTCATGCGGCCGTCGCTGCTGCCGGGCCTGCTGGATGCCCTCGTCTACAACCGCAACCGGCACGCCAGCGACGTTCAGCTCTTCGAGGTGGGCGCGGCTTTCACGCCGCACGGCGAAGTCGAGCGCGCCGGCTGGGTGCTCGGCGGCGCCCGCTTCGAGCACTGGAGCGGAACCGGCGGCGCGGTCGACCTGTACGACGCGGAGGGAATCGCCGAGCTCCTGGCAACCGCCTTCGGCGTCGAGGTCACCGCCGAAGCGGCCGACGATCTGCCCTGGTTCGTCAGAGGCCGGTCCGCTCGCCTGTTCCTGGCGGGCTCGTCGCGCGTCGAAATCGCGCGTGCCGGCCAACTCCGGCCCGAGGTGACGTCGGCCCGCGGCCTCGACGCCGATCCGGTGTTTGCCGGGGAGTTCGATCTCGGAGTCGTGCCGGATCGCCGGGATGCGCGAGAGTCGGATCGGCGGGTGCGCCCGCTGCCGCGCTTTCCGTCCATCGTGCGCGACCTGTCGATAGTGATCGACGAACGCTTGCCTGCGGCGATGGTTCGTGGCACTATCCGTCGGAACGCGCCGGCGACGCTGGTGGACGTGCGCGAGTTCGATCGCTACCAGGGAGCGGGCGTGCCGCAGGGCACCGTGAGCCTCTCGCTGCGGCTCACCTTCCGTCATGCGGAACGCACGCTGACCGACAGCGAAGTGCAGCAAGCCGTCGAGGCCATCGTCAGCGCGCTGTCAGCCGAACATGGAGTCCGGTTGAGATAGGGGACGTCTCGATGGCTCGTAGCGCCGTGGCCACTGATCTTCAGCCTATAGATCGACTCGAAGAAAAAATCCGTCAACTCGTCGGCATGATCGACACGCTCCGGGCCGACCGCGCCCGCGCGGTCGACGAAGCGACGCGGCTCCAGCGCGAGCTGGACGGCATGCGCTCCCGGTTGAGCGAAGCGACCGGCGCATCGGCCGAAGTCGCGACGCTCCGCGAAGAGCGCGAAGTGATTCGCAATCGCGTCGTGCAGATGATCGCGCAGATCGACAAACTCAACCTCTAGCGATGGCATTCGTGACGTGGTGATGTGGCGATATCGTGAATTGAGAGCATGATGTCAAATCACCACATCACCACGTCACCACATCACAAATTCAGAGTTCTTATCACCTTATGTCTTCGCGTGTCGTAAACGTCGAAATCCACGGACAACGGTACGCGGTCCGGAGCGAGCTCGAGCCGCAATACGTGGGCGAGCTGGCCAGCTACGTCGACGAGAAAATGCGCCAGGCCGCGCGCGAGCTGGCCAGTGCCGATCCGCTGCGCGTCGCCGTCGTCGCCGCGCTCAACATCGCCGACGATCTTTACAACGCCCGCGCCGAGTCGAGCGGCACGGAAGGCCGCCTCCTCGCACGCGCGGCCGACATCGAGCGCCTCGTCGACGCCGTGCTCGCCGAACCTGCCGCAAAGGCGGGATAACAGACAAAGGAAAAAGCCCTCGGGCTTTTTTCTCTTTTCGATTAGGATCTACTTCCCTGCTTTGTCCGTGATGGTTTTTGGAGCGTCGCTTTGAGCCGATGTTCCATGACAAAGAGGGTCGCGACGCCGCGTGGTGTGCATGCCTCCGTGGTGAGGAAGCCTGAAGCGCGGCTTGTAAAGCGGCCCCACCTGCTTCGCAGGTTCATGCGACCTCCCCACACGGCAAAGCGGGGATCTGGCAACGGGGTCAGGTCTTGTATTGCAACATTCCCACCCGCGTGCACACTTGTAATACAAGATTGGATTTACTGGGAAATGTTGCAATACAAGACCTGACCCCGACATGCTCGGCGAGCACGCCCTGCTTGAACGTCTGCGCCGCCTGGTCCCCAGCCCGCCGCCGTGGGTCACGCTCGGCATCGGCGACGATGCGGCGATCCTCGAGCCCGATCGCGGCACGCTGACCGCCGTCAGCACTGATGCGCTCATCGAAGATGTGCACTTCCGCCGATCCTGGATGCGTCCGCGCGCGATCGGGCACAAAGCGCTCGCGGTCGCGCTGAGCGATCTCGCGGCCATGGGCGCGTCGCCTCGCGCGTCGCTGCTCAGCCTGGCGATGCCGGTGGGATTTCCCGTCGAGGATTTCGACGAGCTGCTCGAAGGCTTCGCGGAGCTTGCCTCGGCGTCGAGCGCGGCCCTGGTCGGCGGCAATATCGCGCGATCGCCGGGACCGCTCGTGCTGGACGTCACGGTCATCGGATCGGTCCGGCGCCGGCGATGGTTGAGCCGCGCGGGCGCGCGGGCGGGCGACGAACTGTTCGTGACCGGCTCACTGGGCGCCGCCGCCGCCGGCCTGGCGATGCTCGACTCGGGCATCGATCCCGGCGGGCTCGACGAGGGCGAGCGCGAATGCATCGGCAGATACGAGCGGCCCGAGCCACGGTTGCGGATGGGCCTGGCCATCGCGCGCAATCGAGCGGCGACCGCCGCGATCGACCTGTCTGACGGGCTCGCCGACGGCGCCCGGCAGCTCGCGGCTGCGAGTCACTGTGGGGTCGTCGTGGAGGCCGGCCGCGTGCCGATCCATCCCGGGGCGCGCGCCTGGGCGGGCCGGAAAGACAGCGACTCGATCGCGATCGTGCTTTCAGGTGGAGAGGACTACGAGCTGCTCTTCGCGGTGAATCCGCGTCGCCGCAAGTCGTTCGAGGCAGCCGCAAGAACGGGAGGAAAACTGGCGGTCACGCGCGTCGGACGGCTGACCGGCGACCCGGGCGCGTGGCTCGAGCGGGACGCGCGGCTCCAACCGCTCCCGGAAGGATTCAGCCACTAAACTCCTCTGGAGTATAAGTCAACTTTCGCCTGAGCGAAAGAATCGAGCAGTTCGGGCTGAGGCCCAGAAATTAAGTCCATTGATTCGAATGAATTACGGCGGCAATACAGTCCTGTCCGGCGATGGGTTTTTCGCTTGCACTTTCGCCCCAATGTCGGGTTACCCTTTAGAGCTTCCCCAAGCAACCGATGTTTCTTACTCGATCACTCGGCCGGAAGCTCGTGGCCACCGCGATTGGCTTGATGGGATTCCTGCTTCTCTACGAAGCGACCATCATCGATCCGCGCAGCCTGGCCGGTGGACTGGCGCATGCCGCCCCGGCGGCCGGATCGCGCGTCGACTTCACCGCCACGGCGTACTGCAAGGGTCATACGACGGCCTCGGGCGTGCCCGTCCAGGCCGGCATCGCCGCCGCAGACCCGTCCTTCCTTCCCGAAGGAACGGTCCTTCGCGTCGAAGGGGTGCCGGAGCGCATGCGGGGGATCTACACGGTCCTCGATACCGGCCCCAAGATTCAGGGCCGCCGGATCGATCTCTACATGTGGAGCTGCTACGAGGCGCTCGACTTCGGCCGCCGGCCCGTCACGTTGACCATTCTGCGGCACGGGTGGAATCCCAAGGACACCGCTCCCGCGGTCAGGTAAGATCGCTAACGCAAGTCTGCAATCCCCCAGCCTGAATCACCTGAATCACCCGCTTCACGACCTTTGAAACGCTCGAAAAAAGTGCCCGGCAGGTCGTATTCGGTTCACCGTCATGCGCCGATAGGTTGGGTGCGTACCACGGCGCGCCGCCCGATCCGCTCGACATGGAGGCAAGTAGCACAATGAACATCCAGACTCCCCGCCGTTTTTTTCGCGGTCTCGGCCTGGCGATGGGCGCGACGGCGTACCTCCTGCTGGCGCCGGCGGCATCGTACGCGCAGTACTCGGCGCCGGACCTGCGCACGGGCGCAGCGGTGGGCGAGAGGTACCACGTCGAGGCGGCATTCGCGCTCTGGTCGCCATCGCTCTTCGGCGTGATCTCGAGCGATCAATTCGGCATCCCCGGCGACAAAATCGACTTCGCCGACGACCTGGGCTTCAAGCGCACGCGCTTCGGCGACATGCGGTTCGTCCTCCGCCCGAGCGAGAAACACCGCTTCCGGATCCAGTACACGCCGGTCGAGTACCAGGCGGAGACGACGCTCAAGCGCAGCGTCAAGTTCAACGGCCTGCTCTACCCCGTCAGCCTCCCGGTGCAGTCGTCGTTCGGATGGAAGGTGTGGCGGTTCGGCTACGAATACGACTTCCTCTACAAGTCGCGCGGGTTCGCCGGCGTTCTGCTCGAGGCGCGCTACACCGAATTCAGCGCCGAGATGAACTCGGTCATCGCGAAGGAAAGCACGATCGCGAAAGGACCGCTTCCCGCGATCGGCGGCTTCGGGCGCTTCTACGTCATTCCGGAAGTCGCCATCAATTTCGAGCTCACCGGCTTCAAGGTCCCGGACGTCGACTCACGGTACAGCGGGAACTACTTCGACTGGAACATCCACGGGACCTTCAACGTGAACGACTACGTCGGCATGCAGGTCGGGTGGCGGCGCATGACGACGTTCCTCAACATCGACAACGACCTCGGCGACACGAAATTCCAGGGGATCTGGTTCGGAGGAGTCGTTCGGTACTAAGAAATTGTCAATGGGTAATTGGTAATTGGTAATTGATAATGGCTGTCGTAAGGTCGGGTCTTCCATCACGATTACCGATTACCAATTACCAATTGACTCTTTACTTGATCTCTACCCGCACGCCCAAATAGCGCTGGTCACCAATCGGCGCCTCTGAAGGACGAAATCCGGCCTCTGAACTGACGCGCAGCCGCACGACACCGTCGGCTGTCGTGACGGGCAGCGTCACCTCGCGACGCTCGTCCGGCTGAAGCGCGAGCGTTTGAACGGCACCGTCGGCGTCGAGCCGAACGTGATTGGGTGACGCGCCGTTTCCAAGCGCGAGCGGAATCGACGCGCGGCCGGCGCCGGCCGACAGGACGATCTCCGCCGTCCGGCCGCCCTGCACCCAGAAGCCGCCCTCCTCGACGAACGCCGCATCGTCCAGAAAGAAGACGTCGGTCGTGCCGTACCGGACCACGGTCAGCGCGTTCGCGGTTGCCCCTCTCCGAATCGCCAGCGGGACCAGTTCGACGCTGCCGCCGGCCTCCTTCAACGCGGAATCGGGCTCGATCGTGAGCGCTGCCACGCTGGCTGGCAGCGACGCGACGAACGCCTGACGCGAGAGCGGCAGAACCGTCAACGTTCTCCACGGCCTTGGCGCCAGGCCGATCTTCATCGACAGCTCGCCCTGCCGGGGACGGTTCGCGACAACGCGGAGCTCGTAGGTCCCGGCTGGGAGACTGCTGAACGTGGCCCAGACCGGCGACCCCGGCGGCGCGCTCTCACGCGGACGGATGCGCATCGCGCCCCCGAGGTCGGCGACGCGAGCGAGCGCGAACGGCGCGATTCTCATCACCGAGTGTCCCTCTCGGGATGCGTCGAGAATCGCGAGCTGCGATCGCAGGGGGTTCGGCCCGCTGACGCCGTCCACCCACCAGCCCGTTTGAATCGCCGCCATGAGTCCGACTGCGACACCGAACGCCGCTGCGATTGGCGCTGAATCGGGTACTCGAAAGAAGCGCCGCGACATCCAGACGGCAGCGCCAATTGCTGCGAAGGCCGCGAACCATCCAACGAGGTGAACGAAGAAGGGAATCTCCGTCGCCACATTTCCGGGCGACAGGCGCCAGAAAAAGCTCGGCCAGCCGCGCGGCAGATCGACGACGGGACCCAGCCAGTCCAGCCAGAGCGCAGCAGTTCCACGGACGTTCCAGGCGAGCGCTCCGCGATCGACGCCGAGCAGCACAGCGGTGATCGCGAGCGACACAAACAGGAGCATCGCAAGCATGCTTCGCCCGAGCGCGCCCGTCCGCTCCCAGGCGATCGCGAGCGGCACGGCAAACATCGGGAGCATGGCTGCGGCAAACCGCGCCGGCGTGGCGGGGACGCCCGCCCACCACATCCAATACGTGGCGACGACCACCAAATACACCGCCGCGATCGCGATGGTGGACGTCACGACGTACCGGGCAGTTGATTGCCTGGCTGCTACAACTCCGAGAGCCGCGGCGGCGAGGACTGGCGCGTACGCCATCAACCCGAACTGCTGGTCGAAGAGCAGACCGGCGAGGCCGCCTGGCACGAACGCCAGCGACGCTTCGGGCCGAGGGCCATAGGGCGCCGACGGATTCGGAGTTCCGTAAATGACCTGAAAGAAACCGAGCCAGGCAACTGCGCTGACGAGCGGCAGCGCCAGGAACCAGACGAGCCGGCGCACGCGTTCGTCGCGCGGTGATGCGCGGTCGCGAGTGATCGACCAGACGATCGCCAGTCCGAAGCCAGCGGCAAGGACGGCAAACCGCGTGTGGAGCCACGGCAGACACGCGAGCAGCGCGGAGCTCGCGATGAGAGTTCTCCGGCTGATTGGCGCGGCGTGATCGTGGACGTTCAGGCTCAACAGAACGCCGAGACCTGCTGCAACCGCCAGCGCCGCCGGGCCGTCGGGAAATATCGTGGCGCCTTGCACCAGGAATGTCACCGTGCCGGCGATGGCGGCCCAGGCGAACCAGGCGGCGCGTGTGGAACGCGTGGCGCGCCATCCGAGGTTCCAGATCAGGGCGCCGCACAACGCGGCGACGATCAGCACCGTCGCCTGCGCGCCGCGATAGCCGACCAACCAGAAGGCGGGCAGCACGAGCACCGGCAGTCCGGGCGCGTGGATGGAGTAGATCTGGCCGTCCCGCCCGCGACGGAGCATGTCAGGCGCCAGCGGGTACTTGTAGTAGGCCGCGTAGTCCAGCGCACGATGGTTGTTCTCTATCCGGAGATCCCCGTCCTTGATGAGGCTCTGCGTGATGATCAGGTAATGCGGCTCGTCGCCGTCCGGCGTGCGTGGGCTGATCTGCCACGCGGTTGCGACGGCGAGCACGAGCGTCAGGCCGGCGGCCAGTCGCGCTGCATGCCGCGGATTGATTGACGCCGCTTGGACCGGCGGTTCCTCTTCACTGATTGCCGGAGCGCTGGCCAACAACGCCGTCACCGCAGCGAGACCAATCGGCACCCACGCAAGCGGACCGGTCCAGATCAACGCGGCAGCCGGCAGCGGCAGCGGCAGCCAGGGAAGCGTCGAGAGAAGCGCAGGTGTGGCGAGCACCGGTCGACGACGCCACGCGGGGACGAGCAGGGCGGCAGCGATCGCGACGATCGCAACCCACCAGGGGGCCGGCACGGCGAGGCGGATGGATGGCTGATCGAACGCGGCCAGCGAGATGCGGCCTGCTGCGCACCAGACCGCCAGCCCCATTGCGAGGGGACCGGCCGCGGACCGGAGGCTGGACGGCCGGGCCACCGTAGCTTTGGGGGTGGTGCTCAGCCCCGCCCGGCTTGCCGGCCTTGAAGCGCCGGCCTTCTGAGACGCGCCAGCCGCTTTTCTGCCTCGCTCAGCGTCTCGTCCTTCTTGCAGAAGCAGAAACGGAGTTTGGTCCGGCCGGACGCGGGCTCACGATAGAAGCTGCTGCCGGGCACGGCGCCGACGCCGATCTCCGTCACCAGGTGCCGCGCAAACGCCACATCGTCCGCGAACCCGAACGCGGCGATGTCGGTCATGATGTAGTACGCCCCGCGCGGTTCGTAGCAGACGAACCCCGCTTCTTTGAGAATGCCCATCAGTCGATCGCGGCGGATTTGATAGCTCGCCGCGAGGTCCCGGTAGTAGGACGCCGGCAGCCCGAGCGCCTCGGCCGACGCCTCCTGCAGCGGCGCGGCCGCGCCGACGGTCAGAAAATCGTGGACCTTCCGGATGGCGCCGGCGATGTCCGGTGGAGCGATCGTCCAGCCGACCCTCCAGCCGGTCACGCTGAAGGTCTTCGACACGCTGTTGATCGTGACCGTCCGATCCGCCATGCCGTCGAGTGTGGCCATCGGGACGTGTTTCGCACCGTCGTAGAGGATGTGCTCGTAGATCTCGTCGGTGACCGCAATCGTGCCCCATTGCTGACAGAGTCTGGCGATCTCGGTGAGATCGTCGTGGTCGAAGATCTTGCCGGTCGGGTTGTTGGGCGTGTTGATGATGATGGCGCGCGTCTTGTTGTTGAACGCCGCCCGAAGCTCGTCACGGTCGAACCACCAGTCACCGTGCGTGCCGTCCGGCTCGCGCAGTTCGATGTAACGCGGCGTCGCGCCGGAGAGCACGGCGTCAGGGCCGTAGTTCTCGTAAAAGGGCTCGAAGACGATCACCTCGTCGCCTGGATCGACGATCGCCAGCATCGTCGCGACCATGGCTTCGGTCGAGCCGCAGCAGACGGTCAACTGCGTTTCCGGGTTCACCGGCGTGCCGTACCGGCGCGAGAAGTCCGCGGCGATCGCGTCGCGCAGCGGCTTGGCGCCCCAGGTCACGGCGTATTGATTGATATCGGCGAGGATCGCGTCACAGGCGGCCTTCTTGATCGCCTCCGGCGCGGGGAAATCAGGAAACCCTTGCGACAGGTTGACCGCGCCGTGCTGGTGCGACAGCCGCGTCATCTCGCGGATGACCGACTCGGTGAAGCGCGCGGCTTTCAAGGACGTGCGAGGACGGACCATGGAAGTCATGAGGAATGGGTAAAGGGTAATAGGGAACGGTTACTGCGACAAGAGCACAGGTCGGTACGTCGGGTACATCAGGTACGCCAGGTACGACGGGTCCAAGGAACCTGATTCTTGTCGTCTTCCTTTTGAATAAAGATGGCCGGCGTCAGTTCATTCCGCGGACCCGCCGTACCTGTCGTACCGACGAAGCGACGTGGCGACCGGGCGCCAGCGATCAGCGTTGGAGCCTCTTGTAGAGCGTTCTGTAATCCTCTGCAGTGCCGATGATCCGCTTCACGTAGTTCTGCGTCTCGGGGAACGGGATGTCGTCGATGAACTCGTCCTGGTCGACGCCGGGACGCTCGGCCAGCCAGCGCGCGACGCGGTTCTCGCCGGCGTTGTACGCGGCGAGCGCCGGCGCGACGCCGCCGAACTGACGCATGAGATCCGAGAAATAGGCCATCCCGATGCGGATGTTCGTCTCGGCCTCGGTCAGCCGGGCGGTGCGGAAGGGACGAATCCCGAGCGTCGGCGCGTAGCGGCGGCCCGTCGCCGGAACGACCTGCATCAGGCCGTACGCGTTGGCGGCGGAGCGGACATCGGCCTGAAACGTCGACTCCTGCGCGATGAGCGCCGTCATCAAAAACGGGTCCAGCTTTCTGGCGGCGGCATGCTTCGCGATCAGATTCCAGTAATCGACGGGAAAGATCACTTCGAGGATCGCGGTCGGCAGCGCTTCCCCGCCGTGCGCCATGAACTGCGGATAGGCGCGCCGCATCTGGTTGATCGCGAGTCGCAGCTCACCCTTGCGATTGAGGGCGTACGCAACGGTCGCGTCAATCAGCGGTGACGATCCGGAGGCACGCTGAATCTTGCGCAGCTCGAGAATCGCATCGTCGTACAACCCGGCGGCGAGGAGCGCGCGGATCAGAGGTGCGTTGGGCGGAGGCGTGCCGGCGATGAGCGTCGGCGGCAAGGTTCGCCGCGCCGGCGCGACGGGACCGGCGCCGGCCGGCCGGGCGGCGGCGAGAATCTGCTCGACTTCGTGGGTTGCCTGCCTGCCGTAGTACGAGTTGCGGTAGTCGTTGATGACCTGCCGGAATCCGGTCTCCGCTCCGGGGCGATCGTTCAGCGCCAGCCGCGCGCGCGCCGACCAGTATAGCCACGACGGCCGGTAGTCGGCTCGAGGAAACGTCGCGATCGCGGACTCGAAGATCCGCACGGTCTCCGCATAGTCGCCGTTCTTGTACGCCCACCAGCCGGCCTTCCAGGCGGCGCGGTCGGCGTACACGCCCTGCGGAAACAGACGATACATTTCCGCGAACACCTCGGCGGCCTTTGCATCGTCGTTCTCGAGAATGTAGAAGGTGCCGAGCTCGTTGAGCGCCGATTCGGAAAACGGGTGTCCCGGATTGCCGTCCACGAACGCCCGCACGAGACCCACGTACTCGTCCTTGCGCCCGAGCCCGCGGAGAGAGCTGAGCAGGAAGAACTGCGCCTCCTGCAGTCGTGTGCGCGCTTCGTCGAGATACGCGCGGAACCCGTCGTACGCGGCCTGATATCGCTTGAGCTGGTAATCGCACTGCGCCAGACGGAGATCGGTGAGCTGGCGCTCGTCGCCCGCCACGTATGGACGGAGCTGCTCGAACGCCTTGCGCGCGTCCGAATGGCGGCCGGCGCTGTAGAGACGCTCCGCGCGGCTCAGATCCGCCTGCACGCGTTCCGGCGTCGGCGGTTCGGGCGGATACGGCGCGCGAAGCTTGGCGATCTCGGCGCCAGCCTCATCGGCCTCAGGCGACAGCGGATACTCGTAGTACACCTTTCTGAACGAATTGAGGGCGAGACGGCCGTCGTCTACTTTCAGGGCCGCACGGCCCAGACGCAGGTGCACGCGCTGTGGATCGAGTGGTTGGCCAGCTGCCAGCGTTTGAAGGATGCGGACCACGCCGGCCCCATCGTTGGACACCTCGGCGGCATCGGCGCCGAGCCAGAGCGCGGCATCGCCGAGATAGCCGGTGGGCGACATGGACAACAGCTGCTTGGCGGTTGCGACCGCGTCGTTGAACCGGCCCAGCTTCATCTGCGCCCGGCCGAGATAGAGCCGGGCGTAGCCGCCCAGCATCGGGTCGGCCGCCCCTTTGGTCAGAGCAGGAATGGCCTTCTCTGACTGGTCTTCGTTCACGGCCTCGACAGCCTGGGCGAGATACTGGCGCACCGCCGGCACCTCGACGGCCGGCGCAAGCCAGAGCTCGGTTGCGGAGGGTTGTCCTGCCGTCTGATCGGCGGACACGACGCGGCCGGCCGGCGTGGGCGCCGGAAAGAGTACGAATCCGATCACGCCCGCGATGAGACCGGCGGTCTTCGCGGACGCGAGCCGGCGATGGCCAGCACTTCGACGGAGCCGGAAGAGCTCGAGCATGAATTCCTGGACGGTCGTCTGACCGGTGCTGGCAGGCTTTCCCACGGTCATTATCTCTTATCGGTTTAACAGGAGCGAACGTCAGTTCTGTTAGACCGGCCTGCACCGAGAATTCGACGTTCGCTGCCGCCGGCGAGTTTGCGCCCCCGACATCGGCCTGTCAGAATAGAAGATTGCGGTTCCTCTCGTGGGGGCGATACGGTTTCGACGGGGGCAAGGGACTGCGGGATGCATGCCGAGCGCCACCTGCTCGTTAATCCGGTGGACAACACGTAACTGCGAACACGCAGCTTGCGCTCGCGGCCTAATTAGGCTCGCGACGTTCGCCCCGGTCAGCCTGCGGGCCGGGGACGAACGCCATTCAGCAGGCTGGCTCTGACGCGCGTCCGGCGCGCCGGGGCGAGACTCTACGGACTAGCGCCCGGCCCATTTGCCGTCCTTTGAGGCCGGGCGCGAAACACCAAGGACGGCTACGCATGTAGGATCCTGCGGCGACAGGCCTTTCGGACGCGGGTTCGACTCCCGCCGCCTCCATTCGACTCGCTCATGGCAGGCCTCGTCCAGCGCGAGGCGAATGCCCTGAGCGAGCGAAGCGAGTCGAGAGGCGGACAGCCGTCTCGGCTGTCTGCTCAGCGCCGCTGTGGAAGTGGTCCCTCCGATTGCCTCGATCGGAGGCGCGCTGCGCGGTCGGATTGCCCTCGAAGCTCGAACGCCGCCGCGAGCCCTTCCCGCGCATCAGCAGAATCCGGCCGCACGCTCAGCGCCTCGCTGAAGACGGCCGCCGCCGCATCCGCTTGCCCTGTCTGCAGGTGCAGCCGCCCCAGATTCACATACGGGGAAGGATCCTGCGGGTCAATGGCAATCGCGGCCGCAAAGGCTTCACGGGCCGCGGACAGATCGCCGAGGCTGGCTCGCGCGGCGCCAACCAGATTGCGGGCCCTGGCGTGGTTGGGATCCAAGGAGACCGTCGCCTCCCCTTCCCGGGCCGCGCCATCGAAATCGCCGCGCATGAACGCGACAACGGCGGTGAAATACCGCGTGTCGGCGCCGGAAGGATCGAGGCTGCGCAGGCGGGCGAGCGCCGCCGCGAGTCGGTCGACGTCGCCTGCATCCGCCAGAACTGATGCGATCTGCTGGTGTGCGCGGGGATCCAGAGAGGAGCGGCCGACAGCCTTTTCCGCGGCGCTGAGGGCGCCTGCCATGTCACCCGTCGCTGCCAGTATCTTGGAGAGCTCGATCACGGGCGCCGATGAGGACGCCCGTTCATCTGCGACGCGCCTGATCAGCGCGATCGCTTCCGCGATTCGACCGGAGGCCGTCGCCGATTCGCGCAGGCCAGGCAGTGCCCCGTCGTCGCCCCCCGCGACCGCCCGAGCAAAATCCTCATACGCCTGCGCGGCGGCCGCATCCAGAATCATCGCGCCGCGCGATGCCCAGTCAGCAGCTGTGGCGCGTTGCAGCGCCGCGGTGATCGAGGGCGGCACGCCTCCCGAACGCGTGATCGCCCGGAGCGCGGCCCCATTGTCAGCGCTCGAACGTCCCACGATGCTTCTGGGGCCTGAGAACTCGAGCCGGAGACGATCGTCGGTTTCCACGGGCGTGTTGCCCGCGTACTTGTCGGCCGCCACCGAATCACCTGCAAAAAGCGACAGTATCGGGAAGGGCGACTTGACGTTGACGGTCGCAAGGTCCGCTGCGATCGCGGCCCTCTGGAAGCCCAGCTCGATGGCAGCCCCCGGATCGCCTGCCGCCCGAAGGCGTCCGATGAGCAAGAGATCGGCGTCACCAATCAGCCAGAGGGTCGTGTCCGCGAATACGCGTCGGAAAGTGCCGACGATCGCCCGCAGATCGGCGTCGCTGATGTCGTAGGTGTGCGCCCATTGGCACATGATGCCGCCCGAGGCGAGCCGCGCCGAAGATGCCTCGAAGAATTCGCGAGTGAAGAGCGCCGCGACGCCCGCCATCCAGGGGTTCGAAGGCTCCGAGATGATGACGTCATACAGGCTCGAACCCTCGCGCTTGAGCGTGAAGTGCGTACGCGCGTCTCCGACAATCAAGCGGGCGCGGGGATCACTCAATGGCCTTCCGCTGTAGGGGTCGAACAGGCGCGACGCCTCGACCACTTCCGGTGAAATCTCGATGATCTCCAGACGTTCGAGCGGGTGAGTCAGTGCGGCGCCGGCGGTGACGCCGCTGCCGAGTCCGACGACTGCCACGCGCTTCGGGTTTGGATGAATCAGGAGCGGAAGGTGGGCCAGCAGTTTTTGCGTGAGCATGTCGCCGCCGGTCGACGCGTCGATCTTGCCGTCGATCGCAAGCGACAGGGCGCCTCCGGACCGCCGGACGGAAACTGTACCCGCCGCGCCCTCCCGGTAGTACAGAAGCGTGCCGGTCTCCAGCGCCTCGCGCAGGTCCAACGTCCGCAGATAGGGCGCGTACTTGTAAGCTCCGGACGAGAGCAGGGCGTCGTTCCACCGCGGCGCCGCCGCAAGGGAGACAACAGACGCCGCGGCAATGGCCGCCGCGGCGAGGCGTCGGCGGGGTCCGGCGGCGGCGAGCATGATCGCGGTGCCCGCAGCGCAGGCGACGCCCCCGCCGACGAGCAGCGTGCCGCGCAGCCCAATCGCGGGAATCAGGACGAACCCCGCAAGCAGCGAACCGAGGATCGCCCCCGTTGTGTTGACGGCATACAGCCGAGCCGCCGCCGCTGCGGCCGCAGACCCACTCGACACACCAAGTGCCAGGCCCAACGGGAAGACGGCACCGAGGGCGACGGTCGCCGGCAGCAACAGCGCCGCCGCCAGTACGGCCTCAGTCACGATTAACCTCACGAATCCGTCGTCAGAGACCGCGACCCACCGGCCGACCAGGAGCGGCAGCTGGTCGACCGCGAACAAAGCCGCCGCGGTGCCGATCCCAACCACGGCAAGGCACCAGGCCAGCCGGGCAGCGGCGGATCGTCCGGCAGACAGTCGCACGCCGAGCGACGCACCGATCGCAATGCCTCCGATGAACGCCACCAGCATCGTACTGAACGCATAAATCGTCGGACCGAGCACCATGGCGAAGACGCGGGTCCAAGCCACCTCGCAGAGGAGGCCGACGAGCCCTGATGTGAAGAGAGCAACCGCGGCAGCGACGGGCCTGCCAGGAAGGTCAGTAAGTTTTCGTGACGGTTTCGGAAACACGCTCCCCCGTCGCGCCGTCGGCGCTATGGCGGACGAGCGCGGCTTCTCGGGCTTACTCGCGGGGATCGTCGCTTGGCGGGCGAGGTAGATCGCGCCGGCCGCGGCGATCGCATTCACGAGAACGCCGAGCCAAATCGTTTTCGCCGTGCCGAGCGCCGGCAGGAGCACGAAGCCGGTGGCGGCCGCACCCAGCGCGGCGCCCGCGGCGTTCGAGGCATACAACACCCGTTCGGCTCGTCTCCCGCGCGGAAGAGGCTGGCATCCACGAATCGCGATCGGATACGTCGCCCCCATAAGGGCTGCCGGAATGGACACAAGTGCCAGGCAGAAGGCGACTCTTGCGACCGCAAAGATCGCCGATGGCCCGTCGCCGTACAAGCCCGCCAGTATCGGACTTGCCGCGCGCAGCACGAGCGGGAGCGCGATGGCGCAGGCGGCGACGAGCAGTTCGAGACACGCATAGGCGCGCAGCGCCTGGGCGGGCGTGAGTCGCGAAGCCGCGCGTCCTCCGAAGAACGCGCCCGCAGCCAATCCGCCCATGAACGCGGCGAGCACGGTGCTGATGGCGCCGGACGTGTGCCCGAGCTGCAGGGCCAGCAAGCGCGACCAGACAATTTCGTAGACGAGTCCGGCGAAGCCGGATAGAAGGTAGAGGAGAATCAAGGGGTCAGGTCTTGTATTGCAACATTTTGCCCGTGTCCTTCCAGAACATGTTGCGATACAAGACCTGACCCCTTTGGCCCCCTTTAGAACTCGTACCTGACGCCGAACCGGACAATACGCGGATCGAGCAGCGCGATGATTTCCTTGAAGTTGCCGAACGGCTCACCGGCCACGACGTTGCCAGACTGCGTTCGGAACACGATCGGCGTCCCGGCATTGAGCAGGTTGAAGACATCGACCATCGCGGTCAGCCGACCGATCTTGTTCTTGAGCTGGAAAGACTTGTCGAGCCGCAGATCCACGATGTGGACGTTGGGCGCGCGGTTAGCAGTCACCGGCTCGACCCGCACCGTCTGGCTGCCCAAATTGAGGGCAGGCGTCCCTGAGAGGCTCACCGATCGACCCCACTGGCGACCGCTCTGCAGCTTGTACGAGCCGCTGGTGCCGATCTGCCAGGGGAGCTGGTAACGCCCGATCAGCTTGTAGTTCCAGATGGTCGTCGTTTCGCGATCGGCCTGCCGCAGGTTGCGGTTCCACGAATACGCCTTTGTGTTGCCGGCGGAACTCAGCACGCTCGTCGTGGAGCCGACGCCGACGAACTCCTTGAGCCACGTGTACTCGAACGACGTGAGGAGCATCCAGCCGTTGCGGAACCGGCGGTTGATCGCCATCTCAACCGTGCTGTAGTCGGAGTCGTACGACGGATCATCCGGATTCGTGAAGAACCGCTGGGTCCCCGTCCCGGCCGGAATGTCGTACAGCGTCCGCACCGCGTCGTCCGCGTTCCCCAGAATGCCGTCGGGCCCGCGATCGACCACGTTTCGTTCCACAGTCTGAGCGTCGACGCGGGCGAGATCGACCTCCGCCCACTCGTTTCGGATGTTCTTGTAGACGTACGAGAAGCGTCCAGAGAGCCCTTCCCTGAGCTCCTGCTCGAAGTGGCCCGAAATCTCGTCGCCATATGGTCGCTTCAGGTTGGGATCAACCGTGACGAAGCCGCCGCCGCCCTGCGTCGAGATGAAGTTGCCGAGCTCCTCGGGACTATCGAGGAGGCGGTTACCGTTCAGATCGCATCTGGTGGTCAGCGTCGCTGTGCACGGGACGAACACGTAGCGCAGCTGGGCGAACCCGACCGGGTTCTGATTGTCGGCAATGATGTCGGCCGAGTTGAAGTAGAAGCGGCCATAGAAACCCTTTATGACCGACTTCGAGTTACCGCGCAGGTCGTACGCAAACCCTGCGCGAGGGCCGACCGTGGTCGACGTCGACACCACCTTCGCCTCGATGGTGCTTGGCGTGTAGAAATCGATGATGCGTTGATCCGTGGTCCCGGCGAGCTGCGGCAGGCCGTCCGGGGCATACTGCTGTTCCGGCCAGCCGTCGGTGTAGTGGTCCAACCGGAGTCCGAGGTTCAGCGTCAGACGGCTGTTGAACTTCCAACCGTCCTGCACGTAGACGCTGCGGACGTTGACGTCGTTGATCGGCTCCACAGGCCCGTTGAAGAGTTCTACTTCTGACGTCGCCGCTCCTCGATCGCGATAGAAGATGTTGAACGGCTGATCGTTGCCGAGCTTCCGGCGGTCGCGCCGGGCCTCGAAGCCCACCTTGAAATCGTGGCTCCCGTGCCAGCCGTTCTGGAAGAACGACATGTAGGCGTGGAGCTGCGGCTTGTACCGCTTTTGATCCTGGTAGGTGTTGTTGGCGCCGCCATCGAAGAGGTTATTCGTGTTCAGATCGAGGCGACCGGCCACGAACTGGTCAACCGGAAAGCCCCCGACCTCGGTCTGCGGGCGCAACGGGAAGAAGTTGTACCAGTTGCCCACGAGCACGTCGAGGAACAGCTTGGTGCTGAGGACACTCGTCCACTCGACCTTAACCGGATAGTTGCGCGACGACTGATAGTACGCCGCGGAGAGCGGGGTCGTCGGACCGAGGTCACGTTTGTCCTGAAGCTTTTCCCGCTTGTTCACGTAGGCGATCAGCTGATTGTTCCGGCTCAATTGGAACGTGCCCTTCACCGTAAAGGGGTTGGTCAATTTCGAGCGCGCGAGATCGGGCATGCCGATGATCGTTTTGTACTGATCGTTCAAGCGATACGAGTAGAAGAACCAGGCCCGGTTCTTCCAGATCGGCCCTCCCACGTTGAAGTTGAGGTCGTATTGCTTTGTGATCGGGTTGCCGCGAGTCAGTCCGCCCGGCGCGCGCGTGAAGAACCCGTTCTCGTCTTTTTCGAAAGGGGTCCGGAACGCGTCCCCGACGTTGTTGCTAATCGTCTTGTCGTTTTCGAAGTCGCTGTACCACGATCCCATGAGGCGATTGCCGCCCGATTTGACGGTAATGTTCAGCGACGCGCCGGGCACGTCCTGGTCGGCCATATTGCCCGCACCACCGAGCTGGAACTCCTCGAACGAACCGAAGTCGAAGTACCCCGCGTTCGCGCTCGCGCCTTCGCTCGTGTTCACGCCTTCGATGCGCGTCGTGTTCTGCTGGCTGACGCCGTAGGTCACGTAACCCGTCTGCGTGCCGGTGTGCGATCCGCCGACGTCGTATCCGGTCACCTGGAACCCGGGCGCCTGCGCCATTGCCGCCCAGATGTCGCGCGCGTTTGGAATCTGGGTCAGCAGTTCCTTGGTGAAGTTCGTTCCGACCGTCGTCGTCGACGTGTCGACGATGGGTGATTGACCAGAGACGGTGAGCGACTCCTGCAGCGTGGCGACGGCCAGTTGCGCGTCCAGCGTCAGCGTCGTGTTGATCACGACGCGGATGTTTTCACGAGTAATCTTCTGGAACCCGGCCAGCTCGAACGTCAACGTATAGACGCCGGCCGGGAGTGCGGGAAAGCGGTACGTCCCGTCCGCTCCGGCGATCGTCGACTGCGGCCGTATCAGGGCGGGGCCCGAGGCGGTGACCGTCGCGCCCGGCAGCACCGCGCCGGAGTTGTCGGTCACGATCCCGTTGATCCGTCCGCGAAACTCCTGCGCCGTGAGCGGTATGCCAAAGGTGAAAAGGACACCCACAATGAGCGCCAGTGCTGTCCTGGTTTTCATGTTGCCTCCTGAAGGAGCGAGTGCAAGAACGGGGAATACTGAGCGGAACTATAGGGGGAAATCGCCGGGCGGACAAGGACGATAGGAAGCATTAGCGGCGACGTGCTCGGCTCGCTTGATGACCTCGAGCACGAACTTCCACGACGTGGGTGGATTCGCTTGTATTTGGGAAGACCGTGTAGGACTCAATGTTGGGCGGTAACCCCCATCGTCTCACCAGTTGCAACCACACCTCCGCGCCGTCAAGGGTTGCCGACGTGCCGCACCGAAACGGCGCGCTCGGTCAGGACTTTGATCGCCCTCTATGATAGGAATCCCGGCGATGAAGGCCGAAGTTGCGCTGCTATCAACTACATTGGCGCTCTGCGTCCCCGAAACACGAGGCAGCCATGTCTGAAGAGGATTGGCCCTTCGACCAGCCACGAAACGCCGCGTGCATCACGTTGCGGTCGATCGTGTTCGCGAACGCTCCGATTCTGCATGTCACCCATGACAAGGACGATCATGGATGGCAGTTCCTGGGTCTGGAGGACGCGCGAGAGGATGACGCCTGCGTCGTGGCGTTTCACAAGATCGTCGCGAAAGATTCCTCCATCCTGGAGCTGGCCGACTTGCCTCCAGGCTGGCATGCATGGCGACGCTCCAGTGAATCTCCGTGGCAGCGAGCGCCGAACACGGATGAAGACGATGATGGCTGACGGTGGTCGCTGATCATGCCCCGCCGAACCAGCTCAGCGAGAGCATCCAGGGGCGATCACTCTTTGGGTGTCGTGCCCTCGATCTGCCGGATGAGGCTGACGGCGCGCTCCCTGAGTTCGGCGGCGTCGTGCGCGATCTGCGCCTCGCCCTGCTGTTCGAGCCGAGGGACGCGGCGATCGAGTGCTTCGATCAGAAAATAGAGGTCGGCGAGCATCTCCTTCGCCACGGCGCATGGGTCGGTGGTCTTCGCAGTCATCGGTGTCTCAGGCGGTGACGAATCGGGCCGCATCTGGCACGACCCCCGTGACCGCGTGCGTCATTAACGGACCTCGCCGGATTCATTCGCACGGTCCAGTCGCACGCGGGTTCGATCCTGCTGATCCGCGTCGTACAGCACCTGGCCAATGGAACGCGATGGCGCCCCTCGAAATACCGCCAGCAGGACGATGACCGGAAGACAGGCCGCCAGGCCAATGGCGAGATTCTCCGCCGCCGTTGGCGTGCCGAGAGCGAGGCGAACGCTGACCAGTGCGGCGACCGCGACTGCCCAACCGCCGATGAGAATGGCGTGAAGGCGATTCAGCGACACGAAGACCTCCCGGGAGATTCGGATCGATCACGCACCAACGGCATTGGTGGGGCGGATGGCTCCGGCCAAAGTTGGGCCGGTCGGCGGCGCCCTGGAGCGGCGCGACTCGAACGCTGGCAGGCTCAGTTCTGGACTGACGAACTCAGCATATCAGAATCGATGAGCGCACGCCGGACGCCTTCCATCACCTTCTCGAGCGCCAGGCGCTGGTTTGGGAGTACGTGCCCTTTTGAACAGCCAACGAACCTGGGGACCCGCTACCATCGCGGCGATTCGAGGGAGATATGGGCGAACGCGCCTCGCTCACCGTGACACTGAGAGAACCACGTCCTGCCAGAGTGCGGAAGCGGGCCTTCGACGGTCGGGCCCGACGCGCTGACGAGCCGGCATTGGAATTCGTGTCGATCGTGGCGCACGAGCTCCGTCAGGCCCTGACGGTCCTCGCCGCATCGTTTGCGACCATCCGACTGGCGCCGGCGTCCGAGTCGGCAGTCCGCGCCACGTCGACGATCGAGCGCAAGATCGACGAAATGAGCCGCGTGGTCGACGACCTGACTGACGCGATGCGCTGGGCGAACGGCAAAGTGACGCTGAGGAAGCGGTGGATCGATGCTCGTGACGTCCTGCGCGACGCGGCGGCGGACGCGACGGCATCAGCCGCAGCGCGCGGGCATGCGTTGGAAATCTCAACCGCCTCCGAGCCGCTCTGGATCGATGCCGATGCGCAGCGCCTCCACCAGGTGCTCTCGAATCTGCTCGCCAACGCGATCAAGTTCACCGACCGGCCGGGCCGGATCGCGCTCGCGGCACAGGCGCGCGATGGGACGCTTCTCCTGCGGGTGAGCGATACCGGCCGAGGTATCGAACGAGAGGCTTTGACGCACGTTTTTGATCTTTTCTCGCAAATCGCGCGGCCCGAGGACGCCGGGCTCGGCATCGGGTTGAGCGTCGTCCGGGAAATCGTGAGGCTGCACGGCGGACAGGTCGAAGCGCGGAGCGAGGGGCCCGGCCACGGCAGCGAGTTCATCGTCACGCTGCCGCTCGCGGCGCCTCCGCCGACCACCTCCTCGGCGAGACCACCCGACCCTCCTACCGACGCGGCATCCTGCTCTTGAAGTCCAGGAATCGCAGTGAGACCATGCACGTGCGGTCGCTTCAGATGGATCGAAAAACGTCTCGACCCTCGACGCGCCGCTTCAACGCGCAGAAGTTCCTGGATTCGGCGGGTCTGAAGCGGAAAATCGTCAGGTACTCACCACGCGAGGTGGTGTTTTCTCAGGGCGATCCGGCGACCGATGTCCTCTACGTCCAGGACGGCGTCGTCAGGCTCTCCGTCCTCTCAAAAACCGGTCGGGAGGCCGTGATCGCCGTGCTCGGTCGCGGCGATTTTTTCGGCGAGGGCTGCCTGGCGGGACAACCGATCCGCATGGGCACCGCCACGGCGCTGACGGCGAGCACAATTCTGATCGTCGAGAAGGACGAGATGACCCGGCTCCTGCACGGCGAGCCTGAGCTGTCGGATCGATTTCTGTCCTATGTCCTCAGCCGGAACATCCGAATCGAAGAGGACCTCGTCGATCAACTCTTCAATTCCAGCGAGAAGCGCCTTGCCCGCGCGTTGCTGCTCCTGGCCCGATACGGGAGAGATGACACGCCCGTCAGCGTGATCCCCAGCCTGTCGCAGCAAGTCCTCGCCGAGATGGTCGGCACGACGCGCTCGCGCGTCAACTTCTTCATGAACAAGTTCCGCAAGCTGGGATTCATCGACTACAACGGCGGGATCACGATCAAGAAGTCGCTGCTGAGCGTCGTGCTGCACGACTGACAACAGGGGAAAGACTGTTTAGTTCGCGTCGGGCTTGCCGATGTCCTGCGCGTCGCGGAGGGACCGTCGCAGCCGTTCGACAACCTCCATGTGCTCGAGCGTGGCCTTCAAGGTGTCGGCGGTCGCGCGCATGGCTTCCATGGCCGCGTGACGTGCGCCCTCCGCGGCGACGCGAGCCTCTTCGCTGGCCTCTCGCGCGTTCTCCGCGGCGGACCGCAGATGTTCCTGCTCATCCCTGAGCCGCTCGACCGTCTGGCGATGCTGCTCCCGGACCTCGCGGGCAGCTTCGGCCAGTCGTCGCATGTCTTCCGCCGTGTTCCGGGCGGCTTCTGCCGATATCGCGCCGGGGTTGTCGGCCATACATCAGCGTACTCAAACGAGTGCGCGCGCACGTGTCCCCTACTGCACAGCAATCGCCTGCGTTCAATACAGCACACGCGATCGGCACCAGGTTCGTGGACGTGATACGCTCACTTACGGTCCTTACCGGACTCTGTCCAACTTCGATGTCGTAGCCCGTCAACGGGCGAGCCACTGCACCAGAGTTGAGCGTACCCGCCTGGAGGTGCAGTGATGGTGTCCGTGTCCGCTCGCGATCCCGATGCACGCACCGTGGACGAACACTGGCGTCAGTGGGAGCAGGAGATGCGCGATCGCGATCGCGTCGCGTGCGTGAGGCGCCGGCGCAGACGGGTATCGTGGGCGGCCGTCTCGGTGGCCTCGTCGGTCGTCCTCATCTGGCTGTTGTTCGTGATGAGTTGATGGGTGGGGTGCGCGGGTCTTCCAGCCCGAGAGCCGGATTGTCGTTCCGCGGCAGGACAAAAAGGAGAATCGATGTATTTCCGGGATGGCACCAGCGAGCATGCGGACGCCAAGGTCACGAGCGTACCGTCCGAATGCCCGGCGTGCGGGTCGTCGGACGTGAAGACGTCGAGCAAGGTCGTCACGGATTCGTGTTATTGGAGATGTGACGGCTGCGGCGAAGTCTGGAACGTCGGGCGCCGGAGAGACGTCGCCTCACGCTCGCATCGGTTCTACAAATAGCGCTCATGACAACACGCGCGATGCAGCGGCCTTCCGCGCGCGGACCGCGAGAACGGGCGATGGCCGTCAGACGTGCCCCAGGTTGCGACGTTGGTTCGGCCGGCGTCATCATGTTCGGCACAGGTCGCGTCCAATCGTGCGGATGCGGCGTGTTGGCACTCGCGCAATGCGGACAACCGTCCTCGAAACCTACGCAGTCCAGTACCCGGATCCCATCAGCGTCTCCGCCGGCGCCCGCGTGATCGTCGATCGCCGCGATGAGCGGTTCACACACTGGCTCTGGTGTCGCGGCCCTGACGGTCGCGAAGGGTGGGTCCCCGAAAACATCCTCAGCTCGACCGAGCCGGGAGCCGCGGCCGTGACCGAGCCGTACGAGGCGACGGAAGTCCCGGTGCAGTCCGGCGACGTGGTCGACGTCCTGCACGAATTCGATGGCTTTGCCTGGATCCGCCGCAGCGACGGACGGCTGGGCTGGGTACCCTCGAAGATCCTGGGCCGGCCGTAAGAATCTCCGACTACTTTCGATCGCGCGTCAGCGTCCAGTCGCGCTTGTTCGTCGGTCCGGCGGTCGTGGCCGTGCCGACGATCCGATCGCCGTCGACGCGGCCCGTAAACGACGTCCCGCCGGCCGAGAACGTCAAACGATCGGCGCGCAGCAGGCCGTCCTGGATCGTGGATGACGCACCACCGACGGCGGCGGTGCCGAACACTTTCTGAAACGTCTGCGTGAGCGCAAGCTCGACGCCATTCCCCCGCCAGGTCCCTTCGACCTTCGCCGGGATGTAGTGCAGCAGCACATTGCACCAGCTGCCACATTCGCCTTCGAGCCGATCGGTCTCGTCCGGTTCCCAACCTGCAATCGTGAAGGTGTTCAGGACGACGCGCGTTCCAGGCTTGAGCGCGAGAATCTTGTCCTTCAGTTTCTCGAGGTTCGACGGAAGCAGGAAGAGCGCCAGCACGGTCGCCTGGCTGAAATCCGCCTCGTACATGTCACCCTGAACGAACGTCGCCTTGTCGGCGACGCCGGCTTCTTTCGCGAGCTTTCGCGACAGCTCGACCATGTCCGGGTTGTACTCGAACCCGACGGCCGTTGCGCCCCGCCTGGCCGCCGCGATGACATTGCGTCCGTCGCCCGATCCCAGGTCGACGACAAAGTCCTGGGCCGTGACCTTCGCCATGTCGAGCATGCGCTCGACGACGGTGGGATGTGTCGGCACCCAGACGACGTCCTTGCCAGGCATGCCGGAGAACGGTTGGAAGGGCGGCTGTTGCGCTGGCGGCGGCTGCGGCGGTACCTGCTGCGCGCCCAACGGTGGTGCGGTGAGGTACAGCGCGACGACTGCGACAAGGCTCGCGAGGGCGCTCGATCGCGAAGGCATGACACGACTCCTGCAGGGGGAAATGAAGTATGTCATTCGCCTTCGCAGATGGCCAGAGATCTGCTTCGGCGGGACTGGGAGCTCGGAACGCAGAACCTTGATGACGTGGCGTTAGCCGCCAGGGGATGCCAATCGGACGCAGTCGCCGCTGTGAGGATCGCAGACACCGCACGCCTCCAGTACACTCTCGACAACCATGACGGGACCGACCTTGATCAAGTGGGCCTGGCGGATCTTCGCGCTCGACGCGCTGCTCGGCGCGCTGCTGATCGTCGCCGCGCTCACGGATACCGGCGATCCGGCGGGCCGCGGCCTGGCGCAGGTCTACGCAGTCGGATGCGTGATCGGTCTGCTCGGCCTTGCGGTCATTCTCGGGATTAGCACGTACTTCCGAAGCACGATCCTTTTATGGCTATCCATCGCGCTGATGGTTGCGCCGCCCATCCTGTACTTGATCGGCCTCGCAGGACAAATCCTGAATTGACTGGCGATCGCTGAACAGTCTTCGTTCGTTTCTGACTCTTGCCTTTTGCCTTCAGGCTGCGTTTTCAGCAGGCTGCCTCAGTCTCCGCGCGTCAGCACGTGAGCAGGCCGCGTGATTTCCTCGACAGCCTCCTGCGTTTCAATTTCCGACGAGGCGAGCGACACGCGGTCGCCAGGATGATTGGTGATCCACCAGGTGCGCGCCTGTTCTTCAGTCCACGGCGCGACAGGGATCGCCGCGAGCGCACGATCCAGATCGCCCGCAGTCTGCGGCCGATCCTCCGGACGTCGGGCGAGACACGCCAGCACCAGCGCGTCCAGCGCCGGCGGGACCGGCAGTTCGGTCCGCTGGGACGGCGGCACGGGCGATTCATTCAGCCGCCTGGCGACCATCTGGACGACCGTGCCGCCCTCGAACACGAGGTGTCCGGTCAGCATGTAATACGCGACGCAGCCAAGCGCGTAGATATCCGCGCGGCCGTCGACTTTCTCGCCGGTCGCCATTTCCGGCGGCATGTAGGCGGGCGTCCCGTGCACGATGCCGACCGCTGTCGCGAGCGACTGGTCGTCGTCGGCGCCGGCGATGGACGTGACCAGACCGAAGTCCAGGACTTTCACGA
>JBLNGH010000182.1:0-4500 GCA_050264575.1 Acidobacteriota bacterium | reverse complement strand
CGGCGCTGAGATCGACAACGCCGCGGAAGCTGCCGTGATCCTGCACCGAACCCACCACATGAAACGGCGTGTCCATGTCGTACGCCAGGTCGAAGAACGTCTCGGTCGGCAGGTCAGCCCGGCGCCACGACTGGCCGCCGTCGCTCGAGATGCGGAAGCCGCCGTCGTTGCCGACCAGCATGAACTTGGTGTTCTTCGGATCGATCCACATCGCGTGGTTGTCGCCGCCGACGTTGGCGCCGCGCCCCCCGCCCTGCGGCGGCGGCGGCGCGCCTCCGGGCGGGGGAGCGCCTCCGGGCGGCGGAGCGCCTGCCACCGGCGGCCCACCGGCGATCGCCCCCGGCGGCGGCGTGCCGATGCGGGCAAACGTCTTGCCGCCGTCATGCGAGACGCTGACGCCCAGGGCGAGCGTGTACACGGTGTTCTCGTCCGTGGGATCGACGCGGATGTTGCCGAACACCCAGGCGTACGTGTTCGACATGCCCTTCATGAACGTGCGTTGCGCATCCGTCTGCCCGCTGACGAGCGTCCAGCTCGCGCCTTTGTCATTCGATCGATAGACTTCGTTGCCTTTGATGGGACATCTCGCCGCGCTGCCGCCCGGATTCTGGCCGCGTCCCTGTGCGTCGGGGGCCGCAGCCTGCGTGTCGCATTCGTAGTTGTCGTAGAACGCGTAGACCACGTTGGCATTCGACGCGGCGACCGCGAGCCCGATGCGTCCCGACGCGTTCGACGGCGGCAGGCCGTTCGTCAGCCGCGTCCACGTTTTGCCGGCGTCGGTCGTCTTGTAGACGACGCTCTCGTTGAAGCCCTCTTCGACGCGCGGGTCGTTCCACTTGCGGCGCTGACGCTGCCACGCGGCGGCGTAGAGCGTGTTGGAATCCTTGGGATCCATCGCGATGTCGTTTACGCCGGTCTTCGCGCTGATCTTCAGCGCGTGCCCCCACGTCTTGCCGCCGTCGGTCGTCTTGAAGACACCGCGCATCTCGTTTTCCATCCACTCCTGACCCGCCGACGCGACGTAGACAATGTTCGGATCGGTCGGATGGATGACGACGCGGCCGATCGTTCCCGTGTCGGTCAGCCCCATGTGCTGAAACGTCTTCGCGTTGTCCGTCGACTTGTAGACGCCGACGCCGGTGTACGAGCTGCGGAAGATGTTCGACTCTCCGGTACCGACCCAGACGATGTCGGGGTTTGACGGCGCGACGGCCAGCGCGCCGACGCTCGTCGACGCTTCCTTGTCGAACACCGGCTGCCACGTCTGGCCGAGATCGTCCGATGCCCACACGCCGCCGCAGCAGCTGCCGGCGTAGAGCCGGCGCGATGAACCATGATCGGCGACCGCGACATCGGTCATCCGGCCGCTGATGTTGGTCGGGCCGATGTACGACCAGCTCATCGTGCGGTACGGCGACGACTGCGCCATCGCCTTGTGGACGTCCCACGCCTTCAGATGCGCGGTGTGATCGCCTCCCGGGGGCGCCTGCGCGCCGATGGGCGAGAGGCCCAGCAAGAGCGCGGCCGCGGACAACGCGACAACCGTGACATGGAGCGAGCGCCGGCTGTTCATAGAGTGGCCTCCGGGATCCGCGCGATGTTACATCAGCTCCGACCAGCTTGTGACCGTGTGCGATTCGGCGCACGGACGGACATGACGTCGGTACGGTGCTTGATGCTATCGTGCGGGAATGGAGCAACGACAGGTCGGTCGTGATGGGCCACGCGTCTCAGCCATCGGCCTCGGGTGCATGAGCCTGGGGATCGCAGACATCTACACAAGCAGCGTCCGCGACGACGATGCGGCGGTTGCGGTGATTCGACGCGCCCTTGATCTGGGCGTCACGTTTCTCGACACCGCCGACATCTATGGCGATTCAGAGGTCAGAGTAGGCAAGGCCATCAAAGGCCGTCGCGCCGACGTGGTCCTTGCCACGAAGTTCGGCTTTGTGGCGAGCGAGACGGGCAGCGAAGAACGAATCAATGGCCGGCCAGAGTACGTCCGTCAGGCGTGTGAACGGTCGCTTCGCCGGCTCGAAGTGGAGGTCATCGATCTGTACTACCTGCACCGCGTCGACGCGCAGGTCCCCATCGAAGACACGGTGGGCGTCATGGCCGATCTCGTCCGGCAAGGCAAAGTCCGACATCTCGGCTTGTCCGAAGTGCTGCCGGCCACGCTGCGTCGCGCGCACGCCGTTCATCCCATTACCGCCGTACAGAGCGAGTACTCTCTATTCACGCGCGATCCCGAGCACGAACTTCTCCCCACGCTGAGCGAGCTGGGTGTCGCGCTGGTCGCCTACAGTCCGCTGGGCCGGGGTTTTCTTGCGGGACGGTTTCGGAAGCTTGACGATCTCTCGCCGGACGATTGGCGCCGTGGCATTCCACGGTTTCAGGGCGGCAACTTCGAGCGCAACGTGGCGCTCGCGGATCGCGTACGTGAGATGGCGGCGGCCAAGGGCTGCACTCCCGCGCAGTTCGCGTTGGCGTGGCTCCTCACGCGCGAAAACGTGATCCCGATTCCTGGCACGAGCAGCATCGAACGGCTGACTGAGAACGTGGGCGCCGCTGGCGTGCACCTCACGCAGGACGATCTCGCCGAGCTCGAGCGCCTGTCGCCATATGGCGCGGTCGCCGGTTATCGGTACCACCCGTCGGGTGCCGCACTGCTGAACGGCTAGACCCCCTCACTCCATGCGGAGCGCGACGATGGGATCTTGCGCCATCGCGCGACGCGCAGGGAGCCAGATTGCCAGCATCGCTGCCGCGGCGAGGATCGCTGGACCAGTTGCGAGCGCGTCGTAGACCTACAGGTCGCCCTGCTCGACGAGCTATGGCGAGACCGGCGCGAACGAGCGAGCCGTGCGAGCGAGTCACGCGAACGAAGCACGACTGGCCTAAGCGCTTTCATCGGAGCCGAGTCGTGCGAGAGAGCGTGTAGGGGTCCGCGCGGCGAAGCCCCCGGATCAATAAATGGTGAGGTGGCTGAAGGCGGCGGTTTGCCAAGGCTGCCAGGAATGATGACCGCCGGACCCGTTTTGGGCACACTCTTGGGCAGCTCAGGACGGAGCGCGGCATCGGGTTCGAAGAAATCGTCTTCCACATCGAGCGAGGCGACCTGCTCGCTATCCTGGAGCACTCGAACCCCGAGCGTGACGGCGGCCAGCGCATCCTCGTCGTCCGACGCGAGCACTACGTGGATCTGGTGCCGTTCGTCGAGGATGAGCGGACGGTCTTCCTGAAGACGATCATCCCGAGTCGGAAGGCCACGAAGCATTACCTCGGTGAGGAGTCCGACGATGAAACTTGATACCACCGAAAAGGAACTGCCGAGTCCGTCGAGCGCGGCGAGTGGAAGTCCGCCGGCGGCGGCAAGCGCGAGCGAACTCGGTACTCCCGCTACGCCAAGGCCACGTTCCGCAAAGACCGGCGGCTGAACATCCGGCTCTCGAGCAAAGACCTAGAGGCGATTCAGAAGCGGGCGCTCGCAGAAGGGTTGCCGTATCAGACGTTGATCGCGAGCCTGCTGCACAAGTACGCGACCGGGCGGCTCAAAGAGATCTGAGGAGCGGTCGTCGCGATTTGCCTCGTGTCGATCAAGCATTGACTTGCCTGTTCGTCGAGGTACCCAGGACCTGGTAGAGCGCACACCACCCGATCACGCCCGTAACGAACGCGACAATTCCGATCACAAGCGAAACGAAGCTCACCACACCAGCCCCAGGCAGGAAGCTCGCTTCCGCCAGGCGATCCATGCCGTGGCGACGCGAGAGCCAGCCCGATTCGTGCGGAAAAATCGGCAGGGGACCTGCGGAAAAATGTGAACGGAACCTCATTCCATGCCGAGATTCCGGAAGATCGACGTCCGAAACCAAGCAAAGTGAACCGATCGCGCTGGTTTTTTGTTTGCATGAAAGCAGTTTTTCGACATTCCACCACTCGACCGAACAAGGAGGTCAACATGGAGGACTTCACGGCCGACTTCTCCGTGGCAGTGCAAGGCGTCAAGGGCTTCTGTCCGGCGGGTGAAGTCTATGCAAAGCGCAATATCTCCGAAAAGAAGATTCCCGTTCTCTCGTGCGAGGGTCCTTGTATCCGGGGAGAAATTGCCAGACTCGCTGCGAACCTGGTCGCGGCCGAAGTGCCGTCGTTTGCGCGGGCGTGCCACGCAGAGGCGTTTTTCGTGCCTCATTCCTCAATGGCGCGTTGGGTTAAGGATGCTGACCACTGCGTCATGATCGATGGCTGTTTCTTGAAGTGCCATGGACGCGTACTCAAGAGACTCGTCGGAGAAGAAAAGGTCATCCATATTGATGCTCTGCCGTTGTACAAGAAATACACCGACATCTTCTCGATGGATGACGTTCCAGAAGAGGAACGTAAAGTGGTTGCGCGGCACGTGGCGGATCAGATCATTGCCAAGGTAGGCCCAGTCGCCTCCGGGGGTGTTGCGACGTGAGCTCACCCACGATTGGAGCTCGAAGGGACGGGACGAACTAA
>JBLNGH010000181.1:0-2547 GCA_050264575.1 Acidobacteriota bacterium | reverse complement strand
CACTGTTCAGGAGCGCCCTTGCCTTTGCCCATGCGCGTCTCCTGCGGTTTCTTGGTGATCGGCTTGTCGGGAAACAGCCGGATCCAGATCTTGCCGCCGCGCTTGATGAACCGGGTCATTGCGACGCGCGCCGCCTCGATCTGCCGGTCGGTGATCCAGGCCGGCTCCATCGCCTTCAGGCCGTAATCCCCGAACGCGACGTCCGAACCCCTCCACGCCTTGCCGGTCATCCGGCCGCGCTGCTGCTTCCGGTATTTGACCTTCTTGGGCATCAACATGATGACAATTCCCTGCTACTTGCCAGCTGTTCTACGCGCGCGCGCCGCGTCGTGGGGCACGGTAGTCTTCCTCGCGCCCGATGCGCGGCGTCAAACGCTCTCCCTTGTAGAGCCACACCTTCACGCCGATCGCGCCGTACGTCGTGAACGCCTCGGCAAAGCCGTAGTCGATGTCGGCCCGCAGCGTCTGGAGCGGCAGCTGCCCGTGCAGGTACCACTCGGACCGCGCGATTTCCGCGCCGTTGAGCCGGCCGCTCACGCGGACCTTGATGCCCCGCGCGCCGAACCGGAGCGCCGATTCCACCGCTTTGCGCATCGCGCGACGGAACGCGACGCGCTTTTCGAGCTGCATCGCGACCGATTCGGCGATCAGCTGCGCTTCGAGCTCGGGCTTCTGGATTTCGAGGATGTTGATGAACACCTCGCGGCTCGTGCGCTTCTGGATCTCCTGCTTCAGCTTATCGACCTCCGTGCCCTTGCGGCCGATGATGATGCCGGGGCGCGACGTGTGGATGTCGATCTTCAGCTTGTTGGCCGCCCGCTCGACGTCGATCCGCGACACGCCGGCGTGCGCGAAGCGCTTCTTCAGCTCGCGCTTCAGCTTCAGGTCCTCGTGCAACAGCTTCGCGTAGTCGCGGTCGGCGTACCAGCGGGACCGCCAGGTCTTGTTGAAGCCGAGCCGGAATCCGTACGGATGAACCTTCTGACCCACCGTTATTCCTCTTTCTTCGACGAGCGTGTGCTCGCGGTCTTCTTGCCCTCTGTGGTTCTGCCGGGCGCCGCCTTCCTGGCGCCGCGCTTCGCGGTCGGGCCCGCGGCCGCCACGCGTTTCTCCGGGCGCTCGGACACGGCGACCGTCAGATGCGCCGTGCGCTTCACGACGCGGAACGCGCGCCCCATCGGGGCGGGTCGCACGCGCTTGAGCGACGGGCCGGAACCCGCGTAGCACGCGGCGACATACAGCCGATCCACGTCGCCGCTGAACCCGTCCTTGTTCTGCGCGTTGGCGATCGCCGAGCGGAGCACTTTCTCGACGTCGCGCGCGACCGACTTCCGCGCGAACCGCAGCGTGGCAAGCGCCTCGTTGACGTTGCGGCCGCGGATCAGATCCAACACCAGCTTGGCCTTCTGCGGTGACGTCCGGATGTACTTGGCTGTCGCCTGGGCCTGGATCATCACGCACCTGCCTTCGGCGCCGCCGGGGCGCCGGCACCGGCCCCGGGCGCGCCAGGCGCCGGAGCGGCGGTCGCCGCCTTCTCCGCCTTCGTCGTGTGTCCCTTGAACTGCCGCGTCGCCGCAAACTCGCCGAGCTTGTGTCCCACCATGTTCTCGGTGATGTAGACCGGGATGAACTTCTTGCCGTTGTGCACGGCAAGGGTGTGCCCGACGAACTCAGGGATCACGGTCGACCGGCGCGACCAGGTCTTGATGACCTTCTTTTCGCCGCTGCGGTTCATCACCTCGATCTTCTCGAGGAGCGGAACGTCAACGAAGGGTCCTTTTTTCAGTGAACGACTCATAGCGTGTACTCAGTCAATTGCCAACCTGCCAAATCTATTTCGGCCGCCTCTGCACGATGAAGCGATCCGTTTCCTTGCGCCGGCGTGTCTTGAAGCCCTTGGTCGGCATGCCCCACGGCGAAACCGGGTGACGCCCGCCCGAGGTCTTGCCTTCGCCGCCTCCGAGCGGGTGGTCGACCGGGTTCATCGCGACGCCGCGGACGTGCGGCCGCTGTCCCAGCCAGCGGCTGCGGCCGGCCTTTCCGATCGACACGTTCTCATGATCGACGTTGCCGACCTGCCCCACCGTGGCGACGCATTCGATGTTGATATGCCGGACCTCGCCCGACGGCATCTTGACCGACGCGTACGCCCCTTCCTTGGCCACCAGCTGCACGGCCGCACCCGCGCTGCGCGCAATCTGGCCACCCTTGCCGGGTCGCAGCTCCACGTTGTGGATCATCGTGCCCAGCGGGATGTTCTTGAGCGGAAGCGTGTTCCCCGGCAGGATGTCGACGTTGTCTCCCGCCACGACCGTGTCGCCCACCTTCAGCCCCACGGGCTGCAGGATGTAGCGCTTCTCTCCATCGGCGTAGGTGAGCAGCGCGATGAACGCCGACCGGTTTGGGTCGTACTCGATCGTCGAAACCTTCGCCGGGATGTTGCGCTTGTCGCGCTTGAAGTCGATCACGCGATAGTTCCGCTTGTGACCGCCGCCGCGCCACCACGACGACAGCTCACCGTGGTTGTTGCGGCCGCCGCTCTTCTTC
>JBLNGH010000180.1:0-2927 GCA_050264575.1 Acidobacteriota bacterium | reverse complement strand
CGGCAATCTGGAACTCCTCGCCCACCGAGCGGCAATGGACCGGGCCGTTCGAGCGTCCGGTGCCACAGCCGGCCAACAGCGCCTTCGGGACTCGCAGCGTGTTCAACGGCGAGCCTCGCAGCGCGCACGGCGGTGCCGACTTCCTGAGCCCGGCGGGCACACCCGTCAACGCACCCAACGAGGGGCGGGTCGTCCTCGTGCGCAACCTTTATTACTCCGGCAATACGGTCATCATCGACCACGGGCTCGGTCTCTTTTCATTCTTCGCCCATTTGTCGGAGACGAGCGTGACGGCGGGACAGCACGTCACGACCGGTACGGTTGTGGGCAAGGTCGGCGCGACGGGACGCGTGACCGGCCCGCATCTGCATTGGACGGTGCGCGTGGGCGGGGCGCGTGTCGACCCGCTGTCATTGCTGGCCCTGCTCGGAGAGCCTGCTCCGGTCAAGAAGTGATTGCGTTGATGGTCCGACGCAAACACGAATGTAATCACTCGTCCCCAACCTCCGGTCTTTGAGATTGATTCGAATCAGCCCGCTCATTGGCGGTATCGCCGTCGGATTGGGTGCCGCAGGTACGAGCTTTGCTCGTAGGTGTGGGCTTGCCTGCGTCGATCCGCGCCAACGTCCTGAAATCCGCCGGAACGGTACTCGTCGTCGACGATGTGCCGGCCAGTCTGCATGGATTGCGGCAGCTTCTCGCGGCACACGGGTACAGCGTGCTGGTCGCGGAGGACGGAGAAGAGGCGGTTGAGATCGCGACGCGGGAGCGGCCCGACATCGTTCTGACGGACGTGCGGATGCCGAAGAAGGATGGGTTCGAGGTCTGCCGTGAGCTGAGGTCGCGGGAGGCGACCCGCCTGACGCCCGTCATCCTCGTCACCGGCGCGGCGGAAACCGACGACAAGATTCGCGCGATCGACGCCGGCGCAAGTGAGTTTCTCAGCAAGCCCATCGACATCTCCGAGCTGCGCGTCCGCGTCCGTTCGCTGGTCCAGCTCAAGCGATACACGGACGACCTCGACTCGGCCGAGGCGGTGCTTCGCAGTCTGGCGCTCACGATCGAGGCGCGCGACGCGTATACGGAAGGCCATTGCAAACGGCTGGCGAACTATGCCGTCGCGCTCGGACAGCGGCTCCAGCTTCCAGAAGAGGATCTGTTGACGCTGGAGCGCGGAGGGTACTTCCACGACATCGGCAAGATTGGCATCCCGGATGCCGTCCTGCTCAAGCGGGGGAAACTCACCAAAGCCGAGCGGCAGGTCATGGCCCGGCATCCCGTCATCGGTGAGCGCCTGTGCGGTGACTTGCGCGTCCTGCACAACGTCCGGCCGATTGTCCGCCACCATCACGAGCGGCTCGACGGAAGCGGCTATCCCGACGGGCTGTCGGGTGACGCGATCCCGCTCGTCGCACAAATCATCGGCATCGTCGACGTCTACGACGCCATCACGACCAACCGGCCGAACCGGTCTCGCCGCAGCCGTGAAGTGGCGTTCGACGAGCTTCTCGACGAAGTGAAGCGAGGCTGGCGGCGCCGCGATCTCGTGGAGGCGTTCATCGCGCAGCGGCGCGAGCGGCCGATGCCCTGGGAGCTCGAACCGGCGGCGCCGCGGCCGCCGGTCAAACGCGCCAGATCACCCAAGCGACGGAAGTCTGCCCGCGCGAGCTTGTAGAATGCAAAAGTGAGGCTTGCGCGCGGTACTCGTCTCGGTCCGTACGAAATCCTGAGTTTTATCGGTGCCGGCGGAATGGGCGAGGTGTACCGGGCGCGTGATACGCGCCTGCTGCGCGACGTCGCGCTGAAAACGCTTCCGGCACAATCCACCACCGACTCGAGCATTCAACGGCGATTCGAGCAGGAGGCTTGTTCGGCGTCCGCCCTCAACCATCCGAACATCGTCACGATTTACGACATCGGCCGCGGAGAATCCGTCTCGTACATTGCGATGGAGATCGTGGAAGGACGGACCGTGCGCGACGTGCTCGCCGAGGGTCCGCTGGCGATCGACAAGCTGATCGATCTGGCGGCGCAGGTCGCCGACGGACTCGCCGCGGCGCACGACAAGCGGATCGTGCATCGGGACCTGAAGCCGGAAAACATCATGGTGACCGGGGCGGGCGTGGCGAAGATTCTCGATTTCGGTCTCGCGAAGACCGAGGCGCCGCTCGTGGCCGTCGATGCCGCCACCATCGCGGCCGGCCTGACAGAGCATGGTGCGGTGCTTGGCACCGTGGGCTACATGTCGCCGGAACAGGCCAGCGGCCAGCAGACCGACTTCCGGTCGGATCAGTTCGCGTTCGCGGCGATCCTCTACGAAATGGCGACGGCTCGCCCGCCGTTCGACCGGCTGACAGTCGCCGAGACCATGACGGCGGTGATCCGCGAGGAACCCGCGCCCATCTCCACGCTCAATCCTGCGGTGCCGGCAGCGCTGACCCGGATCATTCGCCGCGCGCTCGCGAAAACGCCCGTCGAACGGTACGGATCGACCCGCGACCTGGCCAAGGATCTTGCCGATCTCCGCGATCGGGTGGGCGAACCGCCGGATCGCATCTTCATCTTCCGTCCGCTGCCGTTGCCGCCTGCCCGCACGAGACTCGTCGGACGGACCTCTGAAGTCGCCGCCGCGCAGCAGTTGCTGCTCCGGGACAACGTGCGTCTGGTCACGTTCACGGGTCCCGGCGGGACCGGCAAGAGCGCGCTGGCGCAGCAAGTGGCGGAAAGTGCCGGGCGCTTTTTCCCGGCCGGCGTGTTTTTCATTCCGCTGGCGTCGATCACCGATCCAAGCCTCGTCGCCAGCACCGTCGCACAGACCCTCGGCATTCGCGAAATCCCCGGCCGATCGCTCGAGGAAAGCCTGAAGGAAGCGATTCGCCAGGGCGCGCAGGCGCCGATGCTGCTCGTGCTCGACAACTTCGAGCACG
>JBLNGH010000179.1:0-18740 GCA_050264575.1 Acidobacteriota bacterium | reverse complement strand
GTGCGATTCAGGATCTCGCGCATCGTGCGCGGACCAAGCAGCTCAAGCCCGAAGAGGTGCAGGGCGGCACGTTCACGATCACCAATCCCGGGATTTTCGGGGCGGTGTTCGGCTTGCCGATCATCAGCCAGCCGCAAGTCGCGATTCTTGGCGTCGGCAGCGTGGAGAAGCGGGTGGTCGTGGTCGACGACGACATGATTGCCGTGCGGCCGACGTGCTATCTGACGCTGGGATTCGATCATCGGCTGATTGACGGCGCCGACGCCGGGCGCTTCCTGCAAGCGCTGAAGGATCGCCTGCAGGGATTCGACGAATCATGGGTATGACAAAGACCTCGGAAGTCTTTTCGACCCTTCAAAAAGACTCCCGAGGCCCTGTCTCCATCCGCCGGCTGGGCCGCGTCGAGTACGCCGACGCGCTCGAGATGCAAAAGGCGCTGGTGGAGGATCGCCGCGCCGGCCGAATCGGCGACGCGCTTCTCCTCCTCGAACATCCGCCGGTCATCACGCTCGGCGTCAAGACGCGCGGCAAATCGACGAACATTCTTGCGTCGCCCGACCGGCTCGCTGACGCCGGTGTCGGCGTCTTCGACACGGGCCGCGGCGGCGACGTCACGTATCACGGCCCCGGTCAGCTCGTGGGGTATCCGATTCTCGATCTCCAGCCGGATCGGTGCGACGTCCACCGCTACGTGCGGGACCTCGAAGAGGTGCTCATCCAGGCCGTGGCACTGTTCGGCGTGACAGGTGTGCGCGTGCCTGGTCTGACAGGCGTGTGGGTCGGCGCGCCGGGACGCGAAGAAAAGCTTGCGGCCATCGGGGTTCGGATCAGCCGCTGGATTACGAGCCACGGGTTCGCGCTGAACGTCGCTCCCGATCTCGATCACTTCAGGCTGATCGTGCCGTGCGGCATCGCGGACCGCGGCACGACGTCACTCGAGCGGCTGCTCGGTCACGCGGTGCCGATGGAAGACGTGCAGGACGCGGTTGTGAGGGCATTCGGCGAGACCTTTCACGCGCAAACCCTCGATGTTTAGGGTGCTCTTGCATGGTCAGAATTTCCTCATCCAGCATCAAGGGAGTGCTCATCGAGTAGAGGAGATGGAAGTATCTGAGAGGCCCGCGCAAGACCCGGGCTTCGTCTGGTACCCGTACGAGGATTCATGAGGGCGACGAATGAACCGTCCTTTCGTGTTGCTGATCGCGCTCGCGATGGCGCTCACCGGTCCAGTCGATGTGCTGGCCGGCCAGGCGCAGAAGCCGAAGGCCGCGCAGAAGAAGGCGACTGTGAGCTGCTGCAGACGAGCCGAAACCCACCTCTCATCGACTCGGCGAGCCCGGTACGCACGAAGGCTTTGGGCCTGGGCGATCACAGATGAGATCGCTCACGGACCCGATCGCTCCGCAAGCTCGTTGATCACGTGCATCCGTTCCTGTGCGCTGAGCGACGGCACGACGCGCTGCAGGATGCGGCCGTGGCCGAGCCGCAGCGGCAGCATCGCGGCGACGCCGCGTGCGCCGAATTCACCATCGAGAATCGTCATCGCCTGATGCAGTTTCCGTGAGCCGCCGACCAGCCCTTCGACGATTTGAGCGGTCGGCGCGGCGATCGCCTGCGGCGCCGGCGGCCAGAGCCGTCCAATCGACTGCGAGATCGCCGCGAGCCGATGCGCGGGCACGCGATCGGTGACGAGCGATCCTTCGACCGCCGCCGACGACCAGCCGATCACGAACGCGGGCGGCCGGCCGGTCACCGCGAGATCGATGTTGTTGAATCCCAACTCGACGCCCACCACGGCGCGCAGGGCGCCCACCAATCCTGAGGCGGCGGTACCCAACAGCCGGTCCGCCGGAACCCTGAGCTCGGCGTGCGCGGCCTCGAGCAGCCAGAGCTGATTCGGACCGGCAAGCACGAACGGCGCCGTCGTCCCCGCACGGACGAGCTGACGCAGCCGCGCGAGCCCCGTTTCGCCCTGCCACTCTCCCGACACGACATCGTCGGCGACGACGATCGCCTCTGCGCCGGCTGGCGCCAGCGGACTGTCAGTGGCGATCAATCGGGTCTCGAAACCGCCGATGGGACCGGACTGCTGAATGTCGAGCGCCTTGCCCGACGCGACCGCCGCATTCGCGTCGACGAGACGAATCTCGCGGCAGCGGCCGCGCTCGGCGAGTCTGTGCGCCACCGCCGCGCCGATCGGGCCCGCGCCGAGGATCGCCACCGTCGACATGGGTCAGTATTCTAGAGCCGTTCTCACTGTGCTCCGGCGAGCTGCCAGCCGGAATTCAACCGAAGAGGAGCATCTATGCGAGCGATAGTCACAGGCGGATCGCGGGGAATCGGGTTCGCAATTGCGCAGGCGATTCTCGGCGGAAATGGTCGAGTGATGATTACCGGCCTCGACCGCGAGCGAGTCAGCCGCGCCGTTCGCACGCTCGGCCAGGCGGCCGATCCGGCGCGAGTGGATGGCGCCGTCGTCGACGTGCGCCACCGCGCCCCCGTCGAGAAGCTCGTCGACGATGCGGCGAAGAAATTCGGCGGCCTCGACCTTCTCGTGAACAACGCAGGCGTCGGCGCGTTCGCCGACGTGGCGTCGATGGGCGACGAGGAGTGGGCGCGGGTGATCGACACGAACCTCACCGGCGTGTTCTTCTGCACGCGCGCGGCCATCCCGGCCATGAAGAAATCAGGCGGCGGGTGGATCATCAACATCGCCAGCCTTGCCGGCCGCAACTACTTTCCGGGCGGGGCGGCTTACTGCGCGTCGAAAGCCGGTCTCATTGCGTTCAGCGAGTCCCTGATGCAGGAAGTTCGCTATGACAACATCCGCGTCAGCGTTGTCATGCCCGGCTCCGTCGCGACGGAGTTTGGCGGGCCTACAGCCTCGAGCGAGGATTCATGGAAGTTGTCGCCCGAAGACGTCGCGGAAGTGGTGATGGACCTGGTGCGCCATCCCGGCCGCAGCCTGCCGAGCAAAGTTGAAATCAGACCGTCGAAGCCAAAGAGTCGCTAGCAAACGCAGAAATATCCTTCACGCTCTTCATGAACTTCATGTGTGCTTTTTGGCAAGTCTGCACCGATCCCGAATTCTCCGAACGCCTCAAGCAAAGCCTCAAGCCTCGAGCCGCCTGATGAGCGGGTGCGCGAACGCGTACCACATCGCCGCCGGGATCCAGAGTCCGAAGCCGATCACAGCAGCGAGCGTTCGTGGAGAAATCCCGGCGCCGTCGAGTGCTGCGCCGGTGCCGTAGGTGATGGCTGACTGGACGACGGCGAGAGCCACGAGCTCGGCCGCGAACACGCGTCCGCGGAAGGCGTCAGGTACGGACATCTGGAGCAGCGCGCTGCTCGACACCCACAGGATCGATCCAAACGCGTGCGCGACGACGACGACCGCCGCCGCAATCCAGATGGACGAGGCGAAGCTGAGCGCGACGTAGCAGACGCCGGCGACCAGATACGACGGACCGATGACTTTCGCGAGGGTCGCGCCGGAGCTTCGGATCAGCGCGGTGACCACGAACGATCCGACGGTCGCGCCGACGCCGCGCGATCCGTACAACACCCCGATGCCCGCGTCGGAGCTGCCGCCGAAAGGGAACACGCGGTCGCCAAAAACTGCGAGCAGGAGGAGACCGCCGCCGACGATCGCCCAGCCGCCTTTGACCAGCGCGATCCACGCGACCGGCCGGTGAGCTCGCATGTACCGCAGACCTTCCACCAGGCCATGCCAGCCTGGCTCGGCCCTTTTCGTCACGCGCGACGGCACTCGCATCCGCCACAGGCACGTCGCTGAGACGAAGAACGACAGAGAATTCAGCACGAACGCCGCGTCGCGTCCCAGGAGCGCCGCCGTCGCGCCGCCAAGCGACGCGCCAATCGTGAGAGCCGCCGACCAGGTGCCGGTCGAGATCGCATTGGCCGTCACCAGGTCGTCCTTGTCGACGATGGCCGGAACCGTCGCCGATCGCGCCGGCTCGAAAAATCCGGTAGCGGACACGGCGACCGCCGTGACGACGTACGCCAGCCAGACCAGCGACGGGGATCGCACGAGCAGCAACCCGAGGATTACCGTTCCGCGCACGAGGTCCGCGGCAATCATCACCTGGCGGCGGTCGTAGCGATCGCAGACGACGCCCGCAGTGGGGCCGACGAGCGCCAGCGGGAGCAGTTGAAAGACCATCACCAGCGCCACGGATGACGCCGAGCCGGTGAGATCGAACAGCAGCGCGTAGAGCGCGACGGAATTGAACCAGTCGCCGAGCTGGCTGACGATTTGTCCGAACCAGAGGAGCCGGAAATTGCGATTGTCTCGGAGCAGCCGGACGATGTCGTTCACGACAACACACGCCGGATGACGTGCGCATCGACGTTGCGGCCGGAGAGGATGACGCCGACGTGCCGGCCGCGCAAATCCAGGTTCCCGGTCAGCAGGGCGCCGACCGGGGTCGCCCCCGCGCCTTCGGCCACGAGCCGCTCCCGAAGCACGAGGTCGCGCATCGCCCGCGCGATCGACTCCTCCGGCACGCGCACGACGCGGTCGACGAGATCGCGCACGATATCGAACGTCTCGCTGTCGGGTTCCATGTTGCCGGCCAGCCCGTCGGCCAGCGTGTCGTGCACCTCGACGGTCACGGGCCGTCCCGCGGCGAGCGCGGAGGTGAACACCGGTGACGCGTCGGCTTCCGCGCCGATGATGAGCGCACGCGGAGTACGTGCGCGGGCGACGATCGCCGTACCGGCCAGCAGCCCGCCGCCGCCGAGCGGCACGACGAATGCATCGAGCTCCGGCCGCTCGTCGACCATCTCGAGCGCGACGGTCCCTGCGCCGGCGATGACATCCGGATCGTTGTACGGCGGGACGTAAACCTCGCCGGTCCGCCGTGCTTCGTCCTTCGCCTGGGCTTCGGCCGCGTCATAGTCCGGCGCGTCGACGATCTCGGCGCCCAGCCGGGTCATGGCCTGCCGCTTCATCTCGGGCGCGGTGACGGGCAAATGGACGCGCGCATGAATGCCGAATCGGGACGCCGCGAGCGCCAGCGCCTGGCCGTGATTGCCGGCCGACGCCGTGATCACGGTCGTGACGCCGGCTCGCGCGGCCTTGAGCGCGGCGATGGCGTTGACGGCGCCGCGAATCTTGAACGAGCCGGTGGCCTGGACGGTCTCGAGCTTCAGCCAGACGGTCGCGCCGGTCACGTCGGACAGCCACGCGGACGGGACGAGCGGCGTGCGCCAGGCGACGCCTCGTATGCGATCGGCCGCTGATTGAATATCGCTGAGAGTCAACGTGGTTTTGGCGAGCTTCGCTAATGATACTGGTCCAGCGGAGCGTGCAATCAGGTGCTGGTCGAAAATCGGATTTGCGGGAACATGAAGATCATGAAGGCCACGAAGATCATGACGTTTTTCCTTTAAGATCCTTCACGTCCTTCATGCCCTTCATGTCTTTCGTGGCGAACGCCTGGTGACCAGCCCGAGATCCTCATGCAGTTCATGACTGCCGCTGCGCCGCCGTTCATGAAGAACGGGTTTCTCGTCTGGTGTGACGAGACGCGCGAAGCCGTGTTGATCGATCCGGGCGACGAAGTCGACGACCTGCTTCGCGCCGTCGTCTCGCAGCGAGTCTCCGTGAAGGCCATTCTGCTGACGCACGCGCATCTCGATCACGTCACCGGCGTCGGGCCCGCGAAAGCCAGGCTCAATGTGCCGGTGTGGCTGCATCGCGACGATCTGTTCCTGTACAACCGCGCTGTGGAGCAGGGCCGGATGTTCGGCCTCGACGTCGCGCCGCCACCGCCGATTGACGCGTTTTATGATCCCGGCGTCCCGTTCCGCTTCGGCCAGGAAACCGTTGACATCCTGCACACCCCCGGTCATTGTCCGGGCGGCGTGTGCCTGGCCATCGGCCGTGAAACGTCACCGGACCGCGAGCTGTTCGTGGGCGACACATTGTTTGCCGGATCGATCGGCCGGACCGATCTGCCGGGCGGCGACTACGAGACGCTGATCCGATCCATTCGCACAGTTCTCTTCAGATTTCCCGACGAGACCGTCGTGCACTCCGGTCATGGTCCCGACACGACCATTGGCGTCGAACGGCGCACGAATCCATTTTTAGATGAATGACGCCGGCGGAGTTCCGGGCGATCAGTCAGCGCGCCTGAATGATGAACTCGACGCGGCCGACCTTCAGCCGGTCGCCGGCCTTGAGCAGACTGCGCTTGACGCGTCGTCCGTTGACGATCGTGCCGTTCGTGCTGTCGAGATCTTCGACGACGAGCTGATCGGACCGGTCGGCGGTCAGCCGGCAATGGAGCCGCGACACCAGCGCGGCGCTGACGATGAAATCGGCGCGCGCGGTGCGGCCGAGGGTCTTCACGCTCCCGCGCGCCAGCCGCAACGTGAGCGGTTTGTCGCCGTTGCTCTTCAGGATCCAGCCAGGCATGGCTCTCATGCTTGCACGGCTTCGCGCAGCCGTGGATGCACGATCTCGCCATTGTTCGTGACGAGGATCTCTTTGGTGATTTCGTCGTTCGCGTCGACGACCAGCTTCGGCGCGCCCGTCGGTTTGCCGTCGGCGCCTTTCTCACGCCGTACGAGATGCTGGATGAGCGTCACGACGTTGCGCGCGTACATCTGACTCGCGTGATACGGCACGGTGGCCGGGAGGTTCGTGGGACCGATGATCGTCACGCCGTGACGGACGACCGTCTGGTCCGCCACGGTCAGCTCGCAGTTGCCGCCCGTCGCCGCCGCCAGGTCGACGATGGCCGATCCCGGCGGCATGGCCTTGACCATCTCTTCGGTAATGAGAATCGGCGCCCGCTTGCCGGGAATCGCGGCGGTCGAGATCACGACGTCGGTCGCCGCCACGGTCTTGAGCATCATCTCGCGCTGCCGCCGGTAGAACGACTCGTCCTGCGCTTTGGCGTAGCCACCCGCGTCCTGGGCGTCGCCGGCCTCGATGGGAAGCTCGACGAACCGCGCGCCGAGACTCTGAATCTGCTCCTTGACGGCCGGCCGCACGTCGTACGCTTCCACGCGCGCGCCAAGCCTTCGCGATGTGGCGATGGCCTGCAATCCCGCGACGCCGGCGCCGATGACGAAGACGCGCGCCGCTGCCACGGTGCCCGCTGCCGTGTTGAGCATCGGAAACATGCGCGGCAGCGCTTCGGCGGCGAGGAGCACGGCCTTGTAACCGGCGATGGTGGCCATCGAGGAGAGCGCGTCCATGCTCTGTGCTCGCGTGATGCGTGGCACGAGCTCCATCGCGAAAAGCATCGCGCCGCGATCGGCCACCGCGCGCGCGGCGTCGACTGCCGTCAGCGGCTCGGCGAACCCGATGATCGCCTGCCCGCGCCGCATCAGCGCGACGTCCGCGGCGCCATGCGCGGGGTTGGCGCCCGGCGCGCGCACCTGCGCGACGATGTCGGCCTCGAAGACTTCCTGCCGCGATCCAAACGCGACCTGATCGCCGTACGCGGAATCGGGGAATCCGGCCGCCTCGCCCGCGCCTCGCTCGAGCCCGACGTCGATCCCGAGTTTTTTCAATGCCGGAATGATGGCGGGCACGATCGCGACGCGCCGCTCACCCGGAAATGTTTCCTTCGGTACACCCAGCTTCATTGCGCCAAGAGTCTAGTCGATCTTGCACAGAGCCGGCGGACTTGGAGATCAGTCCGCCCTACTTCAGCACGGTCCGCAGCCAGTCGGTGATGGTCTGGCTGATCTCGGGCGAGATTGTCTTCGCCGGGAGAGACGGGTACTCGTCGACTTCGCCGGTCTTGGCCGGCACGAGCAGGTGATTGACGCCCGGGACGACGACTTTGCGTGTCTCGGCTGCCGCGCGGCTCTTGCGCGCACGCGCCGCCGCCTCGAGACGGTCCGCATGCGCGGGCGGCACCTGCGTGTCGAGCGCGCCTTGCACGATCAGCACCGGCTGGTCGATCTTTTTCATCGCTGCCGCCGGATCGAACAGCAGCCAGCTCTTGAACCACGCGGTTCCCGCCTGCTGCCGCAGCGCCGGGGGGATCCCCTCCCAGCCCTGACCGGTCATCGCCGCGTCGATGATCCGAAGCTCCAGCGCGATCTTCGCTTTCTTGTCTTCCTCGGACTCCGGGTTGCGCGCGAGCGCGTGTTGCTGTTGCTCGAGCGTGACCTCTTTGCCGGTCGAGCCCGGCGCCGCGACGAGCGCGATCGCCTTGATCCGCGACTGGCGATCCGCCGCCAGCATCGCGACGGCGCCGCCTTCGGAATGTCCGACAAGCGCGATGCGATCCGGATCGACGTCCTTCCGTCTGCGCAGCCAGTTCACGACGCTCACGACGTCGCCGGCATAGTCTTCGAGCGTCGCGCTTTCGACGCGGCCGCCGCTCAGGCCGACGCCGCGCTTGTCGTAGCGGACGACGAGGAAGCCTGCGTCGGCGAGCGTTCCGGCGAGTTGGCCGAGAATCGGAATGCCGAACACGGTTTCGTCCCGATCCTGCCGGCCTGATCCGGCGACGAGCACCACGGCCGGCAATCGCGCCCGGGGGTCCTTCGGCCGGCTGACCGTCGCGCCGAGGTTGAACCCGGTGGCGGGGATGAACACGTCCTCGTCGCCCGGGTGGCTGATCCGCTCTTCGCGCGAGAGGACCGCCGACAGATCGTCCCGAATCACCGTCACGGCGGCGGCGGGTAGAACGAGACGTGCGAGTCTCTTCCGGCCGTCGATCCACATCTCCGCCTTCACCGGTCCCGATGGATTGTCGAACGTCAAGTCGAACTGCTGGAGATCGATCGGTCCATCCGCGGTGACGACCCGCCGCTGACGGACGACGTCGACGGTCGCCGTCACTTCCCGCTGCGGCGCGACGTAGATCGGGAACTTCGCGCCCACGGACGCGGATCCCAGCTGGGCGGCGAGCGCCTCGTACGCGCCGAAGAAGTTGTTCGGCAGCACGATCGTGCGGGGCGAGACGGTGTGCGTGACCGATCCCCGCTGGCCTCCCGAGAACACATCGCTCGTCGCCGACGTCGATGCGAACACCGTGGAGAGCGTGATGAGCTGTCCGCGGAAGACGCCTTCAACCGACAGCTTCAGCGGCTGCCAGTCGGCTGCGTACGTCGCCTCGAATCGCGTCGTCGTGAGATCGAGCGGCGGAGCGATCTGGCCCGTCGACGAGATGATCCATCCGGCGTCGGTGCGCTTGACCTCGACGGTTTCCCCGCCAATCCGCTGACCCTGATAGAGGACGATGAACCGGGAGACGACGCTCGTCTGCGGCGCCTGCTGTTGGGCCGCGGCCATGGCCAGCGTTGAGACGGCAAGAAGGCCGACGCTAAGATGGCTGACGAGCCCTCGCGTGAACGACATTGCCTCTCAGTATCGCATCACCGCCGACGGAGCGGGCTGGGCCGCGCAGTCGCAGCGCGGCCGGCTCAGGTTCGACGGGCGCGATCGCATGAGCTTCCTGCACGCGCTGGTGAGCAACGACGTGGAGCGGCTCGAACCAGGCGCGGGCGTCTACGCGGTGTATCTCACGCCGCAGGGCCGGATGCTGGCGGATCTTCGCCTCTACAATCGGGGAGAGTTTCTCATCGCCGACGTACCGGCGACCGAGGCAGGGCCGCTTGCCGCGCGCTTTGACGGGCTGATCTTCAGCGAGGACGTGCGGGTCACCGACGTCTCGACGGAAATCAGGCAGTTCACGATTGCCGGCGCGCGCGCAGCCGACGCGATCGCGCGCGCGTTCGAGCTCGAAAGCGATGCCGTTCAGGCGCTTCCGCTCCTCTCGCAGCTTGATGCGCCCGGCGTTTTCGTCGCGAGGACAGACGATGCCGAGTGCCCCAGCTTCGATGTATTCATCGAGTCGAGGCCGGACGTCATCTCGAGCCTCGAAGCAGCCGGTGCCGTCGCCGTGTCCGAAGATCTATTCGAGGTGCTGCGAATCGAGGCGGGACATCCGGCATTCGGCAGAGACATGACGAGCGAGACGATCCCGCTCGAGGCCGGCCTCCTGGAACGCGCGATCAGCACGACCAAGGGTTGCTACGTCGGTCAGGAAGTGATCATCCGCGTCCTGCATCGCGGCGGCGGCCGCGTCGTGAAACGGCTCGTCAGGCTTTCGTTCGAGACAGGGCTGGATGTGTCTCCAGTCCCTGGCGTCCGGCTGTTCGTGGACTCGCGCGATACCGGCCAACTCACCAGCGTCGCGTTTTCGCCGTCGCGAGGCCGCTTCATCGCGCTCGGGTACGTACATCGCGACGCTGCCGAGATCGGACGTCATGTCACAGTCGGCAGCGGGAATGGCATCGCAGCTGAGATCGTCGGGTTCGCCGCGTAAAAGCAAGAGCAGTCAAAAAGCCAAGCACACATGAACTGTTGCCTTGTGCCCTGGGCCCGCCGAACATCACCTGATTGCCGCATCTGAGATTGATCTCAACATTGGTCTCGCTGTCCGCGAGTGTCTATAGTCATGCCGAATGCGCGTCGTGCTCGTCGTGGCAGTCTGGCTCGCGATCGCCATTCCGGCGTCGGCGCAAACGCCGGTCATCCCGATGACGGTCCCCGAGATGTGGGGCGCGTGGTGCGCGCGCTGCCATGGCAACGATGGACGCGGCAAGGTCAGCGAGCCGACGGTTACCGTCGAGCCTCTTGATTTCACCGACTGCAAGATCGCGTCGGCTGAGCCGGATGCCGACTGGGAAGCCGCAATCGCGCATGGCGGCCCTGCCGTCGGCCTGTCATCGCAGATGCCCGCGTTCGGCGACGTCCTCACGACGGAGCAAGTACAAGGATTCGTGCGGCACCTTCGCGCGTTCTGTATCGAGAAGGGCTGGCCGATCGGGAACCTGAATCTGCCGCGGCCGATCTTTACGGAAAAGGCATTTCCCGAGGACGAGCTGGTGTTCCTGCCAGTCGCCACCCACGGCAAACATCGTCCCTGGGAATACGAGATGAGCGTCGTCTACGAGCGCCGGTTCGGCCGCCGCGCGCAGCTCGAAGCGGTCCTGCCGATGGAGAGCGTGTACGTCTCCTCGCTCGACCATCCCGAGAATGGCCTCGGCAACATTGAGATCGGTTTGAAATACGCACTCACGCCGCATGCCACCCGCTACCTGCTCACCGCCGGGTTCGACGTCCAGTTCACGACTGGAGCCGAGGGGCGGTTGCTCGACGAGTATTCGCCGGTGTACGAGCCGTACCTCGCCGCCGCGACGATGCTCGGTGGCACGTATCTCCAGGGCCAGTTCAAGATCGAACTGCCGTCGCCGGACTCGTTCAAGACGCGTGAGACGATTTACAACGTGTACGTCGGCCACGACACGAGCGTGTTTCCGAACACCTGGACTCTTGGACTCGAGCTCACCGGCGAAAACAAGGAGCTTTGGATCACACCGCAGCTGCGAAAAGGGCTTACAAGAACCGGCGCGCTGGGCGCCGCCGTCGGCGTCCGACTGCCCTTGAATGAGCGCGAAGAGAACGGCATGGCCATCGTAGGCTATCTCTTATGGGAATATCGCGAACCAGTATTCTCGCGGCGGTAGCGCTGGCACTCCTGTCGCCGCTGTCGCCTCGGCGCGCGACCGTTGACGGAGCGACGCGGGCGGCCGGCATCATCTCCGGCGTCGCCACGACGAAGGAGGCGGGTCCGCGGCCGATTCGCGTGACGATCGACCCGCAGGTCTGCGGGCAGTCGCTGCCGGACGAGTCGATCCTCGTCGACGCCGCCGGTCACCTCGCGAACGTCGTCGTCACGGTCGCCGGCGTCAAGACACCCGCGCCTGCCGAAACGTTCGTGAGCAACGAGAAGTGCGCGTTCGTGCCGCGCGTGTCCACGATGCGGCCCGGCGGCGCGCTGAAGATGTCGAGCAAGGACCCGATGCTGCACACGATGCACGCAGCGGCCGCCGACGGCCGCGCGTTCTTCAACATCAGCATCCCGATGCCGAACGTCACGCTGTCGCGGTCGATCGATAAAGCCGGCGTCGTGACTCTCTCGTGCAGCACGCACACGTGGATGCGCGGCTACCTGGTGGTCACGGACGAGCGCACCGTCGTGTCCGGAGCCGACGGCAAGTTTCAAATCGACGGGTTGCCAGCCGGCACGTACGATCTCCGCATCTGGCACGAGACGCTCAAAGCCGCGCCCATGAAAGTCGTCGTCAAGGACGGCCAGACGACGTCGGCCGATGTGACGCTGGGGCGATAGTCGTAGGGCGATAGTCACGGGCGGACTTGGAGATCAGTCCGCCCTACGACTACAAGCGTGTCAGCAACTCAATCAGCTTCCGGTCCGCCTCTGGAAACGGGAGCGTTCGCATCTCGTCGCGAGACACCCAGCGCATTTCCTGATTGAGCAGCGGGCGCGGCTCGCCCGCGATCTCGCACCGATAGAAGTGCAGACGGACGGTGCGTTCCGGATAGGCGTGCGCGATCGCGATGATCTCGGCGCCGATTCGCGCGTCGATGCCGAGCTCTTCGCGAAGCTCGCGTGCAAGGCAGACTTCGTGCGTTTCACCCGGATCGCATTTGCCTCCCGGAAATTCCCAGTATCCCGGCAGGTGCGTGCCTTCGAGACGACGAGTGACGAGGAAGCGGCCATCGCGCTCGATGACCGCGGCCATGACCGGAATCGCGAGATTAGAGGGCACGCGGAGTCTGGGGAGACCTGGCCCGCACCGCACGCAACCGGCGTGGCGCGACGCGGCATCGGACGGCGAGCGGACAGGCCGGACAGGACGGGTTGCGCGCGCTGCAGACCGTCGCGCCGAAGTCCATGAGTGCCTGGTTGAAGTCGAAGACGTGCCGGTGGGGCAGCACCGTGCGCGAGATCTCCCACAGCTGTCTCTTCATCGCGTGACTGCCGGGGTCGCCGCGGCCGACGAACACGCGATAGAGCACGCGGGCGACGTTGGTGTCGAGAATCGCGGCGCGCTTGCCGAACGCGAAGCTCATGACGGCGCCGGCCGTGTACGCGCCAATTCCTTTGAACGACCGCAACGTCGCTTCGTCATCCGGCAGCGAGCCGTCGTGGCTCTCCATCGTCTCTCGCGCGATCGCATGCAGCCGCCGCGGGCGGATGTTGTATCCGAGCGGATACCAGGTGTCGACCACCTCCGCTTCCGGCGCCGCCGCCAGCGCCGCAAACGTCGGATACCGATCGAGCCACTCGTGATATTTCGGAAGGACGCGATCGACCTGCGTCTGCTGCAGCATGATCTCGGAGACGAGGATCCGGTACGGGTCTCGCGTCTGCCGCCACGGCAAGTCCCGCCCATGCCGCTGGTACCACGCCAGAATTCGCCGGCGGAACCACTGACGGGCAATCGGGGACGGGTTAGATTTCCACAGATTTCGGCGTTTCGGGGCCATGGGAAACCACGGTTGACGTGCGCCGGAAGTCTAACCCGGCGACCTCCGTCCCCCTCCTGTGGAAATCTGTGGAAAACTAACCCGTCCCCCATGCGCATCTACACCAAGACCGGCGACGCCGGGGAGACCGGCCTCTTCGACGGCACGCGCGTGTCCAAGGCAGACCCGCGGGTCGAGGCATACGGCGACGTCGACGAGCTCAATGCCTGGCTTGGCGTGGCACGGGCGCAGGGGGTTGCGCCCGACATCGGCGATTCGCTCGTGCAGATTCAGCGCGACCTGTTCGCGATGGGCGCGCTCCTCGCCGATCCACGCCACCGCATCGCGGCGCGAGTCGAGAAGGCGACGCTCGGCGACCACGACGTCGCCCGTCTGGAGCAGACGATCGACAATCTCGAAGCCACGCTCGCCCCGATCCGGCGGTTCCTCCTCGCCGGCGGATCGCCGGCCGGCGCGATGCTGCACCTGGCGCGCACGGTCTGCCGCCGCGCCGAGCGCCGCGTCGTGTCGCTCGGCTCCGACGCCGTGGATCCCGTCGTCGTGAAGTACCTGAATCGACTGTCCGATCTGCTCTTCGTCATGGCGCGGGCGGCCAACAGCCGCGCAGGTGTGAACGAGATCGAGTGGTAACCGACGCGGCCTACGCCCGGTGTCTCGAAATCGCGCGGCGCCATTATGAGAATTTTCCGGTGGCGTCGCGTCTGCTGCCGCGCCGGATGCGTCCCGACGTCGCCGCCATTTATGCCTTCGCCCGCATCGCCGATGATTTCGCCGACGAAGGGGAGCGCGACGACGCCACCCGCCTCGAGCTGCTCGACGATTGGCGCGACCGGCTCTATCGCGCCGCCGGCGGCGACTTCACGGCCGACGATCCCGACGCTGCTGCGGTGTTTCGCGCGCTGAGCGTGACGATCCGCCGGCACGGGCTCGACGTGCAGCTGCTCGACGATCTGCTCAGCGCCTTCCGGCAGGACGTGCTCGTCAAGCGATACGAAGCGTGGGACGACGTGCTCGATTATTGCCGGCGATCGGCCAACCCGGTCGGCCGGCTGGTCCTGCGCCTGGCCGGCTATCGCGAGCCGCATCTCGACGAGATGTCCGACGCCGTCTGCACGGCGCTTCAGCTCACCAACTTCTGGCAGGATCTCCAGCTCGACTGGCGGAAGGGCCGCCTGTACCTACCGCTGGCCTACGTCCGTGCTGCGGCCGCCGACGAAGAAGATCTGAACCGCGAACAGCTGACGCCCGAGTGGCGCAGAGCCCTGGCAACGGTGGCCCTCGAAACGCGCGCGCTCTTCGCGTTTGGCCGCCCGATCGCCGACGCGGTGAACGGCCGGCTGAAGTGGGAGCTGCGCGCGACGTGGCTCGGCGGCGTGCGCATTCTGGACAGACTCGAAGCGAACGGATTCGATGTGTTTGCGGCGAGACCGACGCTGGGCTGGCAGGACGCGCTGTCCATCTCGATGAAGATGATTGCCTGGCAGGCCCACCCGGCATCATGAGCGGCTGCTCGGCGCCCGGGACGCCATGACGCGAAAGACCAGTTTCTATTACTCGTTCCTCGTCCTGCCGGCGCCGCAGCGTCGCGCCATCACCGCGGTCTTCGATTTCTGCCGCATCGTCGACGACGCCGTGGATCTCGAATCGGATCCGGCGCGGGCGCAGCAGGCGCTCGCGGTGTGGCGGGCCGAAGTCGATCGCGTCTTCTCCGGCCATCCGCCGTCGACGCCGCAAGGCCAGGCGCTGCAGCGGTTCGTCCGGCCGTTCAACCTGCCGCGCGAGCAATTCGACGCGCTCATCGACGGCGTGGCCATGGACGCGACGCCGCGCCGTTACGAGACGTTCGCCGACCTCGAGCCGTACTGCCATCGCGTGGCCTCTTCGGTCGGACTGATGTGCGCGGAGATCTTCGGCTACCGCGAGCGCGCGGTGCTCGACTACGCGCGCGATCTCGGCGTCGCGCTGCAGCTGACCAACATTCTTCGCGACGTCGCCGTCGACTATCGCGTGGGCCGGTTCTACCTGCCGGCCGCCGATCTGGCGAAATTCGGCGCGTCGGAATCCGACTTCCGTGACGAAGTGGCGCACGCGGGCAGGGGAGTGCGATCCGAAAAAGTGCGCGCCGTGCTGGAGCACCACGCCGCACGGGCGCGCGAGTACTTCGGACGGGCCATGCGGGCCCTGCCTCGAACCGATGCGTCACGCTTCGTGGCCGCCGAAATCATGCGCGGAATCTACTGGGAGTTGTTGTGCCGCATCGAAGCGGCCGGCTGGGACGTGTTCAGCACGGTGATTCGCATCCCGAGGCCGACGCAGGCCCGGCTCGCGCTCGCGACCTGGTGGAGATTGCGGCGTGACGGCTGACGTCGTCGTGATCGGCGCGGGCTTTGCCGGCCTCAGTGCCGCCGTCAGGATTGCGGATGCCGGCTTGCGCGTGGCGGTCATCGAGGAAGCACCGCGATTGGGCGGACGCGCGACCGCCTTCACCGATCGCGAAACCGGCGAGCGCGTGGACAACGGCCAGCACGTGCTGTTCGGCTGCTACCGCGAGACGTACGGCTTCCTGCGCCGAATCGGGACGGAGGCTCTGGCGCCTCTGCAACGGCGATTGGCCCTGACGATGGTCGGGCCGGACGGCCGCGTCGCACGGCTCCAATGCCCTGACTGGCGTCCGCCCTGGCATCTCGTGGGCGGCGTCTTGCGCTGGAGCGCGCTGCCGTTCTCAGATCGGCTCACGGCGTTGCGATTGCGGCACACTCTCGAGGACGTTCGGCGGAACGGTGCCGAGTCTGTCGCAGCGCGGGTGCCTGCGAATCAGACGGTCTCGGCGTGGCTCGGCGCGCACGGGCAGTCGGCGCGATTGTCGGAGTGGCTTTGGCGGCCGCTCGCAATTGCCGGCCTCAATCAATCGCCGGATGAAGCGGCCGCCGGACCGTTCGTTCGCGTGCTCGGTGAGCTGTTCGGTCCGCGGGTGGAGGATTCGGCGATTGGGATGTCGTCGGTCCCGCTCGACGAGCTTTTCGCCGAGCCTGCCGCGCGCGTCATCGAATCCCGCGGCGGCGTCGTGCTGAGAAAATCGCCGGCGCGCATTCACGTTGACCAGAGTGGCGCGGTCGAGTCAGTGAACGCCGGGACGTCGCGGGTCGGCACGCGCGTGGTCATCAGCGCCGTGCCGTGGCATGCGCTCGGCCGCATCTGGGATGGAGAAACACCGGCGTGCATCCAGCCGCTCGTTGCGAATGGCAGTGCGCTCGGCAGCTCACCGATCGTGACCGTGAATGTCTGGTTCGACGGACCGGTGATGACCGAGCCGTTCATCGGGCTCATTGGTGGTCCGATGCACTGGGTCTTCGACAAGAGCGCGATCTTCGGAGAGCAGGCCGGGCATCTCTCAATCGTGTCGAGCGGCGCCACCGATCTTGCGTCGATGGACAACGCCGCGATCACCGGCGCTGTCCTCGAACAACTTCAGCGTGCGTTGCCACTCAGTCGGTCGCGACAACTGCTGCGCTCCGTCGTGGTCCGCGAGCATCGCGCGACGTTCTCACTCGCGCCGGGCGGGCCGGCGCGTCCGGCGGCGGCGACGGCGCTTCCAGGTTTCTACCTCGCGGGAGATTGGACCGATACGGGTTTACCGGGGACGATCGAGGGGGCCGTGCGAAGCGGCCGAACTGCCGCCGAGGCCGCCGTGAGGTCCTTCAGGTCCTAGCAGGTCCTCCAGGTCCTCCAGGTCCTCGGCCCAAGGGACCAGTAGGACCTGGAGGACCCGAAGGACCTCAAGGATCTAAGAGGACCTGAAGGATCCACAGGACCTCAAGGATCTAGAGGTCATAATCTCCGTGTGTCCTCCGTCGTCGTCCATTACGCCGAACTCGCGCTGAAGGGCCGCAACCGGCCCTGGTTCATCAACACGCTCGTCCGGTCGATGCGCGAAGCGCTCGCGGGCCTCGACGTGATCCGCGTCAGTCCGCTGATGGGTCGAATCGGCATCGAGCTTGGACCGCAGGCTGATTGGCCGGCGATTCGCGAGCGGCTCTCGGCGCTGCCGGGGATCGGCAACTTCGCGCGCGCCACGCACGTCGCTCCGGACGTCGATGCCATCGCGTCCGGGATCCTCACAGAGTTGTCCAGTGCCGGGCGCTCAGTGAACTCTTTCCGGATTTCCGCGCGGCGCGCCGACAAACGATTCCCCGTGCCCTCTCCGGAAATCGAGCGAATCATCGGGCGCCGCGTCCAGGATGCGACGGGATGGCGCGTCGATCTGTCGCATCCCGAGCTCACGATCTACGTCGAGGTCCTGACGTCCGACGCATTTTTCTTCTTCGGCAAGGAGCCCGGGCCGGGCGGGCTTCCGGTGGGCACGAGCGGCCGGGTGATGAGCCTGCTTTCGGGTGGCATCGATTCTCCCGTGGCGGCCTGGCGGATGATCAAGCGCGGCTGCCGCGCGCACTTCGTGCATTTTCACAGCCACCCGATTCTTTCCCGCACATCGCAGGACAAGGCGCGCGCGCTCGTCGAGAGGCTGACACGACATCAACTGCGATCGCGGCTGTACCTCGTTCCATTCGCGCCTGTGCAGCAGCGAGTGGTCGTCAACGTACCTCCGGCCTTGCGCGTGGTCGTCTATCGACGGCTGATGGTGCGGATCGCGCAGCAACTGGCGTTCCGCGCCGGTGCCCACGCGCTCGTCACGGGTGACGTCGTCGGTCAGGTGGCGTCGCAGACAATCGACAATCTGTCGGTCATCGACAGCGCCGCGGCGATTCCAATCCTCCGGCCGCTCGTCGGATTCGACAAGGAGGAGATCACGATCGAGGCGCAGCGGCTGGGAACGTACGACATCTCGGTCGTGCCCGACGAGGATTGCTGCCGGTTGTTCACGCCGCCGCATCCGGCGACGCGGACGTCGATCGCCGCGGCGCAGACGGCCGAAGCCGATCTCGACGTTGACGCGCTCGTGAAAAGCGCCATCGACGCGGCCGTCGTGGAAGAGTTCAGATTTCCGGTGCTAACATTGGCGGCCCCGACTGTCGAGCGAGGAGAGAGACAGTGAAGTTCACACCCGGCAAGCTTGCAGGCATGAAGGCCGTCGCCAACGGACGGGGCGTCATCGCCGCCGCCGCGATGGATCAGCGTGGATCGCTCAAGAAGTCGCTCGGCAAGGAAAAGGGCGGCGACATCAGCGACGCAATGATGGAGGAATTCAAGAAACTGGTCGCGGAAGTCCTGACGCCGCACGCCAGTGCCATCCTGCTGGATCCGGAATGGGGGCTGCCGGCCTCCAAAGCGCGCGCGAAAAACGCGGGGCTGCTCCTGGCCTATGAAAAAACCGGGTACGACAAGACTGGTCCGGGCCGTCTGCCCGACCTGCTCGACGACTGGT
>JBLNGH010000178.1:0-3404 GCA_050264575.1 Acidobacteriota bacterium | reverse complement strand
GATGGAGAGACGATTCCGTCGCCGACGGGGAATCTCCCCTTCTGAAAGGCGGCAGCGAATGTGATTGGTGGACGGCGCGAGGATCGAACTCGCGGCCTCCGCGTTGCGAACGCGGCGCTCTCCCAGCTGAGCTAGCCGCCCACTCAGGAAACTTCGAACTGCAAACTTCGAACGTCGAACGGAAAGCCCGGATCGTGAACGCGAAGCGCACTGTCTGCTCGCGTCGCGTCCACGACCGCGACCCTCAAGTCTAGCATGCCATCGCCACTCGGCCGCCGCAGCTGGTTACTTGCCGGGCTTCGCGAACTTCGCGTCGTCGACCGGGGCGTTGGGCTTCACGTCGACGATCGTGAACGTGTCAAGCGTCGCCCAGCTATTGCGCCGGATCGAAAACGGCATCTTCACGCCGCCGGCCACCGGCCGGTAGTCGCTGTAGTCGATCGTCTCGGTGAGCGATCCGTTGAGGGGCGTGCGGGTGATCACCTGCCGGCGCACCAGCAATCCGCTCGTGGCATCGAAGTAGAGCCGCTCCGTCACATTCGGCGCAGACGAGCCTTGAATGAGATTGACATCCGTCGGCGCGCCGCCGGGCGTTGCGGCGGGCAGTCGAGCGGGACGTCCGGGCTGCAGATTCTGATACTGCTCTTTGATCCGCAGCGGCCGCACGAGGTCGCTCAGCCGGACGGCCTGTTGCAAGGGAAACCCATCGAGGTCCGACACGGTCGTGCCGTTCTGGATCCAGCCTCTCTCGCCGTCAAACGCGATCGTCACCGGACCGGCCGCCTGTTGCGTCGTCTCGCGGTACTTGACTCCCTTCTCCTCGATCGTGAAGTTCATCGACTGGCCCGCGCGCGTCACGAGCGTGCCAGACATCACGCGCGACTGGATGGCTTCGAGTCCGGCGCGCCCGCCCAGGGCTTCGAGGTACTTGCCGAGCACGTCATCGACCGGAGGCCCGGCCGGCTGGTTGCCGCGCCCCGCACCCGGCTGCCCGGGCGCTGCGCCAGCGGGAGGCGTCCCGCGTCCCGGTTGTGCGCCGCCCGGCCCGCCCTGGCGCGCGGCTTCCGCTGCAGCTGCCGCGGCGATCTGGTCGGCCGTCATCATCTGGGCCGGTTGCAGTCCCGCCGGCTGATTGCGTCCCGCGTGGCAGGTGCCGCAGTTGATGCGCGCGCCGAAGTCGCCGGCGTTCACGGTCTGCACCAGCCGGATCATGTTGCGCGCCGTTGTCTTCGCGCGAGTGTCCTTGTCATAGGCGAATTCACCGGTCGCCTGATCCCGCACGTGGCACGTCTGGCACTGGAGGCCCGTGGCGGCCACGAAATACCGCATCGTGAGATCGAGTTGGTCCGCTGGAACGTCCTTCAGAACCTGGATGTCTTTGTATTTCTCCGGCGCGAGCGGTCCGGTCGGCGCCGGCTGCTGCGCTGGCTGCTGCGCGCGTATGGCCGCTGTCGCGAACAGAACCAGCAGGGTGCAGCCGACGGCCGCCCGGATGAGAGCCCTCTTGGTCGTCATGATGAGCCCTCCAACGGTACAAAGGCGGCTCAGATGATTGCATCCGGCGAGCCGGAACGCAAAACATCGACACAGGCCGTGTCGTTCCGCCTGCTAGAGCCGTTCTCAACTTCCGGCAGAGCAAGACCGGCAGGAATCGCAAGACTTTCGGGCGCAACTCGGCAATTTGCTCGCTACAGGAAGTGAGAACGGCTCTAGACTTGGCTGGATGCCCGCCGCGGTCCGTCGCATCGGCATCCTCACCGGCGGCGGCGATGCACCCGGCCTCAACGCCGTCATCCGCGCGGTCGTGAAGGCCGCAGCAACCGCCGAGATCGACTGCATCGGAATTGAAGACAGCTTCGATGGCCTGATTCATCCCGAACGGCTGCGGAAGCTGACGCTCCGCGACGTGACCGGCATCCTCCGCATGGGCGGCACGATCCTCGGCACGACGAACCGCGGGAATCCGTTCGCGTATCCGCTTCAGACCGCGGACGGGCCGGTCGATTACTCGACGCGCTGCATCGAGAACTTCCACAAGCTCGGCCTCGACGCGCTCGTCGTCATCGGCGGCGACGGCACGCTCACCATCGCCCACGAATTTCACAAGCGCGGCGTGCCCATCGTCGGCGTCCCCAAGACCATCGACAACGACATCGTCGAGACGACGATGACGTTCGGGTTCGATACGGCGGTGGAATTTGCGACCGATGCGATCGATCGGCTGCATTTCACCGCCGAGGCGCACCATCGCGTGATGGTCGCGGAAGTCATGGGGCGGTACACGGGATGGATCGCGCTGTATGCGGGCATCGCGGGCGGAGCGGACGTCGTCCTGATTCCGGAAATCCCGTTCGATCTCGAGAAGGTCGTCGCGCGGATTCACGATCGCGAGCGCTGGGGCGCGCGCTTCTCGATCGTCGTCGTTGCCGAGGGCGCCTTCCCCGCGGGCGGCTCGCGGTCAGTCGTCGAGGGCGCATCGGCCGATCGCGTCGAACGTCTGGGCGGGATTGGCGAGCGGGTGGCCATCGCGCTCGAATATCTCGCGAAGAAAGAAACCCGCTACGTGGTCCTCGGCCACCTGCAACGCGGCGGCATGCCCACGGCCTACGACCGCGTGCTTGCGACGAGGTTCGGCAGCTTCGCCGTCGAGCTGCTGCGCCGCGGCCAGTTCGGCGTGATGACGGCGCTCCATTCTCCTGACATCGTTGCGGTGCCGCTTGACTGCGTCGTCGGCAAGACGCGTCTCGTGCCGATCGACAGTGACGTCATGAGGACTGCCAGGAATATCGGGATCTCGTTCGGAGACTGAAAACTCTGAAGTTTGAAAGCCCGAGAGCTTGAAAGCGTCTTCAGGCTTCCTGGCCTTCGAGCTTCCGAGCTAAACAGCGGCGCGTATGAGCTCTTTGGCACCCGCGACGTCTCCCGCCTTTCCAAGCGCGACCATCTGCAGCAGTCTCGCCTTCGCACCCGAGAGATCGCCGGCGAGGAGCGCGCCGATCTTCGCAAGATGCTGCCCGCCGCCGTCGTAGCCGTACCGCGGCTTGACGCGTCCGGCGGGGCAGCGGGATGAGACCGTCACGAGCACGCCGGACGAGATCGTGCGCTCGAGCGCGGGCATGATTGCCGGCGGCACGTTGCCGCGCCCGAAGGCGACCAGCGCGAGGCCGCGGAGCCCGTCCTCGGTGAGCACGCGCACGAGACGATCGCTCATTCCCGTGTAGACCTGCAGCAGCTCGACCTTCGCTTCCAATCGGCGGATCCGCATGCCGGCTTCAGCGGCGTCATCGCGCCATGACGGCCGGGGCAGGGGAGCGCGGCGGAACGTCACGACGCCGTCGTCGACGACGCCGACGGGACCAAATTCCGGCGTCGCAAACGATCCGGACGATTCCGTGTGCACCTTC
>JBLNGH010000177.1:0-9191 GCA_050264575.1 Acidobacteriota bacterium | reverse complement strand
TGAAGACAGGCAAGGGTAAGCGGTTTTTGCGAAACCAGCTGGCCGAGTATTTTTCAGGCCTTCGGGACAACGAGTTGGAACGGCACTAGATGGCGGATCGGCTGTATCGCCTGCTGCTGCGCACGCTGCCGAAGGATCTCCGGCGCGACTTCGGCGACGACATGGTCCAGCTGTTTCGAGATCAGCGCCAGGCGCTCACCGGACAACCGGTTCGGCTGCTGTCCTTCTGGATGAGCGCCGCGTACGACGTCGCACTCGAGGCCTTCACCGCGCGGACGCTGTCAGAGACCTCTTGGGCGGGCGCGCGCCGGCGGGACGAACAAGGGGTCAGCGGGAAGAGCAGGGGAGGAACAGTGATGCGCACGTTGTTTGCAGATTTCCGTCACGGCCTTCGCCTCCTCCGGAAGTACCCGGCGTCGTCCCTGCTCGCGCTCGCCACGCTCGCGATCGGCATCGGCGCCAATACCGCGATCTTCTCCGTCGTCGATCGCGTCCTGCTGCGCGCACTGCCGTATCCGGATCCCGACCGCATCGTGATGGTCTGGGAGAAGCGGCCGCGCGAAGGCGTGATGAAAAACGTCGTGTCGCCGGCAGATTACCTGGACTGGCGCAAGCGGAACACCGCCTTCGAGAACATGGCCGGGTACGCCGGCGGGATGGCCAGCCTCACGGGTGACGGCGAGCCCGTCGTCGTGCCAGGCGCGTCCGTGGGCTGGGCGTTTTTCGAAATCCTGAAGGTCAAGCCGGAGCTCGGCCGGACCTTCCGGCCCGACGATGAGGTGCTGGGGAGGCACCGGGTCCTGGTGATGAGCCACGCGCTCTGGCAGTCACGGTACGGCGGGCAGCGCGACATCGTCGGGCGGCGGGTGTGGCTGGACGGCAACGCATGGGAGGTGGTCGGCGTGCTGCCGGCCTCGTTCCAGTTCGTCACGGACGTCGACTTCTGGGCGCCGCTCGTCTTCGGGCAAGAGATCAGCCGGGTAAGTCATCAGCTCGACGTCTACGCGCGCATCAAGCCGGGCGTGTCGTTCGCCCAGGCGCTCGATGCGATGGATCGGCTCGGTCAGCAGCTCGAGGGCGAGTATCCGCAGGAAAATCGCGGCCATGGCGCGCACGTGACGCTGATGCGCGACGTGTACGTGAAGCCGCTCCGCGCGACGCTGCTGGTGCTGTTCGCCGCCGTCGGCCTGGTGTTGTTGATCGCGTGCGTCAACGTCGCCAACCTGCTGCTCACGCGCGCGGCGGCGCGGCGGCGCGAGATGTCGGTTCGATCGGCGCTTGGCGCCTCGCGCGGACGGCTGATCGGCCAGACGCTCGTCGAAAGCGTCAGTCTGTCGGTCGTCGGCGGCATCGCGGGACTGGTGATGGGGTGGGTCCTGCTCAAGGCGCTGCCGGCGGTGATGCCGGAGCGGCTGGCGGTCGTCGGATTGGAGGAGATTCACCTTGACTTCCGCGTGCTGCTCTTCTCGTTCGCCCTCGCGCTTCTGACCGGCGTGCTGTTCGGTCTGCTGCCTGCGCTTCAGGCCTCGAAGCCGGACATGACCGACACCTTGAAAGAAGGGGGACGTGGAGCCGCCGGCATCCGGCGCCGCGCGCGCATTGCTCTCGTTGTCGGTGAAGTCACCCTCGCGGCGCTCACGCTCGTCGGCGCCGGCCTCGTCGTCCGGAGCTTCTCGCAGACGATGGCGCAGCCGCTGGGATTCGATGCCTCACAGCGGCTCACGTTCGGAGTCGCCGTCCCATCGGCGCGGTACAAGACACCGGAGGAACGGCGCGCCGTGCTCCTCGACATCGAGCGGCGGCTTGCCGCGCTGCCGGGCGTGCGGAGCGTCGGCGCGGTGAATCTTCTGCCGCTCGGAGGCGGCGACTCGCGGACAGGGATCGGCATCGAGAATCGCGAGCGGAAGCCCGACGATCCGCCGACGCGCATGCATCCGCGCATCGTGACACCGACCTACTTCTCCACCGTGGGAATTCCGATCAAGCAGGGCCGCGGATTCGAGACGACCGACGACGACCGCGCGCTGCCGGTGGTGATCGTCAGCGAGACGAGCGCGCGGCGATTCTGGCCGGACGGGAATCCGATCGGCCAGCGAGTCCGGTTCGGGGGCGACGAGGCTTGGCGGACGGTGATTGGGATCGCCGGCGATGTCCGTCACTGGGGACTGCGGCGCGACGTCAATCCGGTGCTCTACTGGCCGCAGGCACAGGCCTCGATCGGGTCCCTGAACTTCATTCTGCGCAGCGACGTGGACCCCGGCACACTCACGAGTGCAGTCCGGGCGACGGTGAAGGCGGTCGATCCGAACCTGCCGCTCGCGAGCGTGCGGACGTTCGACGAAGTGGTCGCGGAGTCCGTCCGATCGGAGCGGGCACAGACGCTGCTGCTCGGCGCGTTCGGCGTGCTCTCGCTCGCCCTCGCCGTGATCGGCGTCTATGGCGTCATGGCGCAGCTCGTCACCACGCGCGTGCACGAGATCGGCGTGCGCATGACGCTTGGCGCGCGCCCGCTCGACATCCTTCGCGGGTTGATGACCGAGGGACTCTGGCAGGCGCTGGCCGGTCTCGCGATCGGCGTCGTCGCCGGCTCGTACATCGTGAGAGTCGGCGGCCTGCCCGAAGAGTTGCTGTTCCACGTGCAGCCGTGGGATCCGGTCACGCTGACCGCCGTCGGCCTGATTCTGATCGTGGCAACGCTCGCGGCCTGCCTCATTCCCGCCCGTCGCGCGATGCGCGTCGATCCGGTCAATGCGCTAAGACAAAGCTAGGTCCTCCGACACGTCTTTCCATCCGAGGACCGACAGGTCTTTTCTCACCGAACGATGCACTCTCCGAAGTACCAGCTCAGGTAGTCCATTCCCATGTCGCCAATGGGCGCTCCGGGCGGCGTGCCGGGCGGCGCGATGTCTCGCGCGGGCGTCGACGGCCGATCCAGGAACCGCTTGATGTCGGCCGCGAGCAACGCCTGATGCGCCGAGTCCTGGACGTTCGCGCCGGGCGTCCGCCCCTGCAGCGCTTTCAGGTGGTGCGTCGCGATCGCGCGAACCTGCGCCATCGGCGCCGTGTCGGCCAGATCGATCAACCGATCGACGACAACCCGCTGTTCGGCCCGCTTGATTTCGGCCTCGTAGGCGGTGGCCGACGGCGCGCCGAACGTCGCGGTGACGAGCTTCTCGATCACCTCGTTCAGTCCCGGGAATGACGAGTTCACGGCCGACTGCGCGACCAGACGGGCCGCGCGATCGTTGGTCAGCAGGAACCCGACCGTCATGTCCGAGGCGACGATGGCCGGCGTGATCGGATCGAAGGCGCCGCCGGTGTAGCGCGGGAACAGCTCGCGCGTCCGGCCGTAGCCCGACGGCCGCGGCGGAACTTTCGACAGCACCGCCGTCGAGAGCGTCAGCTCGGATGGTTTGAGCGTCGCGAGCAGCGCATCGAGCGCCGCGCGCTGCGCCGCGGCCGGCGCCCACTCGACGGGCACCCGACCGTCGCCGCGATACGCGTAGATGTAGTTCTGGCCGCCGACCGTCGACGCCGCGGCCTCGACCGCGTACCGATGGTGGAGGTACAACGGGACGAGCACCTCTTCGATCATCGCCATCGGCCAATCCTTCTGGATGGCGGTCTCGCCGAACCGCTCGAGGCCGGCGCGGCGAATGCTCATCATGCGGCTGAGCTCCGTGGCCATGTCCGTGCCGTTGTTCCACTGATCGACGCGCGGATGGACATCCATGTCCTGGTTCGTCATGTACTTGATGTCCTTGTCCCAGGCGCTGTCGAGCACCTTCTTCAGCTCGGCGGCTTCAGTGGCCTCCGGGAAGACGCCGTAGCCGTACCGGATCGCGACCTTGTCCCATTCGCCGATCCCCTTCGTGTAGACGTCGGAGAAATCCATCGTGCCGTCGCTCTTCAGCGCCACGAGCGGATGCGGATAGTCCATGACCGAGATGCGCCCCGCCGTGCTGTCGTAGTAGTTGTGTCCCAGCCCCAGCGTGTGGCCGACCTCGTGCGCCGAGAGCTGGCGCAGCCGCGCGAGCACCATCTCGGTGAGGATCTGCGGCTTCTCGGTGCCGGTCGTGTACGGCGAGAGCAGTCCCTCTCCAATCAGGTAGTCCTGCTGGCCGCGAAGCGATCCGAGCGAGACGTGGCCCTTCAGGATTTCGCCGGTGCGCGGATCGCTGATCGACGATCCGTAGCTCCACCCGCGCGTCGATCGATGCACCCAGGTGATGGTGTTGTAGCGCACGTCCATCGGATCGGCGCCTTCCGGCAGCAGCTCGACGCGAAACGCGTTGCGGAACCCCGCGGCCTCGAACGCCTGGTTCCACCAGCCGGCGCCTTCGACGAGCGCGGATCGGATCGGCTCGGGGGCGCCGGGATCGACGTAGTAGACGATCGGCGCCACCGCCTCGCTCACCGCGGCGTTCGGATCTTTCTTTTCGAGGCGATGACGCCGGATGAAGCGCACGCGCGTGTCGGCGCCGAAGGGCGCGGAGAAATCCATGAACTGCATCGCGCCGTAGCCGGACCGAGCGTCGAACTTCCGTGGCTTGTAGTTGGCGTCCGGCAGCTCGATGAACGAGTGATGCTGCCGGACGGTCATCGCCTCCGGCGACGGGACCACGTCGCCGATGGTGCCGCCGATCTGGGCGCCGCCCCCGCCGCCGCGTCCGCCACCCCCGCCGCCGCGTCCGCCGCCCCCGTCGCTCACGAGCGTCGACGTCACTTCGATTTCGGTGTTCTTGGGAAAGGCCTTGGTATTGGGCAGGTACACGGCGCTGCGCGTGCGATCGAAGCGGTACGTCGCCGGGGCCAGCCGCGACGCGAGACTCGACGTGTCGCGCATCAGGAAGTCGCCGAGATCGACGACCACGCGTCCGCTCGTCTCGGCGATCGCCGTGAAGCCCCAGAGCACCGACTTCGCGAACGCCTCTTCGACCGCCTTCCGTTCGAGCGGATTCTGGCTGACGGCGCGATAGTCGTAGTTCGGCTCGACCATCAGAATCTTGGTGCCGACGCGCTGGAAGCTCACGACGTGCGTGCCGCCGAGTTGCGCGCGATCGATGCCGATGTCGTTCGACCCCATCCCGGCGCCGACGCCGGTGACCCACAGCACCTCGGTGTCGAGCTTCGGGATTTCGAGATAGAGCGCGCCGGTGCTTTCATCCCAGTACAGCGGGAAGAAGCCGTCGAGCCGGCGCAGGCCGTCCATGCGCTCGGCAATCGCCGGCAGCCGGCCGCCGCGCGCCTGGCCCTGCTGGCCGCCGCCGCCTCCGCCCTGCTCCTCGCGCGAAGCCGCCAGGCCGACGCCGGACAGGACGGCGATCAGGAACGCTATGGACACGATCAACACACGGCGCATGGAGCCTCCTCGGGACGCGCGCATTCGATGCGTCTCTTCGACGTGCATCTTACTGGAACCTCTCGCCGACTGCCGCCCGTCTAAGACGCCATGACCGGCTTCTGGCGAGACGTGCGGTACGGCCTGCGACTGCTGGCGCGGCAGCGAGGGTTCGCGGGTATCGCCGTGATCGTCCTGGCGCTGGGGATCGGCGCCAACACGGCCGCGTTCAGCCTCGTGAACGCCCTGCTGCTCAAGCCGCGTCCCGGCCGCGCGGCCGGCGAGATCGTCGGGCTGTACAGCCGCGACCGCACGCAGCCGGATTCGTACCGCGCCTTCTCGTACCCCAATTACGCCGACCTGCGCGGCCGGACGGACATCTTCGCGTCGCTCGCCGCGCACACGTTCGCGTTTGCCGGGGTCACGGAAGGGTCATCGACGCGGCGGGTGTTCGCGAACATCGTCACCGCGAACTTCTTCGACACGTTCGGCGTGGCGCTCGAACGGGGACGCCCGTTCACGATCGACGAGGAGCGGCCCGGCGCCAACATCGCGGTGACGATTCTGAGCCACACCGCGTGGCAGCACATGGGCGCGCCGGCGGACGTGCTCACGCGGACCATGGCGTTGAACGGCCGGCCGTTCTCGATCGTCGGCGTCGCGCCTGAAGGCTTCGGCGGATCGATGGCGCTCGTGACGCCGGAGTTGTGGATTCCCACGGGCGTCTACGACACGATCTCGAACGACTTCGTTCGCGAAGGGCTGTCGGGCACGCTGGCCGATCGCCGACATCACACGCTGATTCCGATCGCGCGCCTGGCGCCGGGCGCGACGATCGCCTCCGTCACGGCCGCGCTGACGGGCGCCGGCGCCCAGCTCGCGGAGGCGTTTCCGGCGGAGAACCGCAACCAGGAGTTGTCGCTCGCGCCGCTCGCGCGGCTGTCAGTGAGCACCCAGCCGCGGACGGACGGCGACCTCGTCGGCGTCGCCGGCGCGCTCCTGTCGATGTCGGGCGTAGTTCTTCTCATCGCGGCGTTCAATCTCGCGAACATGCTGCTCGCGCGCGGCGCCTCGCGGCGGCGCGAGATCGCCGTTCGCCTCGCCATCGGCGGCAGCCGCGCCCGCATCGTCCGCCAGCTGCTGACGGAGGGCGCGGTCCTCTCGGGTCTTGGCGGCGCCGCCGGATTGATCGTGGCGATGTGGGGATCGCGGATGCTGGTCGCGATGCTCGCGCCAATTTCGCCGGTCGCGCTGTCGTTCGACTCGACGCCCGACGTCCGCGTGTTCGCCGCGACGTTCGGGTTCGCGATGGCGAGCGCGATCGTCTTCGCCGCCCTGCCGGCGTGGACGCTCGCACGGACGGATGCCTCGTCCGGGATCAAGGATCAACCGGGCGGTCCCGGAACGGGCCGCCGTTCGAGATTCCGGATTCAGAACGTGCTCGTCATGGCGCAGCTCGGCTTCTCGCTCGTCATGGTCGCGGTGGCCGGCATGTTCCTGCGCGGCGCGACGCTCGCCGCGTCGGCCGATCCCGGGTTCACGCTGTCGCGCGGCATCATGATTCAGGTCGATCCGAGCCTCGCCGCCTATGACCCGGCGCGGTCGCGCAGCCTGTATCAGCGGATCCTCGAGCAGCTGCGCACGCGGCCGGAGGTCGTCGCGGCGAGCGTCGCGAACACGATGCCGTTCGGCGAAGTGTCGGAGGGTCAGTCGGTGCAGAAGGCGGGCGCGCCCATCACGCCAGCCGATCCGCGCGCGGCCGACGATCTCGCCCGCGCCGAATTCACGGCCATCGGGGCCGAGTACTTCCGCGCGCTGGGACTGACGGTGCTGCGCGGGCGTGATTTCTCGTCCGCCGAGGAACGCGGGTCGAGCGGCGAGCCGGTCGCGATCATCGACGAGCCGCTCGCGCGGCAGCTCTTCGGCGACGCCGACCCGGTCGGACAGCGCGTGCAGTACTCTCAGCGGGATCCGAACCTGCCGCCGGTGGTGCTGCAGGTCGTCGGACTGGCGCCGGGTGTGCGGCAGAACCTGTTCGACGCGGCGCCAGGTCCGCATCTGTACGTCCCGGTCGGGCGGGAATTTCGATCCAGCCTCTACATCCACGTGCGGACCTCGCTGCCGTCGGCCGAAGCCGAGGCGGCGCTCCTGCCGGGGCTGCGTCGCACGCTGCGCGAGATCGATCCGGCGCTGCCCGTGCTCTCGCTGGAAACGCGCGCGATGTATCGCGAGCGCAATCTCATGCTCGCGATTGTCCGCCTGGGCGCGAACATCTTCGCCGCGTTTGGCGCGGTCGCGCTGTTTCTCGCGACCGTCGGCGTTTACGGCGTGAAGGCGTACGTCGTGGCGCGTCGCACGCGGGAAATCGGGATTCGCGTCGCGCTCGGCGCGACGCCGGGCACCGTCGTCCGGATGGTCATCCGGGAAGGCGCAATCCTTGCCGCGATCGGACTCGTCGCCGGCGGGCTTCTGGCCGTGGCGACGGGCGCCGCGCTCCGCACGCTCGCGTACCAGGGGCGCGGGGTCGATGGGTTCGTGCTCGCGGCTGCCTTCGGGATCCTGCTCGCGGCCTCATTCCTGGCCGCCTGGCTGCCGGCCCGTCGCGCGACCCGGGTGTCGCCGACCCTGGCGCTCCGTTCTGAATGAAAAGCACATGCAATTGGCAATTGGTAATGGCTAATGGGTAATGGAGTGAAAAACTGAGAAGCAAGACTGCCAAGAACCGGAAGTACGCAGTCCAATGCCCGAAAAGTACACGCGATCACAACCGAGAAGTACGCGGGACAAGACATCGAAGTACAAGGAGCTTTGTGGTCTTGTACTCCCGCGTCAGCTCCGTACTTCAACGGCAGCGCCAGTACTTCAGCGTCCAGCGCCATCCTTCAGCGTCAGGCACCAGTACTTCGGCGACAGACGTGGCAGCTTGACCGTTACGGTATACTACGTACCAATTACCTAACCTGACGTAATGACAGCGGCCAATCCGTTTGTGTACGGCGAGATCGTCAGCGCCGGGGCGTTTGCCGACCGCGCCATCGAGCTCGACCGGCTCGAGCGCGATCTGCATGCCGGCCAGAAGGTGTTTCTGATCTCGCCGCGGCGGTACGGCAAATCGTCGCTCATCCGCTACGCGCTGCGGCGGCTCGCCCGGCAGGGCGTGATCACCGTCGAGGTGACCGTCTCGAGCTCGAGCTCCTACGCGGCGTTTCTCGAAGGGTACGCGCGCGCGCTCCTCGCCGCCGACACGCCGGCGGGCCGGATGCGGCAATGGGCCGCCGAGATGTTCCGGGCCGTACGGCCGGAAGTGCGGGTCGAGTCCGAACCGCCCGGGACGACGAGGGTCGCGCTCGCCTTCCCCACCGTGCGAACCGAGCGGGACGTCGCGCGGCTGGCCGGCGAGGTCTTCACCCTGCCGGACCGGATTGCGGCGGCGCGCCGCCGGCCGGTCGCCGTCGCGCTCGACGAGTTCCAGGCAATCGCCGGGTTCGACGGCGGCACGGTCGAGCATGCGCTGCGCGCGGCCGTGCAGGATCAGCGACGCGTCGGCTACGTGTTCGCCGGCTCGGAGCCGTCGCTCATGGAGCGGATGCTCGGATCGCGCCGCCCGTTCTACAAAGCCGGGCCTGTCATCCGTCTCGACAAGATTCCGGCCGACGAATTCAGCGAATTTCTCGACGCGAAGTTTGCCGCCAGCGGCATCAAGCCTGAGCCGGACCTCGGGATGGCGATCGTCGATCTGGCGGGCAACGTGCCCTACGACGTGCAGCGGCTGGCGCACGAGGCGTGGGACGACTTACGCGCCGCAGGACGCAAAACTGCGGGTCTGGAAGACCTGCACGCGACGCTCACG
>JBLNGH010000176.1:0-5044 GCA_050264575.1 Acidobacteriota bacterium | reverse complement strand
GCCCGGCCTCAGCCAGCGCCAGCCAGACCCGTTCCGCCTGGGCCGGCGGCACGAAGATCTCGAACCCGTCCTCGCCGGTGTAGCCGGTCCGCGACACCGTCGATCGAACGCCCGCGACTTCCCCGTGGGCAAACCAGTAATACCGAATCGCCGCAAGATCGATGGCGGTGAGACTCTGGAGGACGGACTGCGCCTCCGGGCCCTGAAGCGCGATCAGCGCATAGCGGGAGCTGGCGTTGACGACCGCCGCATCACCGCCGCGCTTGCGCCCCTCCGCCGCGATCCAGTCGTAGTCCTTGACGATGTTCCCGGCGTTGACGACGAGCAGATAGTGCTCGTCTGCCAACCGATACACCAGCACATCGTCGACAAACGTCCCGGCGGGTGTCATGAGCGCGGAGTACTGCGCCTGCCCGACCGCCAGCTTTGATGCGTCGTTGCTCGTCAGTATCTGCACGAGCGCGAGCGCATCGGATCCGGCAATCTCGATTTCGCCCATGTGGCTGACGTCGAACATGCCGACGCGCATGCGAACGGCGAGGTGTTCATCGGAGATGCCGGTGTACTCGACCGGCATGTCCCAGCCCGCGAATTCGACCATGCGGCCGCCGCTGGCGCGGTGCCGGGCGTTGAGCGGAGTCTTCTTGAGCGCAGCCGGAGACGACGACATGTGAGGAGACTCCTCACGCCGCATGATGCGATGGCGAGGAGGCGGTACAAAGTACTATCGCGTTCGCCGCACGGTCAAGGTTGCCAGACGCGGATAGTGTCCGTCAGCCGGCTGGCGGCCAGTGTGCCGCCAGCCGGTGTCATGTGCTGGTTACTTTCGTTTTCCAAACTTCCACCAGGTGCCAAAGATGAGGAGAAATGTGACGGCCGTGACGCCGAAGACCAGCGCCATGCCGACCGATTCGTCGCGCGCCAGCGGGACGTTCATGAGCACGAACGGCATCACATTCGCCGTCACGAACAGACTCACGAGAACAATCAGCAGAATCCTCCAGGCCATTTACTGACCTCCAGGCAGAAGCTGGGGCCGCCTTCGCGCCCAAGGCACTTCGGCGAGCCTCGCCGGAGCCTTAGCGTAGGCGGGAGTGGACAACGGTTCGAACGTGACGCTCAAGATCGGTCGTTACGCTTTTCTGAGTCCCACACAGCTCATCCACCATGCGAATGCGCCGATCGCACGCATGTCGTAGACGGTCGCGCAGCCCAGTTTCCCAAGGACGTCGTACCAGGCCTGCGAGTTGTAGCAGTCTTCGTACTCCTTGTAGGCGGCAATGGCCTCGAGCGCGTACACCTGCCAGCACTCGCCAGGGCCATCTTCCTCACCCTCACCGAGTGAGGCCGGTTTGATCGTGACCTTCTCACTCTCCGCGCGCGCCAGCCTCGACAGAGCTTCGGCGCCGGCCACGTCTCCCGAGAGCGTGAGGAGCATGACGCGCGTGACCATTGCGGTCTGCCGCAGCGGAGAGGCCGACCCGCGGGTCAGCTTGGCGAGCAAGGTCTTCGCGCGGCCGACCGCCGCGGAGTTCGCCACGAGCTTCTGCGCCGCCTCGAACTGATCCCGATGCGTGCGGTCGACGCTGACGCGCTGGCTGCCGCGGGTCACGACGAGCCCACCGCGGCCGATGGCCACCGAGACCTGGTCGTTGCCCGCCACGATCGTGGTCAGCAGCGACCCATTCGCCACCTCTTTGCGAATGAGCACGGACGGATCCTGGATTTCAATCCGCGCGTCCCGTCCAGGACGCTGGCCCTGGTAGAGGCGTAATTCGGCGCCGGTTGACGGATCGGTCCGGCGTTGCAGCGGACGCTGGTCCGCATACGCCGCCGATCCAGCGAGAAGCTGCGCGGCGACGACAAGCAGTCCCGTAGTCGTCTGAGATGTAATCGTCATGTGTTGCGTTCTCCCGGTCCGGAGAGTCCGGACCAAGGCCAGAAAATCTGGCATCCGGCTGTCCGGCCGTCGGCGACCTCACGTGTGTGACACCGTCCCTTCGCATTCGTGAGAGGCGGCCGCTCCGTTTCCAACTTCGTGTCCGCCATTCGACGAAGTCTTGACCATCGCAAACGGTGAACCGTATTCGAGGTGCGCCTGGAGCGTGTGATAGCTGATGTCGAGGACTTCGCAGGCGCGGCGCTTGTTGCCGGCGCAGCGTTCGAGCACGAGGCGGACGTACCGGCTGCTCCACGCGCGCAGGGAATCGTCTCGAGGCGGCACTTCGCGCAAGAGATCCTGATAGTCACTCGAGATCTCCGCGGGAAGATCGGTGACCGTGACCGCCGGTCCCGGCGCCAGTGCGATGGCCCGCTCGAGCGCTCGGGCCAGCTGCCGGACGTTGCCGGGCCAGTCGTACGCCATCAGCGCTTCGAGAGCGGATGACGTCAGCGAGAGCGAGCGGGTACGACGATAGCGTGCGGCGAAGTGGCTCACGAGCAGCGGTATGTCGTCTCGTCTGGCGCGCAAAGGCGGCACGTACACCTCGACTCCTGCCAACCGGTAATACAGATCTGCCCGAAACCGGCCGTCGTCGACCATGTTCCGAAGACAGCGATTCGTGGCGGCGATGACCCGGATGTCGACGCGATGGGCCTCCTGCCCGCCGACCCGCTCGATTGACAGATCCTGAAGCACGCGAAGCAGCTTGGCTTGCGCGGTGGACGACAGATCCGCCACCTCGTCGAGAAACAACGTTCCCTTGTCCGCCAGCTCGAACTTGCCACGGCGGCCTTTCACGCCGGTCGCCGTCCGATCTTCGATGCCAAAGAGCTCCGCCTCGAGGAGCGTCTCGACCAGCGCCGCGCAATTGACGGCGACGAACGGCCCGCGATGGCGATGGCTGTTGGCGTGGATTTCGCGGGCGACGAGCTCTTTGCCTGCACCGCTCTCCCCCTCCACAAGAACCGTGAAGTTCGTGTCGGCGATGCGCCCGAGCCGCGAGCGCAGTTCTTTCATCAACGGACTTTGTCCAACGAGCATCGCCTCCCCCAGGAGCCTTCACGACGTATCAACAGTGATGCCAATCTGCGCTGACGAGGCGCGCCCGCACGTCCTTTGGATCTCGACAATCAGCGGGTAGTCCATTCCCCGTCGGGCCCGCCCCAGCGGCAGAGTCCGCGGAACATCGGCCCATCGCTACCCAATTCGACCAATACCCAGCTTTCAACCCTGGCGACTCGTGCGGACCCGGAATCTGCCGACCCGGCTAGCAGCTCGACGAGCGCGCCAGGGCGCAATCGGACGCGGCCCATCAATTCCATGGTCTCTGCCTGTTGTCCGACCACCGCAACGTCACGTCCGAGATGCACGCGGAACGGACTCACAACTCATCCCAGGATCGCGATACCGCGTTGTAGCGGAGGATGCGAGTGCGGCCGGTTACCCCGGCGACTCTGATTGCGTACTGGACCGACCGGGCCGAGCGCAGGAACAACGATCCCGCGGTACAGCTTCCGGAGGGTGAAAAACTGGCCATCTCGCTCGCCCCGAACCGCACGGCGTCAGGCGAAGGCGGCTCGCCGCTCGGCCCGCGAATCGAGCTGTCGACGTCGACCCGCACGCCGGGAAACATCGCCTCGAGATCGTGCGGCCCGTCGAAGCATCGATCGACGCCTGCCGTAATCTCGGACCGCCGCACTCCGTTCCCGTTTCCATCCCCGCAGACACGCACCAACCATCGGCTTCCCACCCGATCGAAGACGAGGGAGACGACGGTGGTGCGCGCGGCAGCTTGCTGGCGGGCGAGGCGAAACCGGGCGGCCACGAAGCCGGCTGCGTGCCGGGCACGACCGGCGTCCAGACTGCCGGACGTCACGGGAAGCGCGGCCGAGACGATCGTCGTCGCCGCGAGAAGGACGAGGAGCAACTCGACGAGCGAGTAGCCGTCTGTTCGACGCGCGCCGCCCCTCATCGTTCCGACGACTTCGGCGGCGCGACGGTCACGAGCGGCTTGAGCTTCAGGAACGTCTTCTCGCCGATGCCCTTGACGTTCATGAGCTCCTCGATCTTCTTGAAGCTGCCGTTCTTCTGCCGGTATTCCACGATGCGTGCGGCCACAGCCGGACCGATGCCGGGCAGCTTCGCGAGGTCAGCGGCTGTCGCGGTGTTCAAATTCACAAGCGCGGCCGCGGCCGGCTGCGAGGTGGTTTTCTCCTGCGTGGCGACTTGTGCGCCTGCCGTGCTCGAGATTCCTGCCAACAGAAGGACGAGCGCAAACGCACTCGTCACAGACAATCTCCGCATGATGCTCTCCTCTCGAAAGTGACGTGCCTCTGATCAGTTGGGAGCAGGACCGGCCGAGAGCGCTGTCAGTGGTGAAGTCGGCACTGCCACCGGACGACCGGCCTGATCCCGGCGGACTCTCAGGCAAACCGGCGGCCACGCCGGACGCGAAGGACGATTGCTGCAGTAACTGCTGGAGGAATCAGGAGTTGCAGGAGTGCCGGGAATCAGACGCGTTCAGAGCGCCTGGACGAACCTGGCCGCGTTGACGCCTGCAGTTTCCGGATCGGTCCGTGGGTCGGGCTGTGCCGCAACCGCGGGTGACGTCTTGTCAGGTACGCGCGCGTGAAGTTGACGCGGCCGTCCGGTACCACTCGACAGTCGATCGCAGCCCGTCTTCGAACGGCACGCGCGGCTCGTAGCCGAGCATCTGACGCGCTTTGTGGATGTCCGCCTGGGAGTCCCGCACGTCGCCCTCGCGCGGCGGGCTGAACGTGGGCTCGACGTTCGTGCGGAGAAGGTCCTGCAGCACGCGCAGGACCTCGAGGAGCGAGATGCGGCCGCCTCCGGCGACGTTGATGACCTCGCCAGCCGCCTGCGGCGCATCGCAGGCGCGGAGCACGCCCGTCACCACGTCGCCGACGTAGGTGAAGTCGCGGGTTTGCCGGCCGTCCCCGTGCACGGTGGGCGCCCGTCCCTCCGAGAGCGCTTCGATGAAGAGCGAAATCACACCGGAGTACGGCGAACCGGGCTGCTGGCGCGGCCCGAACACGTTGAAGTACCGCGTGGTCACGGTCTCGAAGCCGTACAGCTTCGTGA
>JBLNGH010000175.1:0-18737 GCA_050264575.1 Acidobacteriota bacterium | reverse complement strand
CGTCGTGAAGTGTGAACTTCGCGCGCGCACGTCAATCTGAAATGTGAAATCTGGGAACCTACAATCTCGAACTGCAATCGCGAAATCGGCGAATCTGGAATCTATTGGAAATCTGGAATCTATCGGGAATCGGTAATCTGAATCGGATCGGCAAATCTTGAATCCATCTCCAATCTGGCATCTATCGGAGAATCGGCCCGCGATTTCAGATTCCTGGATTGCAGATTCTCGATAGATTCCAGATTCCCCGATAGATTTCAGATTGTCAGCTTGCAGATTGCCGTCAAGATTACAGATTCCCAGATTGCACATTTCAGATTGACAACCCTCATCCCGCCGCCGGCAGACACACGTGAAGCCGCCGGTCTTCGCCGTCGGCGCTTTCGACGACGAGACAGCCTCCAAGCTCGCTGATTATTGCGGAGACGTGCTCGTCGGCTGGCGGCGCATTGGCGTCGACGTCCGGAGACACCACCGCGCGGCGGCTGGGTTCGCCTTCCCGCCCACTCGGCGTTGCGGTGATCGTCAGCCGCACGTGATGGCGCGACGAGGCGCGATCGCGCAAGGCGATCCCCGCGATGTCCAGCCAGCCGGTCGCGATGGTGAGCTCTCCGCCGTCGAGTATCGCGCGCGTCGCGTTGTCGATGAGGGAACGAACAATCGCGTCGAGCTCGTGGCTGGTGGCCGAGACGACCCCGGCCGTCGCGGACAGACGCACGGTCAGGGTGATTGCCGGATTGAGCGTTTCTCTCAGTAACGGCTCCAGCTCGAGCAGGAACGTGTTGACGCACAGCGGCGGCCGGTCGAGGTTCAACTCGGCGCTGCCATCGAGGAGCGCCTCTGCGACGTAGTCCGCTTCCGACAGGGCGTACCGCAGTTCGCCCAGATCCCGCTGAGTCGGCGCGCCGGCCACGAGATGCCGCGCCAGGCGTTCGGTGATGCTGGTCGCGCGCGCCAGCGCATGCCGGAGGTCATGGCCGAGCATCCGCATGGCGTGGGTCAGTCCCTGCCGGCGCGGGTCTTCAGATTGGGGGTGTTCGGGCGACGAGGACACAGGGGCGGAGTACCCAAATACTATCAGGTCGCGTTCTTCGGGTGGTTGATTCCGGTCAATTGGCTCGAATTGCCAACTGGGCTTTGCCTGAGAATGCGAACGGACGTACGGGAAAGTGGGACGACGCGAGCTCTCACGGAGACCCGGGCAGCGCAGGCCGGATCCCCCGAGCGGGCACCAGTCGGTACGACGGGTACGGCGGGTCCGAGGAACCTGATTCTTGTCAGCCTTTTTCAGTTTTGAGCCCGTCGTACCGACGCGGGCGCGAGTGCTCTTCAGCCGCGCCCAAACATCTCTCGACTTCGCCGCGTTCGACTTTTGGGCAATGCCTGCCAACTGCAATGCTCGAGCGGCGCCTTACTGCGTCCGGAGGGCGTCGATCGGATCCGTTCGCGTCGCTCTGCGGGCCGGCAGCCACGTCGCGACGAGTGTCGTCACCGCCAGCAGCGCGGTCGCGGCGGTGAAGGCCACGGCATCAGCCTGGGGTACTTCGAGAAACAACCCCGCCAGCAGCGGTGTACTCGCGACCGCGCCGGCCGCGCCCAGCATCACACCCGCGGCGACGATTCGCACTCCGCGTCCGACGAGCAGACGCCGGATGCTCGCCGGCGTGGCGCCGAGCGCGACACGGACTCCCAGTTCACGCCGGCGCTCGAGCGCGTCGAAGGCGAGCACGCCATACAAGCCGATTGCGGCGATCAACAACGCCGTCGCCGCAAACGCGCTGAGGATGATCGTCGCGAATCGGGGCGTCTTGATGGTATCGCCCATGACGTCCACCAGCGCGCGCAGGGCGCCGACGGGCACGCCCGGATCGATCTCGCGAATGGCCGCGCGCACGTCCGCCGAAAGCTGATCGGCCGGTCGCGGGCTCGTGACGATGAGCCAGAAATCAGCCAGCGGCGATTGCGAGATCGGCAGATAAATCGACGGGGCGAAACGACCGGCGAACCCTTCCATGCGGACGTCGCTGACGACGCCGATGATGGTCCGCGCAGGCTCGTCCGGGTCGCCGAGGCGGAGCTGATGTCCAGACGCGCGCCCGGCCGGCCAGTGTCGCAGCGCCAGCGACTCGCTGACGAGCGCGACGAGGGGGGCGCCTGCGGCGTCGGCGTCGGTGAAGCCGCGACCCTCGAGGATCCGCAGACTCAACGAGGCGGGATACTCAGGCGACGTGCTCTGATACGTCGCGATGAGATAGTCGCCGACCTGACGCGGCGGCAGGCCGACGACCATGTAGTCGCCCGTATGCTGAATCTGGGTCGCGAACGGAAGAAGCGTGGAGGTCGACACTCGACTGACGCCGGGCACCTGCCGCACCCGTAAGCGAATCCGATCTTCGAATGCCCGCTGGCTCGGCTCCGACTGGTACCGCGTTTCCGGCAGGGTAATGCGTACCGCCGCAGCGTGTTCCGGTCGGAACCCCGGGTCGAGGTTCCACAGGCGGGCGAGGCTGCGAATCGCGAGGCCGCTGCCGACGAGAAGCACGAGCGCGAGCGCCACCTGGAGGACGGCGAGCGCGGCTTTCGTTCGCCGGTCAGCCGGTGATCCGGACGTCCGCGGTCCGCTCTGAAGCATCACCCTCAGATCGGTCCGCGATCCCTGGAGAGCGGGAATCAGCCCGAAGGTGAAGACCGCAGCAATCGTCAGGACCGCGGTGAAGCCGAGGACGCGCCAGTCGATCGCCGACTGGAACATCGCCGGCAGCTCGATGGGATTGAGGGTGACGAGTCCGGTCGAAATCCACTGGGCGACGAGGAACCCCAGCCCCGTACCGACGACGCCGAGCAGCGCGTTCTCGAACAGCAGTTGTCGCACCAGCGACGCGCGGCTCGCGCCCAGTGACGCCCGCAGCGCCATTTCGCGGCCGCGCCCCGACCCGCGAGCCAAAATCAGATTCGCGATGCTGGCGCACGCGATGAGCAACACGCCGCCGACCGCGGCCAGCAACACGAACAGCATCGTCCTGATGCTGACAACGGACTGCGCGTGGAGCGACGTCGCGCTCATGCGCATATCGGTGTTCGTCTCCGGATAGGCGCGCGCAACGCGTTCGCCGATTGCCGCGACTTCCGCGTGCGCCGCCTGGACCGTGATTCCCGGCTTCAACCTGCCGATGACGAACGCGTTGTGGGATCCTCGCTCGTCCGGATCGGTCTTGAGTTCGTACGGCAGGTAGACCTCGGGCTCGACCGCGATCATCTGGCCGTTGTAGGTCAGCGGCGGCGGGAACGAAAAGCCTGCCGGCAGCACGCCGATTACGGTGACCGGGCGATAGTCGATCGAGATCGATCGCCCGACGATGGCCGGATCGGCGCCGAAGCGCGTTTGCCATGACGCGTGCGACAGCAGCGCGACGTCGTGGTGTCCGCGAGTGTCGTCCTCGTTGAACAGCCGGCCCTGGCCGGCGTCGATGCCGAGCAGGCCGAACAGCCCTCCTTCGACGATGGACGCGCGAAGGGAAACGGCGTCGCCGCGTCCGGTCAGGACGACGCGGCGCGGACGGAAGATTGCGGCGCTCTCGAGCGAGGTCGCGGCGCGCACGTCGAGATAGTCGAGATCCGACCAGGGCATGGTCGTGAGGTGCATCCTCGCGTAGCTTTCCCAGAGCAGCACCAGCCGCTCGGGGTTGGCGTAGGGTAGCGGGCGGAGCAGCGCGGCATCGACGACGCTGAAGACGGCGGTGTTGGCGCCCATCGTGATCGCGAGCAGTCCGACGATCGTCGCGGAGAAGATAGGCCTTCCCGCGAGAGCGCGAATCGCGTGCCGGCATTCCGACACCATCGAACGGCCCAGGCGCGGACGCGGATGCGCCGCTGCCACGCGCTCGGCACGCCGTTCGGCCAGGCCGCGCGTGACGGCGTCGACCGAGAGGCCGACCCACGCACGCAGCCGTCGCCACGGACCGTGCGAGTGCTCCGACTGCAGCAGTTCAGCGGCGGTTTCCGCAAGTTCGTCTTCGTACCGGCGTCGGAATGCCGGCGGAAAGGCGCGGGCGAGCAGGCGATACAGCTTCACGGTCAGTCGCGGACGGCGATTTTTCGCGCGCGGGCGGTCTGGACATCGCGCGCCAGCCGCGCCATTTCACGGCCGAGCGCCTTGCGTCCTGCGGCGGTGAGCCGATAGAAGCGCCGCGACATCCGATCGCGGGGCGCATCCCGGGGCGGATCGACCTCCTCGACGAGTCCGTCGTCCGCGAGCCGTTTGAGCGAGCCGTACAGGATTCCGGGCCACAGCCGGATCCGGCCGGCAGTCCGCTCGAGCACATCCGCCATGATGCCGTAGCCGTGCAGATCGCGGTCGGCGAGGGCGAGGAGGATCTGACAGGTGGTCGGGCTCAGCTCCATGAGGGCACCATCGTATATATACGAGTCAGTATATATAATGGTTCGGACGGGCCGGCGGCTACTCGAGCGCGGCGAGCCGCGGACCTTCGCCGGCGAAAAACGCGTCCCAGGCCTTGCAGACCGGCGACGTGTCGCGCTTCAGCTCGAGTCCCATCTCGCCATAAGTGAGCGATTGATCGCCGGGCATGAAGATGGGATCCCAGGCGAACTTGTAGGCGCCGCGGGCGCGCTCGGCCACGCGTCCGCGCGTCTCACCCATGTAGACGCGCACGCGCCGGCCGTCGCAGTAGCCGAGATACGATCGCACCATCGCGCCGCGCGAGTCGCCCGCGCGCAGAAAGTCACAGATGCGGTCCTGGACGGCGTCCCACACGATCTTCCCGACGCTGCCCGGCAGACCCGGCAGCGCATCCATGAAGATCCCCCCGTGTTCGACCACACACGGATGCGCCATGGACGCATAGGCGCCGACCGCCTTCTCCCGGACGATCTTGCCGATGTCGGGATCGAGGATTTCCTGCAGGTCCTGGCGGACGATCGAGAGCTCCACGCCATGACGGGCGCGAACGTCGCGGCGCGCCACATAGTCCTGGACCTCGGCAATCTTGAACTCGTTCGTCGTCAGAAAATAGACCTTCACCGCAGCGACTCCAGGAACGCCTCGATGCTCTTCGTCTTGTCGAGCGGATCGAGCTCGATGATTTCGACGTCCCACCGCGCCAGTAGCGTCTGCTGGACGTCGCCGGCGCCGAACGCCGTGAGATACGCGCTCGGCAGGCGGGTCTGGCCCGTGGTCATGCGGCCGCGCAGCTTGTGCAGCTTGTAGAGCAGATAGCGGATGTTGATGTCGCCGAGGCCGTGGCCCACGAAGAGCAGGCTCCTGCCCAGCGTGTCGGCGCGCAGCTTCAGATCCAGCGCCGACTCGAAATCGAGCCGATCGAAGTAGTTGGACTCGGTCAGCACGAGGCTCGCATCGTCGCTGAAGGACCCGTGGAACTTCACGACGTGGGTCACGTTCGGCGGCGCCGTGCCGAGGTCATCGATGTTCGCGATCGTGTGGCACGGCACGCCGCGCAGGTCGAAGGCGCGCTCGATGATGCGGTCGTAGTTGGTGGTGTAGATGAGCGGAAATTTGAGCTCGACGAGAAGCCGGTGCGGTGTCGACGCGAGGACCGCCTCGTCGGTCGGGTTGAAGAGCCGATCCATTTCGCTCCGCAGCGGGCCGATGCTGCCTTTCTCCGCGACGAAATACTCCGCCAGTTGCAGCTTGCTGCCGTTCAGCCGGTAGATCTCGGGGTCGTAGCCGAGCTGTACCGCGATGTTGTCGACGAGGAGATCCCACGACGGCAGGCCGAGCGGACGCGAGAGGCCGGCGCCCACGAACGGGATGAGTCGTCCTTCGATCCGCAGATCTCGAAGCGTGGGCGCGGAAGATCGTGACATGCCGACGTGAGGGCCGATCCTACATCGTCTATACTGCGAGAGAGCGCTGCCGATGCGACGATCGCTCGCATTCTGTCTGCTGGTGTCGTTCGCCGCCGCGTCGACATTCGGCGCGACGTGTCTTCGGACTTGCTCCGAGGGTCACAGGCCTCTTGCGCCGAGCGGCAGTTGTCACTTCTTGCCGGCGCCGGAGCATCGCGTTGCGGGCACGCACGATTGCACGAGTCATCTGACGCCGCTCGCTGCCACCGCAAAGCGGATCGAGCCGGTCATTCAGCTCTCGATGCCTGCCGCAGACGATGGTCCCGTTGTTATTGCCGTCCGTAGACGCCCACTGGGTCCTGCGAGCGACAACCTGGGTCTGATTCCTCCGCTCATCCGCCGCCTGACGCCGCTTCGGATCTGACGCGCCATCCAGCGCGTTTGTCATAACTCAACTGGAATGGTCGTCGTGCGCGATCAGACGTGCGCGACTCATCGAAGGGATCCGTAAGGCATGCGTGTCATTGGTCTGCTGTTGGGAATTACGAGAGTCTTGATCGCCACACCGGAGCAGGGCGGCGCGGGTCAGATGGCTCACCAGCACACGGCGGCGCCGCGTACGCACCTGATGCAGGACGGCGTCGTGTACGGCCTGTTCAATTCTCAGGGCGGGCCGCGTGGCGGCGACGAGTTCGTCGTCCCGAACTGGTGGATGGGGATGCTGATGCGCGATCGCGGCCGTCACAGCTTCACCGCGAACGTCATGCTCAGCCTCGATCCGGCCACGGTCGGCGAAAGGGGCTATCGGGAGATCTTCCAGGTCGGTGAAGCCCTCGACGGGAAGCCGGTCGTCGATCGCCAGCATCCGCACGATTTCTTCACGCAGCTCGCTGCCTCGTGGCGATTGAACCTGAGCGAGACGACGTCGCTCACGATTGCCGGCGGGCCGGCGGGTGAGCCGACGCTCGGGCCGGTGGCCTACATTCACCGGCCGTCGGCGGCCGGCCTCGTCCTCGCGCCGCTCGGGCATCACACGTTCGACTCGACGCACATCAGCTTCGGCGTCGTGTCCGGGTCGGTCGAGCTCGGACGATGGGTGCTCGAGGGTTCCGTTTTCAATGGCCGCGAGCCCGACGCGCATCGATGGGACTTCGACTTCGGTCCGCTGGACTCCGTCGCGGGCAGGGTCTGGTTTCGTCCGACCCAGGAGTGGGAGGTGCAGTTCTCGTCTGGCCGGCTTCGGGAACCCGAGGAACTGGTCGAAGGTGATACGACGCGCACCACGACCTCGGTCGGATGGTTTCGTCAGCGGCCCGATCAATTGAAAGCGGTCACGATCGGATACGGCGTCAACAACGCGCATGGCGAACTGCAGCACGGCGTCTTTGGTGAGCTCACGTTCGAGCGCCCGGCGCTCTCGTTCTCGAGCCGCGTCGACGTGCAGCAGGTCGAGACGGACATGCTTGTGACCGGTGAGATTCCGCATGATTCCGGCGGGCCCCCGCGGCTCGATTGGGTCACAGCCGTCACTGCCGGCGCCGCACGGCGCCTGCTCGTCTGGCGCGGATTCGAAGGATCGGCGGGCGCTCTGGTCACGGTCTACCGCGTGCCGGAGCCGCTGCAGGCCACTCACGGCACGCATCCTGTCTCGTTCCAGCTGTTTTTCCGCGTCAGGCTGCCCGCGGGCCAGATGGGACGGATGTGGAACATGCGGATGTCCCAGGGACACAAGATGGCGATGACACACTGAGCGCGTGTCCGTGAAAACCACGAAGCGCCCTTCGTGCCCTTTGCGGTGAAGGCTCTGTGACGGAAGCGGTATCATCGCCAGGCGCTTCCTGCACTGATTCATATGGCTCGCGATCTCGACAACCTTCAAGGCACCTGGTGGATCACCTCACTCGAGATGGACGGACAGGAGATGTCACTGCCCGGCACCGGCGACGCGCGTGTCGTGATCGAGAAGGATCGCTTCAAATCCACGGGCATGGGCATGGACTACGAAGGCATGGTCACGCTGCAGGAGAAGCAGAAGCCGAAAGCCTTCGACCTGACCTTCACCGCGGGACCGCAGCAGGGAACCCGCCACGCCGGGATCTACACGCTCATCGGCGATCGCTGGACGCTCTGCTTCGCGACGCGCGGCAGCCGGCGGCCGAAGACCTTCGCGACGAAACCGGACAGCGGCCTCGTCCTCGAAACGCTCGCACGCCGCACGCCGGCTGCGCAATCGACGCGGCAAAAGCCCGGGAGCTCACTCGCGGTGAATTCCTCGAGCCAGCCAACCGTTTCGGCGAAGCCGACGCGGCTCGACGGTGAGTGGGCGATGGTCGCGGGGGTCTTCAGCGGTGTGCCGCTCAAGGATGACATGGTGAAGTGGTGCCGGCGGATCACGCGCGGCGACGTGACGCGCGTCGTCGCCGGACCGCAGATCATGGTGGAGGCCCGGTTTACCGTTGACGAATCGAAACGCCCGCACGCCATCGACTACACAAACCTCGCAGGGCCGCAGAAAGGGAAGAAGCAGGCCGGCATCTGCGAGCGGCGCGGCGACGTGCTCGAGGTTTGTATGGCAGCTCCCGGGAAGCCGCGCCCTGCCGAGTTCTCCTCCAGCGCAGGCGACGGCCGGTCGTACACGACGTGGCGTTTCGAGAGACCGTAACAGTCAATGACGTCCATCTGAAATCTGGAATCTGGGAATCTGGGAATCTGCAATCTTTGATCGGCAATCGGGGAAGCGGGGAATCTGGAATCTATCGGGGAATCGGGAATCTATCGGTAATCCGGCAATCGCGAATCTATCGGGAATCGACGAATCGACGGCGATTCCAGGTTGCCGATGATTTGAGATTGCCGATAGATCTCAGATTCCCGATAGATTTCAGATTGCCGGCTTCCCAGATTGCCGATCGAGATTGCAGATTCCCCGATTGCACCTTTCAGATTGAAAGGGAGGCATTTGATGTCTTCATCCCTCGACCCCGCCGTTCGCGTGGGAGTCGTCATTAGTCTTCTCTTGTACGCGCCGATTGCGTCAGCGCAGGGTCAGGCCAGACCGGCGGCGCCGCCGCCCGCGGCGTCGAGTGACCTGAGCCGATCGCTCGAGGCGGCGACGCGCGCCGTGAGCCCGGCGGTGGTCGAGATCTTCACGACTTCGTTCAAGCCCGGCGAAGGACTCATCTCGAGCAGCGCCGATCTCGTCACGACCGAGCGTGGATCCGGGTCGGGCATCATCGTCGATCCCGCCGGATACATCGTCACGAACGCGCACGTGGTTCGCGGTGCCCAGCGCCTCCGCGTGGAACTGCCGGTCGCGACGGCCGGGCGGTCGATTCTCGCGCCGCGTGGCCGGATCGTCAGCGGTCAGATTGTCGGTCTCGATCTGGAGACGGATCTGGCGGTCATCAAGATTGAAGAGAAGAATCTTCCGGCGCTTACGTTCGGCGATTCCGACGAGCTCAGGCCCGGACAGGTCGTCCTGGCGTTCGGCAGCCCGCTCGGATTCCACAACTCGGTTTCGATGGGGGTCGTGAGCGCGGTGGCACGTCAGCTTGGACCGGAGTCGCCGATGGTCTACGTGCAGACTGACGCGTCGATCAGCCCCGGTAGCAGCGGCGGCCCGCTGGTCGATCTCGACGGACGCGTCGTTGGTCTCAACACGCTGATGATGTCGCGGCCCGGAGGATCGGATGGGATCGGGTTTGCGGCGCCGAGCAACATCGTCCGGACCGTGTACGAGCAGATCAAGACGATGGGCCGCGTGCGGCGCGGCGATATCGGCGTGCGCGCGCAAACGGTCACGCCGGTTCTCGCGATGGGGCTCGGTCTGCCGCGCGAATCGGGAGTCGTGCTCGCAGACGTGATGCCCGGCAGCCCGGCGGCCAGGGCAGGGCTGCGGCCCGGCGATCTCGTCGCGACGCTCGACGGCAAGCCGATGGAGAACGGCCGCCACCTGCTCGTCAACGTGTATCGGCACGCCCCGGGCGATCTCATCTCGCTCGAGATCGTCCGCGACGGTCAGCCGCAGACGGTGTCGGTATCGGTGGCCGAGCGGCGCGATCCGCTCGACGGCCTTTCGGCTTCGGTGGACCCTCGTCAGAATCTGCTCCCGCGGCTGAGCGTCCTCGCGCTCGATCTCGATCGGCGAATCGCGGAGATGGTGCCGGTCGTGCGGGTCAGTTCAGGCGTCGTCGTGGCGGCGACGGTTGCCGGCGCGCTCGACGCCGCCGATGGCGGCTTGGCGGTGGGCGACGTCATCTTCGCCGTCAACCGGACGCCGGTGAACGGCCTTGCCGCGCTGCGCGCGCTGGTCGACAAGCTGAAGCCGGGCGACTCCGTCGTCCTGCACCTCGAACGCCGCGGCGCGCTGATGTATCTGGCGTTCACGGTGGATTGAGCGCATGCCGGTGTTCATCGACTTCATCGGTTGGGTGGGCGCGGTGCTGGTGCTCCTCGCCTACGGACTCGTCTCCACCGATCGGCTCCATCCGCACTCGGTCGGCTACCAGTCGCTCAACATTGCCGGCGCGCTGGGGCTGGTGATCAACAGCGCGTGGTACAGCGCGGTGCCGTCGGCTGTCGTCAACGTCGCCTGGATCGGAATCGGGTTGTACGCGCTTCTCGCGAGTAAGCGGGGCAAACGATGAACGAATACGATGCGATCGTCGTTGGCGCGCGCTGTGCGGGATCACCCACGGCGATGCTGCTGGCGCGGAATGGATACAAGCTCCTGCTGGTCGATCGCGCCACGTTTCCCAGCGACACGATCTCCACTCACCTCATCCATCCGCCCGGAGTGGCCGCTCTCAAAAAATGGGGCCTCCTCGACCGGCTGCTTGCCAGCAGGTGCCCGGCGATTCACACGTATGCGTTCGACTTCGGGCCGTTCGTGATCTCGGGTACGCCAGGGGCAGCCGACTCGCCCGTCTCATATGCGCCGCGACGGACCGTGCTCGACAAGCTGCTGGTCGATGCGGCCGCGGACGCCGGCGTCGAGGTCCGTGAAGGATTCACCGTCGAGGACATCGTCGCTGAGAATGGGCGCGTGACCGGTATTCGCGGCCACGCGAAGGGCGGCCGCGATGTCACGGAGCGCGCGCGTGTCGTTGTCGGCGCGGATGGATTGCATTCGTTGGTCGCCCGGACCGTCAATCCCGAGCAGTACCACGAGAAGCCCCCGCTCCTTGCGGGCTATTACACCTACTGGAGCGGCTTGAACGTCGATCGCTTCGAGGCGTACGACCGCATCGATCGCTCCTGGGCCGCATGGCCGACGAACGATGGTCTCGTGCTGCTCATCGTCGGGTGGCCGATCGCGGAGTTCGAGACCAACAGGAAGGACATCGAACGGCACTATTTCGCCGCGCTCGACCGTGTCCCGGGGTTTGCGGAGCGCGTGCGCGCGGCGCGCCGCGAGGAACGCTTCGTCGGCACGGCGGTGCCGAACTTTTTTCGCAAGCCGTTTGGCCCGGGCTGGGCGCTCGTCGGCGACGCCGGCTACAACAAGGACTTCATCACGGCTCAAGGCATTTCCGACGCGTTCCGGGATGCCGGGCTGTGTGCGACCGCGCTCCACGAATGGTTGTCGGGCGCCCGCTCGTTCGAGGCCGCAATGGCGACGTACCAGTCCTCGCGCGACAAACATGTCCTGCCGACGTACGAGTTCACGTGCCAGTTCGCCAGGCTCGCGCCGCCCGCGCCGGAACTGCAGAAGTTCCTCGGTGCGGTCCACGGCAACCAGGAAGCGATGAACGGTTTCGTGCGGATCGTCTCCGGCGTCGTGTCGCCGGCCGATTTCTTTTCGCAGGAGAACGTGGCAAGGATTTTCGCCGCGAAAAACTAACCGCGGCGATGCTGGAGATCCTCGTCGGTTCCGGGATTCCGAAGTTCCGGAGTTCTTCAAGACCCGGGTTCCACCCCGGTCTGGAACCTCGGAACCCGCTCTTGAAGGGCCCCGGAACTCCCGAACTCCGGAACCCCAGAACCTCGGAACTCCGGAACCCCAGAACCTCGGAACTCCGGAACCCCGGAACCTCGGAACCCCGGAACCCCGGAACCTCGGAACCTCGGAACCGACAGAGTTCTTGTCTCTTATCTCCCTTTCACGACCCCAATCGCAATTCCGTCGTGTCCCTTGCTTCCGACCAGTTGCAGGATGGTCGCGTCGACGCGCGGGTCGGCGGCGAGCGCCGCGTTGAACGTGCGTGCGCCGACTGCGTTGTCATCAGTGGTACCCGTCGACAGCACGGCGCCGGCGCGGACGACGTTGTCGGCGAGGATCAGACTGCCGGGCCGGGTGAGTCGAAGCGCCCACTCGAGATAGCCGGGATAGTTCGGCTTGTCGGCGTCGATGAAAACGACGTCGAATGGCGGTTCGCCGCGCTCGACGAGACGGGCCAGCGTGGCGAGCGCGGAACCGACCAGAACCTCGACTCGATCGGCCACACCGGCCCGGGCCAGATTGGTCCTCGCGAGGGCGGCGTGCCGGTCGTTCACCTCGAGCGAGAGAAGACGGCCGTCCGGCGGCAGCGCTCTCGCCAACCAGATCGTGCTGTACCCGGCCAGTGTGCCGAGCTCGAGGATTCGTCGCGCCCCGGTCAATCGCGCGAGCAGGTACAGGAATTTGCCTTGAGCGGGCGAGACGTGAATCTGCGGCAGGCCGGCCGCGACAGAGGACTGGATCGCCTCATCGAGCGCGCGGTCCGGAGGTACGAAGAGTCCGTCGATATAGCAATCGACGTCAGTGAAGAGCTCGCTACGCCCGCGGGTCGACGCGGCGGCCGCGTCGCTCAGAGCGTCGGTTTCATTCGCCGCCATCCCGTGATCATAACGAGGAACATGATGACGAGGATGACGGGAACGGTCCACCCGCTTTCAGTGACGCCGTTGTATCCCACGTTGTAGGCGGCGGAGATGCCGTTGCCGACCGTGTCGCGAACCCAAATAAGAATAGATAACAATGCGAGCCCACTCCCTCAGGGGCGAAATATCCAATAGTACCACCGCTTAGGTGCGCCTTCAGGCTTACAAATTCGACGTTTCAAACTTGAAATTCATTCGACTGCAGGCGGCGCGATCTGCCGCACAATGCAGGCGTGAAACGCAGACAAAAGAGCGGACAAACACAGAGCGCAGCAAGCGCGGAGAATCAGCTCAGGCGTTTCATCGACAAGTTCGCGCCGCGGCATCAGGCGGTGATCCGCAAGTCGCGCAGAGCGCTGCGAAAGCGGATGCCTGCTGCGAATGAGATCGTGTACGACAACTACAATTTCTTCGTGATCGGCTACTCGCCGACCGCACGTCCGTCCGATTCGATCGTCTCGCTGGCCGCGGCCGCCAATGGTGTCGGGTTGTCGTTCTATCGCGGCGCGACGCTGCCGGATCCGCACAAGATCCTGCTCGGGTCGGGCAAACAGAACCGGTTCATTCGACTCGACTCGGCGCAACGATTGACGGAGCCCGAGATCGAGGAGCTCCTCGCGGCGGCGATTGCACAAGGGAAAGCCCCCCTGCCGGAGCGGGGCCGCGGCAAACTGATCATTCAGTCGATTTCTGCCAAGCAGAAGCCGCGACGTAAATAAGAACGCGGGTCAAACTGAAAGTTGAAATCGGGGAATCTGCAATCTGATCCGTTAATCTGGCAAACTGGGAATCTGGAATCTATCGAGAAACTGAAATCTATCGATAATCTGAAATCGTCAATCTGAAACCGTCAATCTGAAACCGTCAATCTGAATCGCCAATCGGTCGATGCCGACGGATTCCAGATTCGCGATAGGTTTGCAGATTACCTGATAGATTCCCGATTCTTGGTTTGCCAGATTACGGATCAGATTGCAGATTCCCAGATTGGAGATTTCAGATTGACCCGCGACCTCCGACAGCTCGGTTCTTCCGGCCCATCAGTCTTTCCACTCGCCCTCGGCTGCATGGGCATGTCAGGCATGTACGGCCCTGCCGACGCTGATGAGAGTGTCGCGACCATCCATGCGGCCCTCGATGCCGGGATCACGCTGCTTGATACCGGCGACTACTACTCCTCAGGTCACAACGAGCTCCTCATCGGGCGCGCGCTCCGGGACCGACGCGACAAGGCGCTGGTGTCGGTGAAGTTCGGCGCGCTGCGTGCGCCGGATGGCCGATGGCTCGGTGTGGACACGCGGCCGGTTGCCGTGAAGAACTGGATCGGGTACACGCTGACACGCCTCGGTCTGGACCACGTGGATATTTACCGTCCTGGCCGACTCGATCCAGACGTGCCCATCGAGGACACCGTCGGGGCGATTGCCGAGCTGATCACCGCCGGCTGCGTTCGCGCGATCGGTCTGTCTGAAGTCGGGCCCGACACGATTCGGCGCGCGCAGGCAGTCCATCCGATCAGCGATCTTCAGATCGAGTACTCGCTCATCAGCCGCGGGCCTGAGGCGAAGATCTTCCCGCTGCTGAGGGAGCTGGACATCGGCGTCACCGCGTACGGCGTGCTGTCGCGCGGGCTGCTGAGCGGATCGGCGCCGACGTCACCCCGCGACCTGCGAGCGTACCTGCCGCGCTTCGTCGCCGAGAACCGCGACCGGAACCTTGTCGTGATCGACGCGCTGCGACGGGCTGCGGCCGCTCGAGGCGTCACGGCGACCCAGTTGGCGATTGCGTGGGTCCTCGCCAAGGACACGCGGATCGTGCCGCTCATCGGCGCCCGTACAAGGGCACAGCTGGCCGAATCACTCGGAGCGCTGCAGATACAGCTGTCGGCCGGTGACCTCGCGGCGATCGAAACTCAGGTGCCGGCAGACGCCATCGCCGGGACCCGCTACGACGCGCATCAGATGCGCGTCCTCGACAGCGAGCGATAGAGCCCAATGGCGAAGCGCCGTCGCCCCGTTAGAACACCGGCGCCTGTCACGTTCGACACGGTGCGGACGCTGGGCCTCGGTCTCCCCGGCGCCGAAGAGGGGACGACCTATGGCACGCCGGCCCTCAAAGTTCGCGGCAAGATGTTCGCGTGCCTGGCCAGTCACCAGTCGGCCGAGCCAAACACGCTGGCTGTCAAAATCGATTTCGAGAGACGTGACGAGTTGATCGCGGCTGATCCGAAGACCTATTACCTCGAAGATCACTACCTCGAATACCCGGTTGTGCTGGTGCGATTGAATCGGGTTCATCCGGATGCGTTGCGCGACCTGCTCCTCATCGGCTGGCGTCACGCGTTGAGGACGGCCAAGCCGCGGAGCGGTCGTGCGCGAAAGTGAGGATCGGACTGCTGAGTGTGACCTGAAACGTTTCCCTTTCTAACCCCTGTCTGACCCTCGAAACCCGGTACTGAAATTGCTCGATTCGTCTGTATTGTGGAGGCATGAAATGAACAGCATCAACGCCGCCGCTGCTGAGGCGTATCCGACCGTGGCCTCGACGCCCAGCTACAGCTATCAGGCGTTTCAGGCATTGCGCGCTGGATTCACGATCGCGCCGATCGTCGCCGGCGCGGACAAGTTCGCGGGGCTGCTCACGAACTGGGACAAGTACCTGGCGCCGGCCGCGACGAACGTCATCGCCGCGGTCATGCCCGCGCACACGTTCATGCTCGTCGTGGGCGTGATCGAAATCCTGGCGGGTCTCATCGTTGCGGTCAAACCCCGGATCGGCGCGTACATCGTGTGCGCGTGGCTCCTCGGAATCATCGTGAACCTGATCATGCTGGGCAGCTACTACGACGTCGCGTTGCGCGACCTCGGGCTCGCGATCGGCGCGTTCGCGCTTGGACGATTGGCTCAGGAATACTCTTCGTAGCTGTCGCACACACAACACCCGCGCCTGTCGTTTCCGGGGTTCCGAGGTTCTCAAGAGCCGGGTTCCGGGGTTCAACGGGTTGGAACCTCGGAACCCAGCCTTGGAGAACCCCGGAACGTCGGAACCTCGGAACCCCGGAACCACACGCGATAGAACAAATCTTTTGAGACAATGCCTCCGTTTCCGACGGAGGCACCATGCGCGTTGAACGCGACTGGCTGCGCGAGCTGGTCTTCGACACCGCCGAGGCGCGGCGGTTCACGCAAGATTCGCCAATCCTGCCCGAAGTCTGGCTCTCCGGTGGCGTCGCGTATTGCCGTAGTCCCTACATTCGCGTCGATCTGCTCCTGACGCCGCACCGGCTGCACACCGCCGCCGAGCTGGCGCGGCGGCTCCTCGGAGGACTCGAGGCGTCCTACGTCGCCGAAGACGCCGAGAAGGCGCCGCCGCACAAGGGCGCGCTTGGACCATCGGAGGACGCGCCGCTCGCGCGGCCGACGTGGACCGTCTCCGTCAATCAGACCACCGTCGCCTCCTCGTTGACGCTCACCGAGCTCATCACTTGCGCCCTGCCGTTGAGCCAGTGGTGGAAGCGCAATGTCGATCCGCCCGACAAGACGAAGAAGGCCAGCGCGCGCAAGGCCGATCGCTCCCGGCAACACGACGAACTGGCGTGGATGTCGCGCCTGGTCGGCGTCATCGCGCTCTGCGCGCGGGAACCGACGCGTCCGGCCACCGTCCGCGCCGTCGATCCCGACGCGCTCTGGGTGACGAGCCGCATCGATCGGCAGACGGAAGGCGCGACCGTCGGCGAGTACCAACGCTTTCGCGAGATCGTGGCCGACCGCGCCGGCCAGCAGCGCATCTTCCAACGCTTTATCGCGGAGGCCAGGCGAACGGCGGCGACGCGCCGCGGGCCGGTCAAGGAACGCGCCGCCGCGCCGCCCTACCTGTGGTCAACCGGCCTCAACCGGCTTTCATTTGTCGCGATCGATCGATCTGTCGCCGCGACCAAAGCCGATGCCGCGCGCCGCGTCTTCGACATCAAGTGCAACGACCTGGCCTGGGCGATCGTCGACAGCGGCGTCGACGCCGAGCACCCCGCGTTTCAGTTGAAAGACCCCGACCCGGTCACGGGGCTGAAGACGCGCGTCCGCGCGACGTACGATTTCACGCGCCTGCGGCCGCTCCTGAGCCTCGATTCCCATCCGACGACGGGCCCGTCGTCGATGCCGGAAGGCGTGAACCTCGAGGATGCCGATCGCCAATTCAAGCGCATGCGTCAGCGTTTGCGATCGGGGCGGTCGCTCGACTGGACGCAGCTCGAGCCGCTCGTCGACATCTCGCTGCGGAAAGACGGCACCGGCGCGTACAAGCCGCCCGAGCACGATCACGGCACGCACGTGGCCGGGATCCTCGCGGCCGCCGACACGCAGAACCTCAACTATCAAGGGATGTGTCCCGACATTGCGCTGTACGATCTGCGCGTCCTCGACGCGGACGGCCGAGGGGAGGAATTCGGCATCATCGCGGCGCTGCAGTTCATTCGCTACCTCAATGCCCGCGCCGACCAGCCGGTCATTCACGGCGTCAACCTGAGCTTGTCGATCATTCACGACGTCGAGAACTTTGCCTGCGGCCGGACGCCGATTTGCGACGAATGCGAGCGGCTCGTCGCGAGCGGCGTGGTGGTCGTCGCGGCGGCGGGGAATCGCGGGTACGAGCGGGTCGTCACCGTGGCGGGCGAGCTCGATGCGTATCGCGCCATCAGCATCACCGATCCGGGCAATGCCGACGCGGCGATCACGGTGGGCGCGACGCACCGGTTCGAGCCGCACACCTACGGCGTCAGTTATTTCTCGAGCCGGGGGCCCACCGGCGACGGGCGGCGGAAGCCCGACGTCCTCGCGCCGGGCGAGCGGATCAACTCGTCGCTGCCGCGCGGGTTCTACGGCGTCAAGGACGGCACCAGCATGGCGGCACCGCACGTCAGCGGGGTCGCGGCGCTGCTGATGGCCAGGCACCGTGAGTTCGTCGGACAACCGGCGCGCATCAAGAAGATCATCTGCGAGACAGCCACCGATCTCGGCCGCGAGCACTACTTTCAAGGCTTCGGGATGGTGGACGCCCTGCGCGCGCTGCAGTCGGTCTGAAGGTCTTCGAGGACACACATGGCGGGATCGGTCTTCACGCTCGAAGCGCTCGACGCGAAACACGGCGATTCGCTGCTGCTACACTACGGCACGCTCGCCAACCCGAAGCTCATCGTCATCGACGGCGGCCCCGGCGGCGTGTTCAAAGCGACGCTCGAGCCGCGCTTGAAAGACATTCACGCCAATCGTGGCAGTGCCGTCCTCGAGATTCGTCTCCTCATGGTCAGCCACATCGACGACGACCACATCACCGGCATCGTGCAGCTGACGAAAGAGCTGCGCGATCTGCAGGATCAGCACGCCACGCTGCCGTACGACATCCTCACGCTCTGGCACAACAGCTTCGACGACATCGTCGGCGCAGCCGGACCGACGGTGGCGGCGCTTCTGAGGGCCGCGGCGTTTTCGCCGCGCACGGCCGACGGCGCCGCGATTGTCGCGAGTGTGCCGCAGGGACGTCAGTTGCGGCTCGACGCGGACAAGCTGGCCATCAACATGAACTCCGGGTTCGACGATCTGATCCGGTTCGAGCCTGCGGCCCCGAAGCCGTTGAAGATCAGCGCCGACCTGACATTCCGGGTCCTCGGCCCGAGAAAGCCGGAGCTCGACAGGCTCGAGGCGAAATGGCACAAAGAGGTCGCCGCGCTCCTGGCGAAGAAGAAGAAGAAGGCCGGCGGCGGGTCGGAAGCCTCACTGACCGGAGCCGAGCTTCAAGCGCTCGCCGCGGAGTTCGTCGATGACTCGGTGCACAATCTGTCGAGCCTCGTCGTGCTCGCGGAGCTCGACGGTAAACGCATGCTGCTCACGGGAGATGCCCGCGGCGATTTCATTCTTGACAGCCTGCGCGAAGCGGGGCTCATCAAGAACGGGAGGTGCGCCATCGATATTCTGAAGGTCCCGCACCATGGCAGCGTGCGGAACGCGGCGGCCATTTTCTTCAAGACCATCGTGGCGGACCATTACGTCTTCTCGGCC
>JBLNGH010000174.1:0-12413 GCA_050264575.1 Acidobacteriota bacterium | reverse complement strand
TGACCCCGGTCTGACCCTGGTTTGACCCTGGTCTGACCCCGGTTTGACCCCGGTCTGACCCCCTACCGCCCCCGACAGAACACCAGACCTCCACTCAGCGTTCCCGAGAGGAGATCGAGCTGCCCATCGCCATCGAGGTCGGCGAGCGCCGGCGAGGCGCCTGGCGGAAGCGACAGCGCTAGTTCCTTCGACTCCACGAACTTCGGCACGGTCTGCGTCCCGGCGTTGCGATAGACGGTCGCGCCCCCACCCTCGTGCCCGATGATCAGATCGAGCCTGCCGTCGGCGTCGATGTCGGCGAGCGTGGGCGCGCTGCGCCGGCCGGTGCGGGCGTCCGCGAGCAGATCGACGATCAGCTCGAATCGCGGCGCCGTCGGCGTGCCGGTGTTGCGGTAGAAGAGCACGCTGCCGTTGGCCTGGCCGACGAACAGATCGAGGTCGCGATCGCCGTCGATGTCCGCGAGGACCGGCGTCGAATTGCTCCCTCGCGGCGGCCGGATGGTCCCGGCGTCGTCCTGGACCCAGCGCGGCGCGGCGCGGGTGCCGGAGTTGCGGAAAAACAGGATGTCCCGGTTCCACGTGCCGAGCAGCATGTCGGGATCGCCGTCGCCGTCGAGATCCCCGAACGCCGGCGCCAGGTGAAACGCGTCGGTCAGTTTCAGCGGCTCGGCCTGGCGGAAGACCGGCGCCGTCGCGGTCCCGGTATTCGTGAACACGATCAGCCGCCCGGCGTCGTTCGACGGATCGACCTTGTTGCCGACGACGAGATCGAGATCGCCGTCGCCGTCGAGATCCACGAGCGCCGGAATCGTCTCGCTTCCGAGATCGATGCCGTCGAGAAACCGCTTCGTCCGCAGCTCGAGATGGTCCTTCGCGGTCCGCTCCCAGTAGTAGAAGTTGTCCGCGGCCGTCGCGACCGGGTTGAATGCGCCGCCCAGGACGCCCATCAGAAAATCGAGATCGCCGTCGAAGTCAAGATCGACGGGTACGGGCGCGTTGTAGCCGCTCGTCCGGGTCGATCCGGCGTACGGCAGCTGCACGGGATCGACCTGAAAGGACGGCGTGCTGCACGTCTTGCCGATGTTCTCGATCAACAGCACGCCCGGCTCGAAGAAATCGCCCCAGAAGAGATCCTGGTCGCCGTCGCCGTCGAAGTCGGCGAAGGCCAGTGCGTTGGCGCCGTGCCGCATCGACGGATGACCCTGGCCGGCCGAAGCGCCGTCGGCGCGAAGGCCGCCGATTCGCCCGATGATCTCGATCCCCTCGAACTGCTCCTGGATGAACGCAAGCCGCTCGCCGCCGGGCCGCTCCGCCTCGTAACGCGCCACCGTTCCCTCGACGCGCCCAACGAACATGTCGAGCCGCTTGTCACAATCCAGATCGACGAAGGCCGGGATGTTCTGACGGTCGACGAAGATCTCCTGATCGTCCGTGTCTTTGAGCGCACCGGCATCCTCGAAGCGCGCCGCTGTTCTGGTGCCCACGTTGCGATACACGCGCACGTGGCTGAACGGCAGCTCAGACAGGAGATCGACGTCGCCGTCGCCATCGAGGTCGACGAAGCGATACCACTCCCCGATCTCGAGGTTCTGGTAGCGATCCGTCCGCCACTCGTACGTCGGCGCCTTCGCGCTGCCCGTGTTCTCGAAGAACTCGAGCGCGGTGCCGTATTCCTGGACGAAGAGGTCGTAATCACCGTCGGCGTCGATATCGACGAACTGCGGCCGCGGGACGTCGAACCCGCCGAGGAACGGCAGCGCATAGGGCTGTCCGTTTTCTTTCTGGACGACGAAGGGCGCAATCGCACGCTGAAATCCGCCGGACGAGGGCGGCGGCTGCGCCGGCGCTGCGCTCAGCGCCAGACCAAGTCCGGCCAGGACGACCAACGTCGAGCGAGCGGCAGCGAGCGAGGCGGCGGAGCGGAGCGGGGTTTCCAGGGGCCCCGCGAGCGACGCCGTCGGGGGGTCCGCGGGGGCGAAGCCCCCCGGTCCTTTTACCGAGCGGAGGGCCGGTCTCGGAGTCTTCACATGCGCGCGCGTGCGCCCATGCCCGTCAGGTTCTTGCCGAGCGGGATCGCCTTCTCGACGCGGCGGGTCTTGACGTCGACGACGGCGAGCGAAGCGGTGCCGTCGCCGGCCGGCATGACGTGGTCGGCGTGCGCCGGATCGGCCATGTGATCCATCTTGTTGTTGTTCGTGACGAACGCGGTCGCGCCGTCGGCCGAGAACACAACCTGGTGCGGCTGCTTGAAGGGCTCGCCGGTGATCCGCGCGACCTCCTTCCAGGACGCGGCGTCGATCACGACCACTTCATTCGAGCTCTTTACCGGGACCCACGCGAATTTGCCATCGGGCGTGAACACCGGATCGAACGCCATCTTGCCGACGTCGATCGACTTCACGAGCGCGGGTTTCGCCGGCTGCGCCAGGCTGAAGACGAGCAGCTGGCCGGACACGTCGGTCGATCCGAGCAGCGTCTTCCGATCGGGGGAGATGGTGAACTGGACCAGCGAATGCGTCGGACCCGCGATCGGGAGCACCTCGACCTTGTCCTGCGACAGCTCGACCGTTGCGATCTGATTCACGCCGAGGCTGCCGGTGTAGGCGTATCCATTCGCGACGGCGATCGGGTGCGGCCTCGGGAACACGACGTCCAACTCCTCGCCTTTCATCGTCGCGCGTTCGAGGACGGCGATGCGCTTGGGTGGATTGACGGCGCTCATCGATCGCGTCACCACCAACCGCTCTTTGCCGTCAAAGGCCATCATGCCGGGCGTTTCCATCTCGAACTTCCCGACAATCCGGTTTTCCCGATCGAACTTGGCGACGGTGTTGGCGCCGATCAGTGAGACGTACCAGAACGATCCATCCGGCTCGACGACGACGTAGTGCGGCTTGGCGGTGGCAGGGAAGCCGAGCGTCGTGACGTCGATCGTCGTGACGACGGATTTTGCTTTCATGTCCACGACGGCGATCTTCGCGTCGTCCTGAATGCAGACGTAGAGGAGATCGGGGGATTGAAACCTGAGGTTCCGGGGTTCCGGGGTTCCGAGGTTCCGGGGTTCGGAGGTTTCGGGGTTCGCGCGGAAACCCGCGCCGACGCCAGCCAACAGCAGCAGGAGTGCGAAGCGCAGCTTCATCGGTCCGCCGTCCTGATCATGAACAGCCCCTGCTCGATGCTGCTCACGATGATCGTCCCGCTCTTGAAGAACGGGAACACGTTCCACGCGCCATTGAACCCCGCCGTGTTCGGCCGGAACGGATCCGTGTCGAAGAAGGCGATCTCTTTCGGGTTCGTCGGGTCCTTGATGCTGAGGATCCGGACGCCCGATCGGTAGTTGGCCTGATAGAGCAGATCGCCTTTGACGTACTGGTTGTGATCGGACGAGGGCTCGACGCCCATGTGCTCTTTCACGAGCTTCGGGTTTTCGAGATCGATGAAATCGAAGACGAGCGTCCGCGTCTTGTCCACCATGTTGCCCGTCTCGTCGAGCTCATCGTCCAGATAGAAGTAGCGATGGTCCTCGGTGAGCCAGCCCTGGTGCGTGTACCCGACCTTCGGATAGGTCGCGCGGGAGATGACCCTCGGCTTCGACTTGTCCGTCACGTCCTGGATGCTGATCGCCGTTTCGTTCGAGCCGATGCAGATCTCGTGACCTTTGTAGCGCTTGTCCGGGCCCTTGTAGTTCACGCATTGCGCGTCGTGAATGTAGCCGGTCCGCGCGCGTCCCGTTTCGGTGTCGGCGAAGCAGCCGACGAACTTCGGGTTCTTCGGCTCGCGAATGTCGATCATGTGCAGACCGCCGCCGCACGTCGTGCCGCCGCTGCTCGACCCGACGGGGTACGCGAAGCCGCTTTCCTCGTTGATGACCATGTCGTGGACGCTGTTCACGTTGCGATAGATGAGATCTGCCTCGACTTTTTGCGGCAGGCCGTTTGGCTGCGGCTTCATCGTACGCAGCCGCGTCAGGTCGAAGATCTGCATCCCGTGCGGGCCCGCGCCGTCGGACACGATGAACGCGTGGTCCTTGTAGGTCTTCATCTCGCGCCAGGCGCTCGGCCGCGCGCCGTCGGTCAACGGCAAGTCCGCGACCGCGATCGGGCGCGTCGGGTCCGTGATGTCGACGAAGGTCGTCCCGTCACGACGGCCGAGGAGCGCCCACTCGTGTTTCGTCTGTGAATCCGTCCATCCCCAGAGGCTGCTGAGCTCGATGTAGTGGCCGTCGTAGCTCAGGCGCGACGGCGGCAGGAACGAAAGAAGATCGGCGGCGCCGCAGTCGAACACCTCGACCTTGCCGCTGCCGCTGCAGCGGCGTTCGCCTCCGGTAATGGCGGGCAGTTCGTCGAGCGTGGGCGTCGTGATCATCGGCTGCTCACGCCAGACCCCGAATCCGTCTCGCTCGTAAATCAGCACGCCGCCGGCCCGGCGGTTCGCACCGGAAGCGCCGACCGCGGCGACATTGCCGTGTACGGAGATCGCGCCGCCGGCGGCCACCGCATCGGTCCCGTTCGGACCGAGCAGTTTGAAGCCGTCGATCTGGAAGCCGTTCGCGTTGCCGGGGAACACGAAGACGCGTCCCGGTCCGCCGGCCCGTGGGGCGCCGACCCAGACGTCGTTCTCCGTGCTCGCGACGGTCGCGGCAAATTGATCGGCGCGCGAGCTGCTCGGCGCGGCGAGGCGCGCGACCTCGATCCACGTGAAGTTTCCGCCCGGCGCGGCGCCCTGACCGCCCGCGGCTCCCGGCTGAGGCGCCGGCACGTTCGCGCCGCCGGCCGCGGCCGGCGGCGCGCCGCGGCCGCCGCGGCCTGTCTGCGCGATGCGGCGGAACACGTACACCGCGCCGTAACCGCCGGCGTCGCCGGGCGCGGTCACGACCGCCTGATCGCCTGTGAGCATCAGGTTGGATCCGAACAGCTCGCCACCCTGCACCCCGACGGGAGCGAACGACCGCTGTGCCTTCCACGCCTCGCCGTCGAGCCCGAATTCATGCACGACGCCCGCGCGATTCGCCTGCCCGCTGGCGCCGACGATCACGACGTCGCCGGCCTGCGAGGAAGCGACTGAAATCGACGAGCCGAAGTTGTCGCCCGCAGTCGTGGTTTCGCTGGAGGCAAGCGTGGAGTGATGCGCGTACTGTCCGGTCGCGTTGCGCTTGAACACATATACCGCACCGGCTGGAGGCGGTGGAGGCGGCTCGCCGCCGCGACCCGGAGCGACGAGGCCGCCCGGAGGGCCGCCGCGTCCGAAGTTGACGATCTCACGCCCGACGAACAGCCAATCACCGGTGGCCGCGAGCGCGCGACCGAAGCGGACGTTGTCCCCCGGGACGCCCGATGATGCGACCGATCCGCTCAGGGTCCATGCCGTGCCTTGCCTGGTGAAGACGTGCACGGCGGCCGGACCCGCGCCGACGAACAGCCGGCCTCCGTCATGCGCGAGCGCCGAGCCGAACTGATCGCCAACCGCTGCGTTCGGACCGGTCAGCGAGCCGGCCTCCTGCCAGCCGGCGCCACCCTTCCGGTACACGTACACCGTGCCGGGCCGGAACTGATTCGCGGCCTCGCCCACGAAGACCTCGCCGTCACCGACGAGGACCGCGCCGCCGAATCCGATGAACGTCGAGACGGAAGCGCCGAAGAACGCCAGCACGAATGTTGCCGCGCACACCAGAGTTCGTTGCAGGGAACGCATGAGGGGGACTCCTCGGTATTGCCGGAGTCTACGGGGACGGGTCTCGCTCGCGCAAGCCAGCGTCCCGATCGGTTCTACTCACGCAACCAGACCCAATCCGGCACGGACGTTGCACTCTTCGTTCGTACTCTCCCCGCACGCGGATTCAAAGGGGATCTCTATGGCCAAGTATGGCAAGAAAGCATCGAAGAAAGTCGAGCGGGCGATGCGCGAACGCAAGCGCGGCACGCTGCGGAGCGGACGATCGGGCAAGCGTGTGACGAGCCGCAAGCAGGCGATCGCGATCGGCCTCTCGGAAGCGCGCCGCTCCGGCGCCAAAGTCCCGCGCAAGCGCGGCGGCCGCCGCAAGAAGTAAGCGCGACGCACGGCGCGTCGCCGCTCCGTTCGTGAGCGTCCTGCCATCGCTCGCCGGGATTCAGGTACCCGGTTCCGGCGAGCGATTTGTCTTCTCTGGTAGCCTACGTCGCGTGAATGCCGTCCTCGATCAATGGCCCGTCTGGGCGTCCAGATTGTTCTGGACGGCCGCGACGATCGGCCTGGCGTACGTCATCGGCCACGCCGTGCGGATGTTCCTCGCGACCCGCCTTCTCAGGCTGGCCACGAAAACGCAGCGCGACTGGGATGACGTGCTGGCCGTCGAGATCAAGCGCCGGATTCCGTTCTGGAGCCTGCTCATCGGCTTGTGGCTCGCGCTCGGCTACTGGCCGCTCGAGACCCGCTGGCTGACGCTGCTGTCGCGTCTGATCTCCACGCTCGGCGTGGCGTCGGTCACGCTGCTCGCGGCCGCGGTCGCCACGCGCTTCGTCGCCAACTACGGCCCGCGCGTCTCACCCGCGGTCCCGGTCTCCGGCCTTACCCAGAATCTCGTCCGCATCGTCGTCATCACGATCGGGCTGCTCGTGATCCTGAACGGATTCAACGTCGAGATCCGTCCGATGCTCGCGGCCCTCGGCGTCGGCGGCCTCGCCGTCGCGCTCGCGCTGCAGGAACCGCTGTCCAATCTCTTCGCCGGATTGTTCGTGACGATCGCCGGCCATGTCCGGATCGGCGATTACGTGCGGCTCGATACCGGCGCGGAGGGGTACATCCGCGACTTCAACTGGCGATCGACCCGGCTCCAGACGCTCCCGGGCAATTTCATCATCGTCCCGAACAGCAAGATGGCGCAGGCGACCGTGAGCAACTTCAGCCTGCCCTCGCGCGACGCGCAGGTCACGGTTGACGTCGGCGTCGATTACGGCAGTGACCTCGTCATGGTCGAACGGATTGCGATGGCCGTCGCGGGCGAGGTGATCCGGGACGTGGCCGGCGCGGTTCCGGATGTGGCACCGGTCGTCCGCTACCACACGTTTTCGGATCTCAGTGTCCGGTTCACCGTGCAGGTGCGCGCGCGCGAGTTCGCGGATCAGTTTCTGATCAAGCACGAGCTCATCAAGCGCCTCCACGCGCGTCTTGGTGCGGAGAGTGTCATCCTCAGGCCGCCGACGCCGGTCGTGCCGGCAAGACCGTCGACGACCTAAGAGCTTCCTTCGCGGTCCTCTACTTCACGACGCCGAACTTGAAGACCGTCTTCGATCGATACTCTTCGCCCGGCCGCAGCGCCGTCGGCGGAAATGAAGGATGGTTCGGAGAGTCGGGGTAGTGCTGCGTCTCCAGGCAGAACCCGGACCGGTGGCCGTAGATACGGCCGCCCTTGCCCGTCAGCGTCCCGTCGAGGAAATTCCCCGAATAGAACTGAATGCCCGGTTCGGTGGTCGTGATCTCCATCGTCCGTCCGCTCTGCGGCTCGACGACACGCGCGGCCACCACGAGCCCTGTGCCCGCGTCGCGCTTCACGACGTAGTTGTGGTCGTAGCCGAGCCCGCGCTTGAGCTGCTCGTTCGCATCGTTGATGCGCGCGCCGATCTTCGTCGACGTGCGGAAGTCGAACGGCGTACCTTCGACCGGCGCCAGTTCGCCGGTCGGGATGAGCGTGGCATCGACGGGCGTATAGCGATCGGCGTTGATCGTCAGCTCGTGGCCGAGAATGTCGGCCGCCTTCGCGCCCGCCAGGTTGAAGTAGCTGTGCTGGGTGAGGTTGATGATCGTCGGCTTGTCGGTCGTCGCATGATAGTCGACGACGAGCTCGCTGCTGTCGGTCAGCGTGTACGTGACGTCGGCCTTGACCGTGCCCGGATATCCTTCCTCGCCATCGACGCTCGTGTAGCTCAGCTTGACGCCCGCTCCTCTCGTGTCGTTGAACGGCTCGGGTTTCCACACCACTTTGTCCCAACCCTTGTTGCCGCCGTGGAGGTGATTGGGACCGTTGTTGGTCGCGAGCGTATACGGGTGCCCGTCCAGCGAGAATTTGCCTTTCGCAATCCGGTTGCAATACCGGCCGATGAGGCAGCCGAAGTACGGCGATTTGTCGAAATACGTCGGGACCGCGTCGAACCCGAGGACGATGTCATCCTGTGCGCCGGTGCGATCCGGGGTTTTGAGCGAGAGGATCGTCCCGCCGTACGACACGACCTTGATCTCGATCCCGGATTGATTGCGCAGCGTGATGAGATCGATGCCCTTGCCGTCCGTCGTCGAGGCGTACGGCACCATCGTCATGCGCGGGTTGGGCTGCTGCGTCGCCACGGGCGATGATTTCCCACCCGTGCACGCGCCGGCAAGCGCCCCAATCACGACCAGACAGGCGGACACGTGGAGCCGCTGACCCATTCGAGAACCTCCGTGGCGACCGAACGCCCGGCATATGATATCGGCCTCTTGAGCGCGCTGTTCGGCCCTTTGTCGGAGTCGGTAGTCCATGTCGCGGCTCACTGACCAGGTCGCGTTGGTGACCGGCGGATCGCGCGGCATCGGACGCGCGATTGTCGAGAAGTTCGTGGCCGAGGGCGCGAGGGTCACCTTCTTCGACGTTGACGCGGCAGCGGCGGCGCAAACGACCAGGGATTTGTCGTCAGGCGGGCGCGTGGATTTCGTCGCCTGCGACGTGACGGCCGAACAACAGGTGGCGGCCGGCGTCAAACACGTCCTCGACGCGCAGGGCCGCATCGACGTGCTCGTGAACAACGCCGGCGTGAACGCGTACTTCGACGCGGCCGGCATGACTGAAACGGAATGGGATTCGGTCTTTGCGGTGGATCTCAAAGGCGCCTGGCTCTGTACGAAGCACGTCCTGCCGGGGATGAAGACGCGACGGAAGGGGTCGATCGTCAACATCGCATCGATCCACGCCACGCTGACCATCGCGGGCATGTTTCCGTACGCCGCCGCCAAGGCCGGCGTCGTCGGGCTGACGCGGAGTCTCGCGCTCGACTATGCGGCGTCGGGAATCCGGGTGAACGCCGTGTCGCCGGGATGGACGCGCACGCATCTGGTCGAGGAATGGTTTGCGATGCAGCCGGACCCGGCGGCCGCCGAGGCCAGCGTGATGAACGTGCACCCGATGCGGCGGATCGCGACGCCGGCAGAGGTCGCCAACGTCGTCGCGTTCGTGGCGTCGGACGAAGCGTCGGCGATGACGGGAGCCGCCGTCGCCGTCGATTGCGGGTTGGGCATCCAGTTCGCCATCTGAATACATGAAGGGAACCATGGCCACGGCCGCCTCGATCCTGAAGTCGCTCAACCTGCCCGCGCGTGACGCCTACGATCTGCCGACGTCGTCCAAGCGCTTCCCGGACGATGCCGCTTTTCGCGTCGAGATTCCGTCCTGCGAGGGACCGAAGGCGCTGCGCGCGGTGATCGACGAGGCGAAGACGCGCAACGTCCGCATCCACCGGGTCAGTCAAGGCAGCGGGATCATGCTGCAGACCGACGATGAGATCCGCGAGATGCTCGCGCTGGGCGCCCAGCACGGCATCGAGGTGTGCTTGTTCGTCGGACCGCGCGCGAACTGGGATACGGGCAGCCAGGCATCGTCAACGGCGGGACGCGTGCTGGGATCGTCGCTGCGCGGCGCCGATCAGCTCGCGTACGGCATCGAGGACGTGTTGCACGGCGTCGAGCTCGGTCTGCGGTCGATTCTCGTCGCCGACATCGGCCAATTGCAGATTTTCGGGCGGATGAAGCAGACGGGCGACCTGCCGCCCGATTTCGTGCTGAAGATCTCCGTGACGCTCGCGGCGGCGAACCCCGCCACCGCGCGGCTCATGGAAGATCTCGGCGCCACTTCGATCAATCTGCCCGTTGACCTGTCGCTGCCGCAGATCGCCGCGATTCGTCAAGCCATCGACGCCGCGATCGACTTTTACATGGAGAGTCCGGATGATTTCGGCGGGGCGGTCCGGCACTATGAGACCGCGGAAGTCGTCCGAATCGCCGCGCCCATCTATTTGAAGTATGGCCTTCGCAATGCGCCGCCGCTCTATCCGAGCGGTGTGCATCAGGAAGCGCTGGTCATCGCGCTCTCGCGCGAGCGCGTCCGGCGAGCAGCGATCGGATTGGCGCTGCTCGCGAGAAGCAACGCCAGGGCCTCAGGCCCCAGGCCCAGGGCCCAGGGAAAGGCCGGCAGGCGGCGACGACGATGAAGATCGCGTCCGCTCGCACGACCGTCGTCGGCACTCCGTGGCGCGAGCTCGTGTTTCTCGAGCTCGAGACGGATACCGGCCTGGTCGGGACGAGCGAGGTGCGCATGGTCAGCCGCACCGTCACGTTGCTCGCATGTCTCGACGAACTGGCCCCGCGGCATGTCCTTGGTGCCGATCCATTCGACGTCGAGCGGTTGGCCTGGAACATCCAGCGCGCCGAATACGATCGGCCGGGCGAGGTGTCGCAGTCGGCGCTGGCGTCGTTCGACGTGGCGTGCTGGGACCTCATGGGGCAGTCGCTCGGCGTGCCCATCTGGAAATTACTGGGCGGCAAGTTTCGTCAGCGCGTGCCGGCCTATGCGAACGGCTGGTATCAGGCGGAGCGGGACGCGAGCGCAATCGCCGCGCTGGCGCGACGCGTGGTCGGGGCCGGCTATCGCGCCGTCAAACTCGATCCGTTCGGCCACGCCAGCGCGGAATTGCCGGCCGCCGAGCGGCGGCGCGCCGTCAGCATCGTCGCCGCGGTGCGTGAGGCGGTCGGGCCGGACGTCGAGATCATGGTCGAGATGCACGGCCGCTTTACCCCGTCGACGGCCGCCGCGATCGCGCGTCTGCTCGAACCGTTCGATCCGGCCTGGATCGAAGAGCCGACGCCGCCGGAGAATCCGGCCGCTTATCGATCGGTTCGCGCGGCCACGAGTCTGCCGATCGCGACCGGCGAGCGGGCGCACACGATGGAAGACATGCGCGGCTTCATCGAAGGCGGGCTCGTCGACCTCGTGCAGGTGGACCTGACGCACTTCGGCGGTTTTCTCGCCATGAAGCGGCTGGCCGGCTGGGCAGACGCGTACTCGCTGCTCCTCGCGCCGCACAATGTCTGCGGTCCGGTCGGCACCATGGCCAACCTGCATTTCGCCGTGGCGACGCCGAACTACAAAGTCCTCGAGCACTTCAACGACTTCGCCGATTCATGGGTGCACGAGCTCGTCGACGCGTCGCCGCGGATCGATCCGGCCGACGGCTGCTTCGTCGCGCCCGATCGACCCGGACTGGGATTGACGCTCAATCACGACGTCTGCGCGAAGCACCCGCGCACCGGCGGGCGAATCAAGCTCTTCGAGAAGGGGTGGGAACGCCGCACGTGACCATGCCTTCACCGGAACTGATTCTCGACGCACGCGCGGAGCTTGGCGAGGGTCCGCTCTGGGATGACTGGCGTCAGCGGCTGCTGTTCGTGGACATCATGCGCGGTCACGTGCATGAGTTCGATCCGGTGACGAAAACGGATCGCATTCTGGAGGTCGCCGAACCCGTGGGCGCGGTGGCGCTGACCATGAGGGGCGACTGGCTCATCGCCACGAAGACCGGATTCTGGCGGCTGGATCCGGAATCGGGCAAAAAGACGATTATCGCCGCCGTCGAAGAAGATCAGCTCAATACGCGCATGAACGATGGATACGTCGATCGGCGCGGCCGATTCTGGGCCGGCACGATGGGGATGGGCGTGCGGGAGCGAGGGTCGCTGTACCGTCTCGATCCCGACGGCACGGTCACCAGAATGCTGTCCCCAGTGTCGACGTCGAACGGCATCGACTGGAGTCCGGACGACCGGCTCATGTATTACGTCGACACGCCGACGCACCGGATCGATTGTTTCGATTTCGACGCGGCCGCTGGCACGATCGCCAACCGCCGTCCGTTCGTCGCGTTTCCAACCGGCACCGGCCGGCCCGACGGGCTCATCGTCGATTCCGACGGACACGTCTGGGTCGCGCTGTGGCAGGGCGGCGCCGTGCACCGGTATTCCCCGGACGGCCATCTCGAGGACGCCATTCCGCTGCCCGTGACGCTCACGACGAAATGCGCGTTCGGCGGTCCCGATCGGCGCGACCTCTTCATCACGAGCGCGTGGATCGATCTCGATGCCGCGGAGCGGCCGAGTCAGCCCACCGCCGGCGGGGTCTTCTGGCTGCGTCCCGGCGCGAGCGGTCAGCCGTCACGCCGGTTCGCAGGCTAACGGGATGGCACTCCTCGAGTTCCACGACGTCCACAAGTCGTTCGGGGCGGTCCGGGCGCTGCGCGGCGTGAGCTTCGCGGTGTCGGCGGGCGAAGCGCACGCCTGCATCGGCGAAAACGGCGCGGGCAAGTCGACGCTGCTCAAGATCCTGGCAGGGATTGTCCGCCCAGATCGCGGGGACGTCC
>JBLNGH010000173.1:0-3449 GCA_050264575.1 Acidobacteriota bacterium | reverse complement strand
ACGAATCGCACCGGTACGCGCGCTGCGGCGGCGGCGGATGGAGAACTTCCCCGCGCACGCCGTTCCACCGTGCCAGTCGATCGCTCACGGCCTGCGAAATCGTGAACATCTTCTTCACGTGGTGTTTGAACAAATATGTGTCCGCCGCGCGAATGAACGTCCGACGGACGGTTTCCTTGATCCGGCCCTGCGGCGAAATGCCCGCGGAGAACCGATCCCAGAGATCGTAGTACTCCCGCATCGTGTGCACGAGCCAGCAGACGTGCGCCGGGTGGCGGACGGCGTAGCTCGGAAACCGCAGCGAAATCACCTGATCGACGCGCTCGCCGGTCCCTGTCATCCCGACGTCGGTCAACCAGTTGGCGAGGTACGCCGGTCCCTGCCGGCCGAAGCGGTTCGACGGCGTCGTCACGATGCCGGCCCGATGGCCCGCGTCGATGAGCGCGCGCTCGAGCGAGCGCGCCAGGACGAGATGCCCGCCCTCGGTCAGTGGCGGCGCGGAGGTGACGATGGTGATGACCGCCACGATCAGGCGTCCGGCCAGAGGCCATAGGCCGAAGGCCGAAGGAAGGCCCAAGGCCCAGGGCCCAAGGCCCAGGGCCAAGAAGAGCCTGCGGGCCAGTTCATCATGCGGTCTGGTTTAACTGTCACGTCACTGCCGCTCGATAAGCCTGGCGGGAATGCCGACGGCCGTTGCGCCGGCCGGCACGTTGTCGCGCACCACCGCGCTGGCGCCGACGATCGCGCGATCTCCAATCGTCACGCCGTCCAGGATCTTCGCGCCCGCGCCGAGCCAGACGCCGACGCCGACGTCGATCCCGGCCGAACGGCGCTGCTGGTGCAGCACCGGCTGCGTGTGATCGGTGAAGTCATGATCACCGCCGACGAGATAGGCATAGGCCGCGATCAACGTATCGGAGCCGACGCGGACGCGGCTCGCCGAGAAGATCTCGCAGTTGAAACCGATGTTGGCCCCGTGCTCGACCACGATGTCGCCGTTCTTGCACGAGAGAATCGTGTTGCGCCCGATGAACACGCCGGAGCCGATCTGGATGCCGCGGTTGGACGTGCCCTTGGCGTCGAGCAGACAGTTGTCGTCGACGACCACGTTGTCGCCGATGTGGATCTTGTGCGGGTGCCTGAGGACGACGTTCTGGCCGAAGACGACGTTGCTTCCGCAGCTGCCGAGGAGCCAGGGATAGCAGATTTTCCGCAGGGCGAGACCGACGGCACCGGGCACGCCCTGCGTGAACAGCACCACGGCTTCGTACTTCATGAGCGCGGCCACCCCTGGCCGCCCCACAATCAGCGCGCTGTATTTTGCCCGCGCGCCGCCACCCTGCCGAAAGAGCTGATCCTGGGCCCGCGGAATGTCGCGCGCGGGCGCCGTGTCAAATCCATCTCTGCTCACGGTACCACTCCAGCGTGCGGCCAATACCCTCCCGCAATCCGATTCTCGGCTCGAAGCCGAGCTCGCGTCGCGCGCGGCCGATGTCGAAGGCGCGGCTCTTCCGGAAGAAGTCTACACGCCGCCGGTACAACGGCGGCGAGATCCCGAACGGCGCGCACGCGAGCTCGCAGGCCCCCGCTGCCAGCCACACGGGCCAGACCGGCAACCGTCGACTGGGAGGCGCAACTCGAGCCACCTCAGCCGTGATGTTCACGAGCTGCGCCAGCGTCGTCAGCTCTCCGCCCGCAAGGATATAGGTCCGGCCGGCAGCAGCCGGCGTCGTCGCGCACAAGCGGAACCCTTCACAGAGATCGTCAATGTAGGTGACGTGGTAGAAGTGCCGCCCGCTGCCGAGCATCACGAACCGGCCCTGAGCCACTTTGCCGAATACTTTGAAGAGCCGGCGATCGGAGGGCCCGTAAATGCCGCTCGGACGGACGATGACGAACTCCACCCCGGCTTTGCGAGCGGCCTCCGCACCGATCCGCTCTCCTTCAAGCTTCGTTTCCTGATAGATGTCGCCGGGACGAAGCGGCGCGTCTTCGTTCGCCGGAGGCTTCTCCACGTCGCCGTGGACGCCCACGGTGCTGCACTGGACAACGCGGCGCACGCCGATGCGTTTGGCAATCTCGACGATCGTGCCGACGGCGGTGGCATTGACCGCGCGATACACCGCGGCCGGAAGGCCGGCTTCGCGATAGAGGGCGGCGATGTTGTAGACGACCTCCACGCCCGTCATGGCGCGCTCGAGGCTCGCCGCATTCGTGAGATCGCCTTCGACGATCTCGATGCGCGCGCCCGCCGGCACGCCAGCCTTCGTACGGTCGCGCACGAGCGCGCGCACGTCGTCGCCGCGCTCCGCGAGAAATCGCGCGAGCCGCCCGCCGGTGAAGCCTGTGGCGCCGGTAACGAGCGCCTTCACCGCTCGGCCACCACGGTGACCGGCGATCCGAGGATGCGCGACAGCCCGACGGCGGACAGGCCGCGCTCGACTGTTCGAGTGAATCCGAGCCGTCCGATCGCTTTGTGAAACGCGATCGGCAGCACGAACTGGCGGCGGACGATGACGACGCGAAATCCGTGTTGACGGAACGCATCGACGACATCGCGTTCGGCAATCACGCGATAGGCCTCGACGCGCCGGCCCAGCGCGCCCGCAATCCGTCGCGCCCCGCTCTCGACCGCGGCGATGCTCGCGCTCGCAGGGAAATCGACGACGACCCGCCAGCGGGCAACGCGGCAGAGCTCACTCACGCACGCTCGCCAATCGACCGCGTGCATCAGCACCCGCAGACAGATGACGGCATCCGCGCTTCCAGCCGCAAACGGCAAGGCATGGGCGTCGGCGAGCCCGAGCTGAATCGCCACGTGCGCCTGCGCGGCTTTGACGCGCGCGACGCGCAGCATCTCGGCCGAGGCGTCCACGCCAATGACACGCGCGCCCGCCTCGGCGAGGCCGATCGCGGCGCGGCCCGTTCCGGTGCCGACGTCGAGAATCGTGCGATTTCGGCCCGGCGCCAGCGCATCCTGGAGGAGCTCGTGCTGACAGGCGAGGAGGTATCGGCCGATGGGTCCGCCGAACCGCAGCGCGTCGAAGCCTTCGGCGACGTCGCGGCTGGCGTAGTGCGAATAGCTGTAGTGATCGCGCGGCGCGCCTGCGTGCGGCTCGGTCGTCGAGCTCACGCGACGCCTCCCGCCGCCTCCGGCCGGGAATGCCCGAGAAGCGCCCCAACCGCCTGCTGCGTTCGCGCGAGAAAAGCCTCGTCGCTGTATTTCGTCTCCGCCAGCGCGCGGGCGCGCGCCCCAATCCCGCTCGCACGATCCGGATTGGCGAAGGCTGCCAGGATCGCCTCGGCAAATGGCCGCGGCGACGGCTCTGCCAGAAAGGCTGTCTCATCCGACAGGACTTGTGTATGCGTGCGCAAGCGCGTCGCGACGATCGGCCGGCCGGACCGCAGGTACTGATAGATCTTGAGCGGCGTGTTCGTGCCCGTCGAGC
>JBLNGH010000172.1:0-6563 GCA_050264575.1 Acidobacteriota bacterium | reverse complement strand
CGAGTTGTTACCGGTGTTCGGATCGAACTGGCTGCTACTCGAGATGGTGGCAGTGTTCGTCACGGGACTGGAGCCCGTCACCGTGGCGACAATCGACAGCGTTGCTGGCGTGCCAGTCGTGACGGTCCCGACGCTCCAGAGCCCGGTCCCGGCGTTGTAGCTGCCCTGGCTAGGCGTCGCCGTGACCAACGTCAGCCCCGCGGGCAGGAGATCGATCGCTGCGACGCCGGTGGCCGTCGACGGGCCGGTGTTCGTCAGGGTGATCGTAAACGTGACGTTGCTCCCGACGGTGGGCGTCGCGTTGTTGACGGTTTTCGTCAGCGCCAGATTGGCCTGCTGTGGTGTTTCGGTGGCAGTGGCCGTGTTGTTGCCGGCGTTGGCGTCGAACTGGTCGCTGGCCGTGATACTCGCGGTGTTGGTCTGCGCATTGGGGCTCACGACCGTGGCCACAATCGTCAATGTTTGTGGCGTGGCAGTCGTGACAGTCCCCACGGTCCACAGGCCGGTGCCGGCGCTGTAGGTGCCCTGGGTAGGCGTCGCCGAAACGAACGTCAGTCCCGCAGGCAGGAGATCGGTCACGGCGACGTTGGTGGCTGTATTCAGGCCGGAGTTCGTCAGCGTGATCGTGAACGTGATTTGGTTCCCGACGTTGGGAGTCGCGTTGCTGACGGTCTTCACCAGAGCCAGATCGGCCACCTGGGGCGTCTCGGTCACCGTGGCCGTGTTGTTGCCGGGGGTTGGGTCGGCCTGGTCGCTGGCCGTAATGCTCGCGGTGTTCGTCTGCGCAGCGGGGCTCACCACCGTGGCGACAATCCCCAGCGTTGTCGACGCGCCACTGGCGATGGTTCCCACACTCCACAGCCCGGTCGCGGAGACGTAGGTGCCCTGGCTTGGCGTCGCCGAAACAAACGTCAGTCCGGGGGGCAGGAGATCGGTCACCGTCACCCCGCCTGCCGACGCCGGACCGTTATTCGTCAGGGTGATCGTGAACGTGATTTGATTTCCGACGTTGGGAGTCGCGTTGCTGACCGTTTTCGTCAGGGCCAGATCGGCCTGAGCCTGCGCATCAGCGGGAGCAAGTAGTACGAAGCTGAGCAACGCACACAAGCCTGCGAGCCAGTGGCGCATGTGTGGTCGCAACTGTGGCAGAACCACGCCGCGTGGGAGGCTCAAAGATCGTCGAGAGACCATCATCAGGTTCCTCTCCGAAACGTTCGAACGGTAACGGCGCGCGCGCGCAGCAACTCGCGAAGGCGCTGCTCCCACGGCCAATCCGCTCTGGAACGACAACAGTACAGGTTGATCGCCGCAAGACCGGCCTCGGGGTACGTGTGGATCGTCAAATGGGATTCTGTGAGGAGAACCGCGCCCGTGATGCCGGCGTGACCGGGAAACACGTGCCACATCGGCGGACCCACGGGTCGCAGATTCAGATCGCGGATGATTTCATCGAACAGGCGCTGAAGCTGTGGCAGCGATCTCAGCAGCGTCGGATCGCATTGATGGGCATCGACGGTGTACTCGACGCCGCCATGAGTGGCTGCGGAAATCGATGTCCCGCTTGCGGCCGTCGCCGCAGTGACTGGTTTCTCGCCCACCGCAACGATCAAATATCCGTAGCGCCTCAATGCCGGCACGCGGCGGTCGAGCCACGCGAACGGCCTGATCAGGGCGCGTGTCAGGACGGTGAGCGGCCGGGCGCGCGTATGACACCACAGGTCGAGCATGCGCAGCCAACCGGGCATGAACAGAATGCCCGTCTCAGTCCGGACCTGGAGTCCGGTAGCCTCGACCATCCGGCGAAGCGCGCGCCGCGAATAGCTCTTCTCGAATCCGTACCCGTACAGACCAAGCGAAGAGAGCACCGTGACCATGAGCGGCCGCAGGAACGGGTCGTGACGGTTCGGCACGCCCAGGATCAGCCGGCCTCCCGGCTTGAGCACTCGCGCGAGCTCCGCAACGCTCGCCTCGGTCTCGACGAAGTGTTCGACGGTCCCCATCGAGTAGATGGCGTCGAACGACTCGTCACCGAACGGCAACCGCCGGACGTCGCTGATCGCCGGACGCATCACGCGCGTGCCGAATGCCGCTTGCGCCTGACGCGCGATCGGCTCCGAAATATCGATCGCGAACGCCATCGCTCCCTGATCGACGGCCCATTGCAGGATTCGCGTGTTCTTGGCTTCGTCCCACAAATCCGTCTTGAGCACCGCCAGGCCGGCCAGCGGTGCGAGCGTTTCGGTCAGCAACCGTTGCTCGTTCTCCAGGTAGAACGTCGTGGACGGAGCGCCGGTGAGGCTGGGGAAATCTTCGCCCACGTCGTGCCAGAAGCGGCGATACGCAGGATCGCCAGCGATGGTCCCTTCGGCGAGCGCCCAGGTGGTTGCCAGGATCAACGGGCCGAGAAGAGCCCAGCCGCGGATGGCAAGCGCATGCGGGTGGATGCCGGCCAACTCGAGACTGCCCAGGGCGGCGAGCAGGACAATCTGCGCAGCCGCGAGGGCACCGAGCGCGCGCGCGAGCCGATCGTACCGGCGTGCGCCGGTCAACGCGATCCAGAGACCGATCGTCAGCGCCATCTGAAACGCCGGAAGGAGCGCGAGCGCACCCTGATCGTCGCCTGCGACGGAGAGACTCGTCAGCGTCGCCGGCAGCACGTTGTGGACGACTGCGCCTGTCTTCAGCAACACGAAATTCCATGCAGGACCCATGGCCAGTCCCGCAATGCCCGCCGTCGTCAACGCCGACAGCGCGCGGCGTGAAGCGGCTCCGCCCGATTGGCGGCGAAGCGCGAGATGAGCCGCGACGACAATGGCCATACCGCCGGCAAGCAGCTGGTAGAAACCATGCGCAAGAAACGCCGGCCGTTCGATCAGAACCGGTGGAAGGGCGAGCACCAGCAGCCTCGCGACGCCGAGAACGAAGAACAAGGGAAGGGCGAACGCCGCCCATGCGCCGCGGTGGACACGCGACAACGGCATCGCGAAAACTGCAGACAGATACAAGGGCACCATCGGTGTAAACAGACACTCGTTCGTCACCTGGAAGGCGCCCCGGCCGGTCATCAGCACGTTCCCGGCGCTGTGGACGTCAGCGCCCAACGAGGTCAGGACCGCGACCCCGGCCGCGACCGTCCATCCACCTGCCATCTGCAGGCCCGCGCTCGAGAACGCCCACGGAACGATGACCGCGTACGCAACGAGACCGGCTGCCGAGTATTTGAAGAATCGCGCCCATGCGTGGGAGGGTGCGACGCGACGGCGGCTGCTCCAGTGAATCCAGAGCCACACGTACGCGACGGTGACGAAGGTCAGCGCGATCGGCCACACGTACACGTGAAGCACGCGCAGCGTACCCGGCGCGTCGGCAACTGTGTACAGCGTGGCGATCCGAACTGCGTTCAGTCCGATAATGGTCGCGACGCCCATCAGCGCGCCGGAAATTCTCCGGCGCCATGCCGCGGGATACGACAACACGATCCCGAGACAGAGCGCCACCACATCAATGCCGCTGCAGCTCGATGTGACGACAATGCCCGGGTGCGGGCGGGCGCCGTACCAGGAGATCAGGGACGTCTGAAACCTGATCGCGGCGCCGACGATGGGGTCGCCAATCCAGGGCAACTGCAGCATGCCGAAGAGCGCGACGTTCCACAGGACCGCCCTCGTCAGAAACGTCCGGATCGGCGCCGTATCGCCGGCTCGAGATCCAGACTGCACGCTGGTCGCCATGGTGGTGAAGAGTCTAGAGCCGTTCTCAGCGGCCGCCCACGTCAATCCACCGCTCTGATTTGAACATCACGGTCAGCCGGCGGGTATCCGACGAACGTCCATCGTCGGATGGCCGTAGAGGCGTGCCGCTGGCGGTGAGCGTCAGCGTGTGATCGCCCGGAGCAAGAGTCCACGGACCGACGATCGACTCATGAGCGCTGGTGGAGACCTCCAAATGCCGGGGCGGCTGGTCATCGAGGGTCAGCGTGAGCGTCCGCGGCTCGCCAGCCGACGCCAATCGGACGAGGAGCAGGACGGTTCGCGACTCCGTCGTCGTATTTCGCACCGTCCACGTCCCATCCTGTCCCATCCAGCGCCACCAGTCGCCATCCACGTGCTCGTACTCGAAGAAGCCGGACGCGGCGGTACTCAGCACGGGCGGAGGCACCTGCGCAACGGAATACACGGCTGAATCGGGAAATCGAGCCGCGATCGCAAGACATTCCGCTGGTTCCACAGGCTGAGAGTCGCGCGGACCCAGTCGAACCACCATGTGCGTGTATCGCAGGGTCACCAGCTTGACGCCGATCTGAGGATCGGCGCACGTCGGGATACTGCTCGACAGGAACGACACACTCCGGTTCATCAGCGATGGCACGGCGGCCTGCGCAGCGTCGCCCTGCGTGCAGTCGAAGATGCGATCCGCATGCGGCTGTCGGGCGAGCCATCGATGGCCTGCGGTCGGGAGGACGTCGTGGGCGCGCCAGGGCACTGGCAGGTAGTCGATGGCTGCAACGGTCAACAAGCCCGTCGCGAGCATCAGGCCGGCTCGTGACTGCCGTGCCAGCATTGCGGCACCTGCACCTGCCGCGACAGCCACGGCGAGCTGCACGACGATGGCAAACCGCGCATACGATCGAAACATCGGCGCGGCGGCATAGATCAGACAGGCCGGAGCCCAGGACCCACCGGCGCACGAGCCCGAAATCGGTCCAGCCGACACGATTGCGGCAGCGGCGCCAATCGCAAGGATCGAAAGAATCGGCCGCCACTTCGGGTCGCTTCGCCACTGTCTCGCCGCTGTCACTGCCGCAAGTGCCGCCAGCACGATCAGCGCATAGCTCACGAACACTTGCTGTTCGACGAGCGAGATCGTTTCGCCATTTCTGCTGAACAGGTTCGCAGCCCACGCGCCGAGAAAGGGGTGATCCACGGGCGGCGTGAGATACGCCCACCATCGCGCGCTGAAGCGTGGAATGTCGCTGATGTCGAACGCGAACAACGACCGCTGAGTGAACACATCCGGGCGGCTGGCGGCGATGGCCGTGATTCCGGCTGCCGCGACGCCCGTCACCGTAGCCATCGCGATCGCCAGCGATCGGAACGTCCGCACGCCTGGCGGCCGGCTCGCCCAATACGCCACGAGGGCGATTGGGGTGACGACGGCACCGATGAGGCCGGCGTAGTAGTTCGACAGCACCATGGCAGCGAACGCGACCGTCACCGCGGCGGCTCTGAACCAGGATGGTGCGTCCACGAGCGCGAAAAGCGACAGCAGATACAGCACCAGCCACTGGGTCTGCACGATGTGGGGATGGTAGGCCGCGTGTGCCAGCCGCACCGGCGCGAACGTGAACGCGAGCGCGGCAATCAGCGCTGCCGTGTGCGAATCGATCAGACGTCGCGCGAGCACGTAGGTCGCGCCGGCCGTCAGCGGAAAGCTCAGGAGCACCAGCAGGTTGTACGCGGACACGGGGTTCATCGCCCGCGCAAACAACCATCCCAATCGATCCGTCACCGGCTGCGCGTACGTTCCGGAGGTTCCGGCCGCGCCTATCTGCAGCATCACGGTGTACGCATCGTGATGCCGTCCGACGATCTCGCGTCCGAAGATCATCTCGGCGGGCGACCTGACGACGGGCCAGGCCACGATGAGCGTGACGATGGTTGTCACGCCGACGGCGATGGCGGCGCCGCGCCACACACGCAGAATCTACAACAACTGAGCGCATGGCCAGGCGAGAGTGCATTGAACGACAGAACATGACACGAGCGGACTCTTTCGTCAGCCGGGCTTGCCTCGCGGCCGAGGGACCGCCTCGTATTCCGCGGCCAAACGTCAGCCGTCACACGCAAACCTCGGCAACGATTCAAGATGGAAATTCGCGCGCGGGCTGCTCTACTCTGACTGGAGTGCTGACGCAGACTGCCGGCTCGCGCTGTCGCGGCCGTTGAGAGGGAGCACGTCATGGCGGATGAACCACGCAAACCGGATGGCAAACAACGCGCGACGGAAAGCAAAGCGGGCACGGTGACGCGACTCGAGTCGCTCACGCGCGCTGCATTGCGGCCGGCGCCCAAACCGGATCTCGACCTGAGAGACCAGCAGATGGTGGGACCGCGCAAACCGGCGGGCCCGCCGCTCGAAGAACCTGACCTGGGCGCGGCCCGTCGCCGCTCCGTGCGAGCGGCACAGGCCGAGCCGACCGATCCGGCTCCCACCCGCACAGCGGAGCGGCGCGAACCCGGGCGGAGAACCCGGCGCAAGAAGGCGAAACGGTCTGCACGCCGCACGACACGCCGGACCAGGAAATCGTCGACGCGCAGCAGGAGGAGACGCTGATGGCTGCCAATGACCTTCGTCTGTTTCGCAACGTCGGCCTGCCCGACGCCGCCACCAGTCAAGACACCTCGACGGTCGGCGAACCGTCGCTGGCGGCTTCGGGCAATCAGGTCTTCCTGTCCGGCAACTGGTACGCGAGCCGATCGGTGAACGCCGGTGCCGCCTGGACGCACGTCGATCCGTTCACGACGTTCCCGTCAGCGGCCGGCGGATTCTGCTGCGATCAGGTG
>JBLNGH010000171.1:0-4712 GCA_050264575.1 Acidobacteriota bacterium | reverse complement strand
AGTTGTCCCGAATGTCGCCCGTCATGCGCCAGAGATGCCCGCCGACTTCCTGGCCCCATTCCCACACGCTGCCCGCGCCGTACTGGCAGATGCTGAAGACGACGTCGCGATCGAGCTTCTTCAGGATGTCGCCCATCATGCGGTACGGCTTCTTGCGATCCTCGACCGTCGGGTTCGGCGCGATGCGGCTGTAGGAGCACCAGTCGTACTTCAGATAGTCGAAGCCCCACCGTGCGAACGTGCGGGCATCCTGCTCCTCGTGCTGGTAGCTGGCGACGAGTCCCTGGCACGTCGTCGGACCCGGCGAGGAGTAGATGCCCGCCTTGAGCCCGAGCGAGTGGATGTGATCGACGAGCGCCTTCATGTCGGGAAAGTTCGCGTTCGTCGTGACCTCGCCGTTCGGATCGCGCCCCGTCTCCGGATTCTGTCGCGTGCCCCCCTCCCACACGTCGTCGACGTTGACGTAGGCGTAGCCCTGGCGACGGAGACCGCTCGTCACCATGCCGTCGGCCGACAGGCGAACGCGTTCGGCAGTCACGGTGTTGCCCCACGCGTTCCACGAGTTCCATCCGAGCGGCGGCGTCAGCGCGAGCGCGTCGTCGCCGCCGACGATCGTGATGTCGCCGGTCGTCTTCCCCTTTGGGTTGGTCACAGTGATCGTGACGACGGTGCGGCCCGCGGCTTTGAGTGCGCCGCTGATGAGACCGGTCTTCGCGTCCAGCGTGAGACCAGCCGGCAGGTTCTTTGCCGCGAACGTCAGCGGCTCGTCGCCGGACGCCGGGATCATGAACATGAACGGCTTTCCCGGCGTCGCGCCGGTGATCCGCGGGTAATTGAGCAGCGGTACCGGCGAGCGGCTCGACGCGATGGGCGGCGGTGGACCGACGGGAGGAGTCACGACCGCCGGTCGCTCCTGTGTGCCGGCCGCCATCGTGATGAGCGCGCCGCCCCAGTTCGCGCTGTCGCCGGCCGTACCGTCATTGCCGTCGATCACGGCGAGCACGAGCCGGCGCGCGCCTTTGAGATCGGCGGACATGAGTTTCGGCACGTCGCCGCCCTTCATGACGCCGGAGTCGCCGACTTTCTTCCCGTCCACCCAGACGCCGAAAATCACGCTTCCGCGTCCGGCACCGACGCTGTCGTCGATCCCGACCATCGACGCGAATCGAAGCGCCTGGCCTTTCAGATCGATCGCCATGTCGCGATCCGACACGAGCGGGACTGCATTGGGATAGATCACTCCGCCAAGCGAGTAGGTCGGTGGCGGTGGTGGGGCTGCTGGTTGACCGCCTCCCCCGGCCCCGCGGCCGCGTCCGGGTGGCCGCAGCGCGACCTTGCTCAGGTCAAGCGACGAGATCCACACCCCGTCGGGCGGCGGATCTTTCTGCTGCAGCGCCGCAGCCTCCTGCGCGCGCACAAACGACGTCCCGACCATCGCGGCCAGCCCGGCAGCGACAATGGCGCCAATCGCGATCCTCACGGTTTTCATGAATTGGCTCCGAGGTGTTGACGGATTGTAGCTCCCTACTCAATCACGGTGAACTTTCTGAGTGCCCCTTCGTTGATCGTCACACCCAGACCCGGCACGTCGTCGCGCAGGTCGATGGTGCCGTTCTTCGCGACCGGCTCACCGTCGAAGATGTACCAGAACAGCTCGTTGCCGACCTCGACGTCCACGCGCGGGAAGTACTCGGCCATCGGCGAATTCAGGCTCGCCATGACGATGTGATAGTTGTGCATCTGGCCGGCGTGAGGAACGACCGGCACGGCAAACGACTCGGCCATCGCCGAGATCTTTCGCGCCTGCGTGATGCCGCCGACACGATTCGTGTCGAACTGAATGTAGTCGACGGCGCGCGCTTCCAGCAGATCGCGGAACTCGTACTGCGTGAATCCGTGCTCGCCGCCGGCAATCGGAATCTGCCCGAGGGATTTCAGCGCGACATAGCCCTGGAGATCGTCTGGAATCACGGGTTCCTCGAGCCATCGGAGATTGAACGGCTCGAGCAGCGGCACCATCCGTCGCGCGTAATCGAGATTCCACCCCATGTAGGCGTCGGCCATGATGTCGACGCCGTCACCGACAACCTGTCGAACGGTGCGCACCAGATCGACGTTCTTCTGCATGCCCGCGGCGCCGTCGGCCGGCCCCCATCCGAAGCGCAGCTTCATGGCACGGTACCCTTCATCCTTGTACTTCTTCGCTTCAGCCGAGAGGCTGTCGAGCGGCTGACTGTAGAGCCGGCTCGCGTAGACGGGAATCGTTCGCTTCGTCCGGCCGCCGAGCAGCCGGAACACGGGCTGTCCCGTCGCCTTGCCGAGAATGTCCCACAGCGCAATATCCACCGCGCTGATCGCGGTCATTCCCACGCCCTTCCTGCCGAACGCCATCGTCTTCCGGTACATGTGCTGCCAGAGATACTCGACGTCGAAGGGATCGGCGCCAATCAAGAGTGGCTTCAGGTAGAGATCGATCGTTTGCTTGGTCAATCTCGGCGCCAGCGCCGCGTTGCCGATTCCGACGTGCCCGGCGTCGGTCGCGACCTCGACGATCAGCCAGCCGTGGAAGCGAAAGCCGGCCATCGCGTCGGCTTCAAGCGCGAGCAGGTCCATGGGATTCGTGCAGAAGTGCGGCTGCGGCGGCACGGTCGGGCCGTGCCACTCGACGACGCGCGTGCGGACTTCGGTGATTTTCATGGGCTCCTGTGCGATTCCGCTTTCGCCAAGCCTGCGGCGGACACGGCGACCGCGGCTGTCGAAAGACCTGCGCCGGCAAGCGGCTCGATTCGTCGAATCGTGAGCAGAATGACGACGAACGCCGTCACGTGCAACGTGCCGACGATCGAAAACACCGTCTGATACCCGAACCCGGCGTCGAGCAGTTGGCCCGCGATCAGGTTCATCGTGAGTCCCCCCATCGCGCCGCCGAAGCCGACGAGTCCGGCCACGGACGCGACAATCCGGCGCTCGAAGAGATCGGTCGGCACGATCATCACGAGCGTGGACCAGGACTGCTGTCCGAAGAACGCGATGCTGAACAGCACAATCGCCCATTCGACGGGGACGCGTGTCACGAGGATGATCACCGGCATGAGCACAGCGCTCAGGCCGAGCGCGAGCTTTCTGGAGAAATCGACCGATCGGCCGCTCGCGAGCAGGCGGCTGGAGAACCAGCCGCCCAGCACGCTGCCGATGCCCGACGCCGCAAACGGCACCCACGCGTAATAACCGACCTGCTTCACGTCGAACCCGCGCGCGTCGTAGAGATATTTCGGCAGCCAGGCGATGTAGAAGAACCACGCGGCGTCGGTCAGAAACTTCGCGCCGACGAGGCCCCACACTTGCCGGAAGGTCAGGAGCTGCGGCCATGACAGCGACGTCGTCGGTCCGCCGTCAGGTCCAGAACCCTGTCGGCCGTCCACCGACGCTGGTTGCCCTCGGTACTCTCGCAGCCACCAGATCGTCCAGAGCAGGCCGAGCGCGCCACAGGCGACGAACACCCATCGCCAGGATCCGTACGAAAGGATCAGCGCAATCCCGGGCGGCGCGACGACGGCACCCACCGCGGTTCCGGCGTTGATGATGCCCATGGCCGTCGAGCGATCGGCGACGCGAAAGCGTTCGGCGACGACTTTCGTCGCCGCGGGAAAGCCGCCGCCCTCGCCGGCGCCGAGCAGGAACCGGCTCGCGGCGAGCATCCAGAAGCCGGTGGCGAAACTGTGGCTCGCGCAGGCCAGCGACCAGAAGACCATGATCACGAAAAACCCGCGTCGCGTGCCCAGGCGATCGATCAGCGCGCCGCCACCGGCGTACATCAGCGCGTAGGCCAGGAGAAAGATCGACGCGAGCGCGCCGAACTGAAAATTCGTGAGCGGGATGTCGCGCTGAATCGCGGCGACGGCGACCGGCAGCGACTGGCGATCGAGATAGCTGATCGCAATCGCCACGGACACGAGAAGCGCTATGCGCCACCGCTGCATCGTCGTCGGGGCCGGCCCCGGACGGCATGTAATACCATGAACGCGAAATCATGACTGTCGCATTTTTCGGGCTTGGCGTAATGGGCAGCGGCATGGCGTCGCGGCTGCTGCAGAGCGGATCGCGGCTGGTCGTCTGGAACCGGACTCGCGAGCGCGCGGCGCCCTTAATCGCGCAAGGAGGGCGGCTGGCTGCGTCGCCGCGAGAGGCCGCGGCGGGCGCCGACGCGATCGTGTCGATGCTGGCCGACGACGTCGCCTCGCGGGCGGTGTGGCTCGGGCCGGACGGCGCGCTCGCGGGCGCGGCGGCGGGAACGCTCTGCATCGAATCGAGCACAGTGTCGCCTGCGTGGTGCGAAGAGCTCGCGCGCGCGGCGGCCGCGGCCGGCTGCGCGCTCCTCGATGCGCCAGTGACGGGAAGCAAGACACAGGCCGCGAGTGGAGAGCTGCGATTCCTCGTCGGCGGCGCCGCGGACGCGCTCGAGCGTGCGCGGCCGCTGTTCTCGGTCATGGGTCGCGAGACGCTGCACCTCGGCCCGACGGGCGCCGGCGCGCGCATGAAGTTGATCAACAACTTCGTGTGCGGTATCCAGGCCGCGGCGCTCGCGGAAGGCGTCGCGCTGATCGAAGCGGTCGGTCTCGACCGGGACACGGCGCTTTCCGTGCTCGCGACCGGCGCGCCGGGGAGCCCGTTGGTTAAAGCCGTCGGGCCTCGCATGATCGCGCGCGACTACA
>JBLNGH010000170.1:0-10895 GCA_050264575.1 Acidobacteriota bacterium | reverse complement strand
GCCTCGACTTCGGGCACGCGCACATGATGTCCGGGACGGCTGAAGCAGCCGAGCTGCTCTCTGGCCACGTGATTGCGACGCACGTCCACGACAACAACGGCCGGAGTGACGACCATCTCGTGCCGTTCGCCGGCACGATCGACTGGAGCGCCACGCTGATGGCCATGCAAAAGGTCGGCTATGGCGGGCCGCTCATGTTCGAGGTTGCCGATCACGGCGATGCAGCGGCGGTCCTGACGCGGACCGTTGGCGCGCGACGCCGTCTTCAGGGGATACTTGATGACTTGTTGATGCCCCTGAATTTCGGGCAGTGAATTCGACTGACAAAAGCCTGTCGGTTCCCGGGGTTCCGGGGTTCCGGAGTTCCAAGGGCGCGAACCTCGGAACCTGGATCTTGAGAACCCCGGAACTTCGGAACTTCGGAACTCCGGAACCGACACCGTTTCAGACTCCTATGCACGTTTATATCGAAGACATTCCCAAGCATGCCGGTCAGGCCGTCACCATCAAGGGCTGGCTGGCCAATCGCCGGTCCAGCGGCAAAATTCATTTTCTGCAGGTACGCGACGGGTCGGGCTTCATCCAGGCCGTGCTGTCCAAGGCGGCCGTCGGTGATGCGGTGTTTCAGCAGGCCGATCATCTTCCCCAGGAGAGCGCCATCGTCGTCCACGGCGCCGTCCGCGCCGACACGCGCGCGCCCGGCGGCTTCGAGATCGACGCGTCCGGTCTGGAGGTCGTGAGCACGGCGCAGGATTACCCGATCACGCCCAAGGAGCACGGCGTCGATTACCTGATGGATCGCCGCCACCTTTGGATTCGATCGGCCCGTCAGCAGGCGATTCTGCGCATCAGGCACGAGGTCATCGACGCGGTGCGGGACTACTTCAACAGCCGCGGATTCGTCCTCGCCGACACGCCGATCTTCACGCCGTCCGCGTGCGAGGGAACGACGACGCTGTTTCCGGTGCAGTACTTCGACGACACCACGGCGTACCTCACGCAGAGCGGCCAGCTGTACAACGAAGCGAACGCGATGGCGCTCGGACGCGTGTACTGCTTCGGCCCGACGTTCCGGGCGGAGAAATCGAAAACGCGGCGGCATCTCACCGAATTCTGGATGGTCGAGCCGGAAGTGGCGTACGCGTCGCTCGACGACATCATCGAGCTCGGCGAAGGGCTCGTGGTCGAGGTCGTGGCGCGCGTGCTGGACAAGCGGCCACGCGAGCTGAAGGCGCTCGAGCGCGACACGAAGAAGCTCGAGTCGGTGCAGCGCCCGTTTCCACGAATCACGTACGACGAGGCGGCAAAGATGCTGAAGGAGAAAGGGCTGCCATTCGAATGGGGCGGGGACTTCGGCAGCCCCGACGAGACGGCGCTGTCCGAGGCGTTCGACCGCCCCGTCGCCGTGACCGGCTATCCGTCGGCAATCAAGGCCTTTTACATGAAGCCGCACCCGGATCGCCCGGAAGTGTCGCTGTCGGTCGACTTCCTGGCGCCGGAGGGCTACGGCGAAATCATCGGCGGCGGTCAGCGGCTCGAGGACTACGACCTGCTGCTCAAGCGCATCGACGAGCACCAGCTCCCGCGCGAGGCGTTCGAGTGGTATCTCGATCTGCGGCGATTCGGGACCGTGCCGCATTCCGGCTTCGGCATGGGAATCGAGCGCGTCGTCGCCTGGATTTGCGGCCTCGAACACCTCCGCGAAACCATTCCATACCCGAGAATGCTCTATCGTCTGTACCCGTGATTGTCGCTGGCATCTGAAATGTGGAATCTGCACGATCTGCAATCTGGTCGGAGAATCGGAGAATCCGGGAAACCGAAATCTATCGGGGAATCGGAAATCTATCGGAAAATCTGGAATCTGGAATCTACGGGGAATCTCGCAGCCTCGATTCAAGATCGAAGATTGAAGATTCCAGATAGACTGCAGAGTTCAGATAGATTCTAGATTGCCAGGTTACAGATGACCCGATCAGATTGAAGATTTGCCGATTGCAGATTTCAGATGAAACTCGGTTTTATCTCGTTAGGTTGTCCCAAGAATCTCGTCGACGGCGAGGTGATGCTCGGCCTCGCGCGCGAGGCGGGGCACGAAATCACATCCGACGCCGCCTCGGCCGACGTCGTCGTCGTGAACACGTGCGCGTTCATCGACACGGCGAAGGAAGAATCGATCGACGCCATCCTCGAGATGGCGGAACTGAAGCGCAGCGGATCCTGCAAGAAGCTCATCGTCACCGGCTGCCTGGGCGAGCGGTACCGGGAACGCCTGCAGGCCGAGATTCCCGAAATCGACGTCGTGCTGGGGACTGGCGAAGTCCCGGAAATCACGCGGGCGATCGACGGAGGGACCTCTGGCGCAATGCCGGTGAAGTTATTCCGCTCGCGCGACCTGGATCCTTGGAACCTCGGAACCTCGCCCGTCGACTCTGCTCGGGGCGCCCTGAGCGACAGTCGAAGGGCGGAACCCCGGAGCCCCGGAACCTCGGAACCGACATATCTTTATGACGCTTCGACACCCCGCCTTCTGACGACGCCGCGTCATTACGCGTACGTCAAGGTCGCGGAAGGCTGCGATTACACCTGCGCCTTCTGCATCATCCCAACGCTGCGCGGGCACTACCGGAGCCGCGACGAGGCGTCGATCCTCGAAGAGGCGGCGTCGCTCGCGGCGCGCGGCGTGCGGGAGCTCTTGCTGATCTCGCAGGACACGACGTTCTTCGGCATCGATCGCGGCGCGCGTGGCGGCCTCGCGCGGCTGCTGCGGAGGCTGAACGAAATCCCCGGACTGGAGTGGATCCGGCTGCTCTATCTCTATCCGACGACCATCACCGATGACGTACTCGACGCGATGGCCGAGTGCGACAAGATCTGCAAGTACATCGACCTCCCGCTGCAGCATGCGTCGGCCGACGTGCTGCGCCGGATGCGGCGCCCGGGCAACGGCGACGCGTACCGACGTCTCCTGGCGCGGATTCGCGCGCGCGTGCCCGGTGTCACGCTGCGCACGACGTTCATCGTCGGCTTTCCGGGCGAGACCGAACAGGACTTCGCCGAGCTGTGCGACTTCGTGCGCGAGATCGAATTCGACCACGTGGGCGTCTTCACGTACTCGCACGAGGAAGGCACCCGGGCCTACCGATTCCAGGACGATGTGCCGGTGAAGACGAAGACCGCCCGGCGCAACCGGTTGCTGCAGCTGCAGAAGCGAATCGTGGCGCGGCGGCAGACAGCGCGAATCGGCGAACCGTGCCGCGTCATCGTCGACGGCCCTTCGCCCGAATCCGAGCTGGTGCTGACCGGCAGGCTCGAAGGCCAGGCGCCCGACATCGACTCGATCGTCTATTTCGACGGCATCGATCCCTCGACCCTGAAGCCCGGCGACCTCGTCGCCGCCCGCGTCACCGGCGCGCGCGGGTACGACGTGATTGCGACGATCGAATAAGCCCCGGGCCTCGAGCCCCACGGCGCAAGCCGTTTTGATATACTTTTGGGTGGTCTTAGCGGGAAAGGCTTTGGTAGTGGGCCCGTGCCCACTCTTTGTTTTTTTAGGGCCCTTTTTCGGTGATTCCAGACCGGCTGGGAGCGGCCGTGACGCGAATCGCGGCCGGTTACGGGCTCGAGCTGTTCGACCTGCAGTTCCGCCGCGAGTCGATCGGCTGGGTCTTGAGAGTCATTCTCGATCGTCAACCGCGCACGCAGCGTCCGGAGGATCCGCCGGGCTCACCGCCAGTCGAGGAGCCCGTATCCATCGACGACTGCAAGCGCGTCAGCGAGGACTTGAGCGCGTTGCTCGACGTGGAGCCCGAGCTGGTTGGCGATCAGGATCGAAAGTACACCCTCGAGGTGTCGTCGCCGGGACTCGATCGGCCGCTGCGGGGCGCGGCCGACTATCGGCGGTTCACCGGCCGGCTGGCGAAGATCGTGACGACGGAGCCTGTCAGCGGTCAGTCGCACTTCGCGGGCCGCTTGTCCGGTTTGGACGGCGAGATGGTGCTGCTCACCGAGGGGCGCCGCGTTCATCGGGTACCGCTCGGCCTCATCAGCCGGGCACGGTTGGAGGTTGAGTTCTGACGAAAGGCAAAAGGGAGAAGCAAGAACCCAAGACCGCTGGTTCACGAGTTTGTGCCTTGTGCCTTTTGACTTTGACTTGATTACTTATGGCTACTGAACTGCAGCAAATGATCGACGTCGTGGCGAAGGACAAGGGGATTGACCCGACCATCGTCATCACCGCGATCGAAGACGCCTACCTGGCGGCGTCGCGCAAGGTCTTCAAAGGCGACGAGGATCTGCGCACCCGATTCAACCTGGAGACCGGGCAAGTCGATCTGTACGCCGTCCGGCTCATCGTGCTCGAGGTCGCCAATCCAGGCCGTGAGATCTCGCTCGAAGAGGCGCAGCAGCTCTACGGCGACGAAGCCGAAGTCGGGATGGAGATCGAGTTTCCGAAGGAAACCGAGAAGCTCGGCCGAATCGCCGCGCAGACCGCGAAGCAGGTCATCGCCCAGCGCGTCCGCGAAGCGGAGCGCGAGAAAATCCACGCCGAGTTCAGTCAGCGAATCGGCGAGGTCGTCAACGCGACCGTCAAGCGCTTCGAGAGCGGCGACATCATCGCGGAGATCGGGCGCGTCGAAGCGCAGGTCCCGCGCAAGGAGCAGTCGCGCGCGGAAAACTACGCGATCGGCGATCGCGTGCGGGCGGTGATCAAGGCCGTCACCAAGAACGCCAAAGGCCCGCAAGTCATCCTGTCGCGAACGGATCCCGCGCTCCTCATCAAGCTCTTCGAGCAGGAAGTACCCGAGATCTACGACGGCACGGTCATGATTCGCGGCGCCGTCCGGGAAGCCGGCGATCGCGCCAAGGTCGCCGTGTTCTCGCGCGAGCGCGACGTCGATCCCGTCGGCGCCTGCGTCGGCATGCGCGGCACGCGCGTGCAGGCGATCATCCGCGAACTGCGCGGCGAGAAGATCGACATCGTCGAGTGGTCCGAGGATCCGGTGCAGTTCGTCACCAAGGCCCTCAGTCCGGCCCGCGTCCAGCGCGTCAGCATCGTCGACGATGAGCAGCGGGTGATGGAAGTCGTCGTCGAGGATCGGCAGCTCTCGCTCGCAATCGGCAAAAAAGGGCAGAATGTCCGGCTGGCGGCGAAGCTGAGCGGCTGGAAGATCGACATCAAGAGCGAGGAAGAAAAGCGGAAAGAGGTCGAAGCCCAGCTCGCCGGGCTCGAGTTCGGCGGCGCCACCGAAGCCGCCCGCCCGCTCGTGCTGCCGGATATTCACGACGACGTCGTCGCGGCCCTGCGCGCGGCCGGGTACGACACCGTCGACAAGGTGCTCGGCGCGAGCACGGACGCGCTCGCCGCGCTGCCGGGATTCGACGCCGACACCGTCGAGGCCGTCCTCGCGGCCGCACGGGTGCAGCAAGCCGCGGAATCGTCCGCGGACGGTGGAAGCGCCGAGGAGGAGTCGACCGCCGAGGAAGCCGAAGCCGAATCAGAGGAGAAGCCGCAAACGGAGGAACCGTCCTAGGAGGGAGAGTCACTTCCGGGTTCGATGTCCTGAGTTCGAAGTTTGAAGTTTGAAGGTCTAAGTTCCGTTCAGGGAGCGTGCTTGGCTACAGTCCGGATTTACAAGGTCGCCGAACTGCTGGGTCTCTCGAGCCAGGAGGCGATGAGTCTCCTCAAGCAGGAAACCGGCATCGACGTCAAAAGCGCGTCGAGCTCCATCGAGGAGATCGTCGCAAGGCAGTTCGTGGAGCGTCATGCCAGAAAGCGGCAGATTACCCTGCCGCCTGGTCCGCTCTTCGCGGACACGTCCGCGTCGAAGAAACCGGCAAAGGCCGGCAAGGCTGCGCCCGAGCCACCCAAGCCTTCGGTTGCGCCGCGGCTGCCGCGTCTCGTCAAGAGCATCCGGCCCCCGACGCCGCCGCCCGCTGCCGGTGCCGACATGGCTGCCGTGGCGGAAGCGGCGCCTCCGCCGCCTGGGGTTCCAGAACCGATCGTCGAGCCGCCAGAACCCGTCCACGCGCCTGCCGCAGCCGAGGCCGAGATCGCGGCGTCGGAAACGACGCACGCGGCGCACGCCGAAACTGCCACGGCGGTCGTCGAGGCCCGCGACGTGATGGAGCCACCCCCGCCGGTCGTGACACCGCTGCCTGCGCCTCCGCCGGCGCCACGGCCTTCGGGCCGGCTCGTGCCGCCCACGCGTCGTTTGCGAATTGAAGATCCAGTCACCGGCGAAGCACCGGCCGCGCGACCACTTCCGCCGCGCCCGGTCATCCGCCCGCCGACGCCGGCGCCGCCACCCGTTCGCACGGTGCCGCCGCCGGGTGTGACGGCGCGCCCGGCATCGCCCCGGCCCAGCACGTCGCCGTCGGCGCGCGCGCCGCTCGGCGGTCCGCGGCCGTTGCCGTCACAGCCGATTCGTCCGTCGGCGCCAGGCGGCGGCCCGCGGCCGCCAGGCTTCGGCCAGCGCCCGAGTCCGCCGCGCCCGGTGGGCCCACGGCCGAAGACGATGCGTCGCGACGATCGACCGGCCATGCAGGTCATGACCGAGGCGCCGCCGCCGATCACCAGGCTCATCACCCTGGCCGAAGGCATGTCGGTCAAGGATCTGGCCGACAAGCTCGAGGTCAAGGCCAAGGACGTGCTCAAGAAGCTGCTCGATCGCCGGATGATGATGACGATCAACGCGACGCTCGACGCCGACACGGCGCAGATGGTCGCGCGTGATTTCGGCGCCGAAGTGCTCATCCGGAGCTTCGAGGAGGAACTGACCGAAGTCGAAACCGAAACCTCGAAGCCCGAGGATCTCTCGGCGCGCGCGCCCGTCGTCACCGTCATGGGCCACGTCGATCACGGCAAGACGACGCTCCTCGACGCGATTCGTGAAACGAAAGTCGCCGAGCGCGAAGCCGGCGGCATCACGCAGCACATCGGCGCGTATTCGGTCGACGTCGGCGGCGGCCGGCGCGTCGTCTTCCTCGACACGCCCGGCCACGAAGCGTTCACGATGATGCGCGCCCGCGGCGCCCGCGTCACGGACATCGTCGTCCTCGTCGTCGCGGCCGACGATGGCGTCATGCCGCAGACGAGAGAAGCAATCGACCACGCCAAGGCGGCCAACGTGCCGATCGTCGTGGCGGTCAACAAGATTGACAAGGCGGACGCGAATCCGGAGCGGGTCAAGCGGGAGCTGTCGGATCTCGGACTGATGCCGGAAGAATGGGGCGGCACGACGGTCACCGTCGAGGTCTCGGCGCGCCAGCGCAAGAACCTCGACCAGTTGCTGGAGATGCTGCTCCTCGTGGCGGACCTCGCCGATCTCAAGGCCAATCCGAAGCGGCGCGCCCAGGGCACGGTGCTCGAGGCCAAGCTCGATCGCGGCCGCGGCCCGGTCGCCAGCGTCCTGGTGCAGGACGGCACGATCAGCGAAGGCGATCTGTTCATCGCCGGCACGGTCGACGGCAAAGTGCGCGCGCTCTTCGATCACGTCGGCCGCAAGGTGAAGAGGGCCGGTCCGGCGACGCCAGTCGAAGTGCTCGGACTGTCGGCGCTGCCGCAGCCGGGCGACACGTTCCAGGTGATCGACGATCCGATCAAGGCTCGGCAGGTCGTCGCGTATCGCCAGGCGCAGGCCAAGGAACGCGCGCTCGGCGTGAAGGGCGGACGGCTGACGCTCGAATCGCTGCAGCAGCAGATGTCGGAAGGCGGCATCAAGGAACTGTCGATCATCATCAAGGCGGACGTGCAGGGATCGGCGGAAGTGCTGGCCGACACGCTCACGAAGCTGAGCGACGAGCGCGTCAAGATTCGCATCATTCACACGGGTGTCGGCGCGATCAACGAGTCGGACGTGCTGCTCGCGACCGCCTCGAACGCGATCATCATCGGGTTCAACGTGCGGCCGGATCGCAACGCCGCCGACGTCGCCGAGCGCGAACGGGTCGATATCCGGCAGCATTCGGTCATCTACAACGTCACCGACGAAATCAAGAAGGCGATGGCGGGGCTGCTCGAGCCGACGATCAAGGAATCGCGCGTCGGCACCGCGGAGGTCAGGCAGATCTTCAAGGCGCCGAAGGTCGGCACGGTTGCGGGCTGTCTCGTGATGGACGGCCGCATGACGCGCAGCGGCGAGTCGCAGGCCCGCCTGCTGCGCGACAACGTGGTGGTCTGGCAGGGCCGGCTCGCGTCGCTGCGGCGGTTCAAGGACGACGTGTCCGAGGTCAAAGCCGGGCTCGAGTGCGGCATCTCGCTGGAGCGCTTCAACGACGTCAAGGTCGGCGACGTCATCGAGGTCTTCAGCGTCGAGAGAGTCGCACAAACCGTGTAGAGAACCGTGAAGTACGCGAGCTTCGCAGAAGTAGGGTACTTCGGTGAAGTACGGGAGCTTCGCTGAAGGACGCGGACTTCAGCGCCAGCGCCGTACTTCATCGTCGCTGCCCGTTCCTCAATCGATAGTGCCCTACTTCAGCGTCGGTGCTGGTACTTCTGGAAGGCAGATTCTTTGACAGTCGCCTTGCTTTCTCTGGAGCTCTACCTTCCGTCGTCGCAGTCGTTGAAGGACAAGCGAATGGTGCTGCGGCGGCTGAAGGATCGGCTCGGCGCGTTCAATGTCGCCGTCGCGGAGGTCGCCCATCAGGACGTCTGGCAGCGCGCCGGATTGTCGGTGGTGACGGTGGCCTCTTCCGATACGATCGCCGAACAGACGCTCTCGTCGGTCATGGCGGAGATCGAGCGGCTCGAGCCCGATCTCGTCACGCAGAGCCAGGTGGAGTTCCTTCGCTGAATATGGCCCAAGGTACACGCCCCGAACGCGTCGGCGAACAGGTTCGTCAGGAAATCAGCGCGCTGCTGCTGAGCGAGGTCCACGATCCCGGCATCGGGCTCGTGACGATCACGCGCGTGAAAGTGTCCCCGGACCTTCAACTTGTGCGCGTGTACTACACGCAGCTCGGCGACGCGAAGGCGCGGGCCGACACACGCAAAGCACTCGAGCGCGCCACGCCGTTCCTGCGCCGCCAGCTCGGCAGCCGCATCCGGCTGCGCCGCGTGCCGGAGCTGCGCTTCGAATTCGATGAGAGCGTGGAAAACCAGGAACGGATCGAGCGCATTCTGCTCGACCTGCAGGCGGAACGCGAGATGAGAGAGAATCAGGCCAACACCGAGCAGGCTGTCACCGCCGATCCGAAGACCGGCACCGGCGAGGATCCGAGATGATGCCAGGCCTGCCTGTCACGGCCAAGAGCGGGAACCACGAAGGACACGAGGGACACGAAGAGTGACCGCACCCGCATGAGCTCCGCCGCCGTCGTCGCCGCCGCGCTTCGTGAGCGGCAGTCGTTCATTCTCACCTCACACGCCAGGCCGGATGGAGATGCGATTGGATCGCAGCTGGCGCTGGCGCTCGCGCTCGACAAGCTGGGCAAATCCGTGCGGCTGATCGATCGCGATCCCGTCCCCAGTCCCTACCGGGCGTTTCCCGGAACGGATCGAATCGAGCTGGCGGATCGCGCGACGGCCCCGGCCGACGCCGTGGTCCTGCTCGAGTGCAGCGAGTTGTCGCGCCCCGAGGTGGCCGGGCTCGACCGCTACTTCATCGTCAACGTCGACCACCACCTCGGCAACGAGATGTACGGCGACGTCAACTGGTTCGATGCGTCCGCGGCCGCCTGCGGCGAGATGGTCGCCGACATCATCGACGCGCTCGGCGTGGTGTGGACGCCGGAGATCGCGGCGAACCTCTACCTGGCGATCGCCACCGATACCGGGAGCTTCCGCTACGGATCGATTACCCCGGCGACGTTCGAGAAATGCCGGCGCATCGCGGCGGCGGGCGCCAATACCGCCGCACTCTCGCGGCTGATCTTCGACAGCTACAGCGTCGGCCGCGTCCGCATCACGGGCGCCATGCTGAGCGCGATGGAACTCCATCACGACAACCGGCTTGCCATCCTGCACGTCGACGAGGCGCTGCTCGCCGCGTCCGGCGCCACGATCGACGACACCGAAGGGCTCGTGAACCTGCCGCTCGGCGCGCGGGAAGTCGTCGCGGTCGCGCTCTTCAAGCGTCAGTCGGCCGGCGTCTACCGCGTCAGCCTCCGTTCAAAGGGCGATCTCGATGTCCGGGCGGTGGCCGCCCGCTGGTCGGGCGGCGGCCACAAGAACGCGGCCGGATGCACGGTCTCAGGCGATTTCGACAAGATCAAACGTGAGTTCGTGGAGGCGATCGGAGAGAAACTGAAATCCCCAGTGTGAAGGTTCCCCCCGAGAGATTCAGATTTCCATGGACGGAGTCCTTCTCATCGACAAGCCTTCCGGTCCGACGTCGCACGACGTCGTCGCGCGGCTGCGCGGCACGAGCCGGGAGCGCAGCATCGGCCACACCGGGACGCTCGACCCGCGCGCCACCGGTCTCCTGCCGCTCGTCTGCGGCCGCGCCACGCGCCTGGCGTCGCTTCTCTCCGGGGAAGACAAGGTGTACGAGGCGACCATCCGTCTGGGGTGGGCGACCGATACCGACGACGCCGACGGGCAACCGGTGAGCGAGCCATCGGGCCAGCTGCCTGACGACGCCGCCATTCACGACGCGGCGACCGCCTTCCGCGGCACGTTCGACCAGCTGCCGCCGACGCACTCGGCCAAACGGCTCGGCGGACACAAGGCGTACGATCTCGCCCGGCATGCCGCGCCAGTCGAGCTGCGGCCGGTCCCCGTGACCGTCCATCACCTCGACATCACTGGACGCGAGCGCGAGCTGGTACACGTCCGCGTGACGGCCAGCGCCGGGTTTTACGTCCGCGCGCTCGCGCGTGACCTCGGGTCGGCGCTCGGCTGCGGCGCGCATCTGCTCGCGCTCCGCCGTACGCGGAGCGGCGGGTTCGACGTC
>JBLNGH010000169.1:0-9575 GCA_050264575.1 Acidobacteriota bacterium | reverse complement strand
AGATGCGTCCGAAGTGCTCGCGGTCGGGAAACACCTCGGCCTGAAGGGGCAGAAACGCGCCGCCCGAGTCGACGAGGTACACGCAGGGCAGCCGGTTGTCGAGCGCGATCTGCTGCGCGCGCACGTGCTTTTTGACGGTGATCGGATAGTACGTGCCGCCTTTCACCGTCGCGTCGTTGGCGAGGATCACGACCTCGCGGTGACTGACGCGGCCGATGCCCGTCACGAGGCCGGCGGCCGGCGCGTCGTTGTCGTACATGTCGGTCGCGGCGAGCGCCGACAACTCCAGGAACGGCGTGTTGGCGTCGGTGAGCTGATTGATCCGGTCGCGGACCGGCAGTTTGCCCAGCTGCCGGTGCCGTTCGAGATACTTGGCGCCGCCGCCCTCACGGGCGCGTGCCAGGCGATCGCGCAGCTCGGCGACGAGCGCGAGCATCCGGTCGCGATTGGTGCCAAATTCCTTGCTGTCGGTTTTGATCTGGCTCGCGATCACGTCCATGACGGGAGGGTCACCAGCCGCAGCAATCGGTCTTGTATCCGCATGCGGAACAGCGCCACACCGCGTGCATCCGGAACATCGCGGCGCCGCACCGATCGCAGAGCACGCTGTCGTCGTGAGCGGCCGCGCCGCGCGCGCGGATGGGCGATGTCGCGTGACTCGGCGAGACGCGGCCCTGTGGTTCCGGCGAGGGCGGATCGGGACGCGGGAGGACACGGTCCGACATACGGGGATTATATGAGGGTCCTCCGGTAGAATTGATCGCGGGCGACCCGAGCGATGCGTCCGGAGGGCGAGACGATGGATGATCGAGCAGCGATTCTGACGGGTGCGCTCGTGGGAGGGCTGATCGGCGCCGCCCTCGGCTATCTGTTCTTCACCGAGTCCGGCCGTCGCGCGCGTCACGAGTTCGAGCCGCGGATGGACGCGCTGATCGCAGAGCTCCGGCGCGCCCGCGGGGCCGCCGCGCGGACGATCGACGCGGCTGGGCAGAGCTGGCGATCGGTGCGTCAGCTCCAATCGGACATTCGATCGCCGCGCGAGGCGACCGACTCGTCGAATCTGTGAGGCGCAGGACCTCGGGAATCGTTTTCTGGAGACAATGGGAGAAAACGACTCCCGAGGTCTTTGGCGCGCGATCGCCAAACTCCGGCGCGCGTTCCGCCTCGGCTACCGATCGGCGGGCCGCGGCGTGGTCGAGTTCTATGACAGCGACAACCTGACATTTGCGGCGTCGATTGCCTACTACTCGCTGCTGTCCTTTTTTCCGTTCTTCCTGCTCGTCCTGTCCGTTCTGAGCAAACTCGCCGTGGGACTCGGTGAGAGCTCCATCCTGCCCGTCCTGCAGCGCGCGCTGCCAACGAATTTCGAGTTCATCGTCAAAGGGTTCGATCAGCTGGCGGCAGCGCCGTTGCAGCTGACCATTGTCGGCACGATCTTCACGCTCTGGGCCTCGATGGGCGTCTTTGGCGCGGTCACGTCGGCCGTGAACCACGCGTGGGGCGTCGAAAAACCTCACGGCTACTTCAAACAGAAGTTGATCGCGTTCATCATGCTGTCGGCGGCCGGATTCCTGTTGGTGATCGCCCTGCTCCTCGTCAGCACGGTCGAGTTGGTCCAAGCGAGCTGGTTCGCAGGCGTCGTGGAACGTTATCCGGTGATGTACAAGTTCACCGGCATGATCTATCGCAGCGCGCCCACCCTGCTGTTCATCCTGGTGCTGGGACTGATCTATTACTGGGTGCCGAACGCGCAAGTCCGGCTGCGTGATGTCTGGTTCGGCGCGATTCTCGCCGGGCTGCTCTGGCGCCTGGCCTTCTCCGCGTTTTCCTGGTACGTCAGCGTGGCGCGGTTGAGCGTGCATGGCACCATTGCCACGGTCGTCGTGTTCCTGACGTGGGTGTATCTCTCAGCGGTCATTGCTCTGTACGGCGTTGAAGTGACGGCGGCGTATGCGCGGCTGCGCAAGCGGCTGCCGCAGCAGGCGCCAGCCGCGCCAGTGAGAGAAACCTGAGGCGCGGAGGCACGGAGGCGAGGAGGCGATGAGGCGATCGAGAGGCTAAAGGTCTCTGAGACAAGAAGACGCGAAGACAGGGCATGCTCCCGGAAGGCGGCCAGCGTCAGTTCGCAATCCTGCGCGGACGGAGGCGGCGAGTTCGAGCCGCCTCCGCCAAGGCTTCGGCGGCCAAGGCGTCATGCCTGCCCGCCGTAGCTTCAGCGAAGGCGGGTCCGCGGAGGCCGCGATCGGCAATACACCGCCTTCCGGCTCTCGGTACAGCAGAAGGCAAGAGACAGAGACTGAAAGAATGGCGCGTGCAGTTGGGCGACGAGACGCTGATCTCCGTCAGAACGCGAGCAAGGCGTCGATCAATACCGTCGTGAACGCCGCGAGATCGTCGGCTTTGCGCGACGTGATGAGATTGCCGTCGCGCACGACGGGACGATCGACGTAGAGCCCGCCGGCGTTCTTCACGTCAACGGCAATCGACGGCCAGCAGGTGAGTGTGCGGCCGCGGATCGCGTCGGCCGAGATGAGCACTTGCGCGCCGCGGCAGATGGCCGCGACGGGCTTGTTCGCGGCCATCGCGGCAGCGGCCAGATCGACCATGGCGTGCCGCATCCGCATGCGATCGGGCGCGAAGCCGCCTGGAATCACGATCGCGTCGAAGTCGTGCACACGCGCGGCGGACGCCGCGAGATCGGCGGTGACCGTCGGACCGCCGTTTCGATCGCGATAGTACGCGCCCGCGCTCGCGCCGACGAGCACCGTCTCGGCGCCTTCTTCGCGCAGCGCCGCCATCGGATCGGCCACCTCACGCGCGTCGAAACCCTCCTCGACCAGGATCGCTACACGCTTGCCGCGCAGGCGGCCGCTCATCGCGGTACCACGGCGCGGATTATAGTGGTGAGAATGGCCAATCGTCTTGCACGCGAACGAAGTCCGTACCTGCTGCAGCACGCCGAGAATCCCGTCGACTGGTTTCCGTGGGGCGATGAGGCGTTCGCGAAAGCCAGGGACGAGAACAAGCCGGTCTTCCTGTCGATCGGATACTCCACGTGTCACTGGTGTCACGTGATGGAGCACGAGTCGTTCGAGAACCCGTCGGTCGCGAGCGTCCTCAACCGCGATTTCGTGTCGATCAAAGTCGATCGGGAAGAGCGACCCGACGTCGATCGCGTGTACATGATGTTCGTGCAGGCGACCACCGGCGCCGGCGGCTGGCCGATGAGCGTCTGGCTGACGCCCGACCTGAAGCCGTTTTTCGGCGGCACCTACTTTCCGCCCGAGTCGCGGTGGGGCAGGCCCGGGTTCGTGGACATCCTGAAAGAACTCGCGCGCGCCTGGACCCAGGAGCGCGACAAGGTCGTGACGTCGGCCAACACGATTCTCGATCGGCTGCGCGAGATGACCGGCGCCGATGAGGCGGCCCCGGATCGATCGCCGGTCGCGGGCGTGGAGGCGATCGACATCGGCGTGGCCACGTTCGCGCAGACGTTCGATCACCGGCACGGCGGGTTCGGCGGCGCGCCGAAGTTTCCGCGGCCGTCGGAGCTGTTCTTTCTGCTGGAAGCGCACGCGCTCACCGGGAACGTCCGGGCGCGCGAGATGGCGCTCGAGACGCTGCGCGCGATGGCGCTCGGCGGCATTCGCGATCACATCGGCGGCGGGTTCCATCGCTACTCGGTCGATGCCGAATGGCGGGTGCCGCACTTCGAGAAGATGCTGTACGACCAGGCCCAGCTCGTGCTCGCCTATCTCGATGGCGCGCAGACGAGCGGCGAGTCGTTCTTCGCGGACGTCGCCGAGGACACGCTGGCCTACGTGCGTCGGGATCTGACGTCGCCGGAGGGGGCGTTCTATTCGGCCGAAGATGCGGATTCAGAAACAGAGGCCCAAGGCGAAAGGCCCATGGCCCATGAAAAGCCGGAAAAGAGAGAGGGTGCCTTCTATATCTGGTCGGCCAGCGACATCGATCGACTGCTGGGAGCCGAGGCGCCGATTGCGCGGCGGCGGTTCGGCATCGAAGACGCCGGCAACGCACTCGCGGATCCGCAGGGGGAATTTCAGGGTCAGAACATTCCGTACGTGGCGCAGTCGATTGATGACATCGCCGCGAGGACCGGAAAGACGGCAGCCGATGTGCAAGCAGCACTCGACCGCGTCCGGACCACGCTGTTCAAAGCCCGAGCCGCGCGACCGCGTCCCCATTTGGACGACAAAGTCATCACCGCATGGAACGGGATGATGATCGCGGCGTTTGCCCGCGCCGCGCGTGTGCTGGTCGACAGTCCGCGACGAGGTGAATGGCTCGAGAGTGCGCGCGGCGCCGCGCGAGCGCTGCTCGCCCACGTCTGGCGGCCCGGCGAGAAGCGGCTGCTTCGACGATATCGCGACGGCGAGGCGGCCGTGGACGGCTTCTGCGAGGACTACGCGTTCCTGACGTGGGGGCTGCTCGAGCTGTTTCAGGCGTCAGGGGAGGCGTCGTGGCTCGAGCACGCGCTCGAGCTCACGAGCGTCCAGGTGGAACAGTTCTTCGACGAACGCGACGGCGGCTGGTTCAGCACGACCGGCCGCGATTCGTCCGTGCTGCTTCGCCTGAAGGAGGACTACGACGGCGCGGAGCCGAGCGCCGCGTCGGTGACCGTCCGCAATTTCCTGGTCCTGGACAACCTGACGGGCGACGTCGCGTACGCCGATCGCGCGCGCCGTACGCTCGAGCGCTACGGCTCGCAGATCGGCCCCATCGTTCGCGTGATGCCGTTCATGGTGACCAACGTAGCTTACTGGCACGCCAGCAAGCTCCAGATCGTCTTCGTCGGCCCACGAAACCCGGCCGGTACTTTGGCGCTCGAGCGGGTGGCAGCGCGGCGGTACCTGCCGTTTGCCGTCACAGTGGCCGTCGAGGCCGGCGCGTCTCAGCACGCGCTTTCCAGGCGTCTGCCGTGGCTTGGCGCGATGACCGAGCGGGACGGCCGGCCAAGCGCGTACGTGTGCGACGACTTCACCTGTCAGGCCCCGGTGACCGATGCGGCGGCGCTCGAGCAGCAGTTGACCGAGATCTCCGCTCCGCGCCGGATCGTGTCGTCGTAGCGGCCGGGTTTGTGTTGTCGGCTCGCGGCCTCCACGGACATGACGCTCGAACCCGCTGCCTCCGTCCGCGCGGATTGCGCACTATCGATTGACGCGCCACTTCGCAATGGCGAAGATGGCACGGCAATCCTTGCGCTCCCTTCGGCGCGGGTTCGATCTATCGCGCATCGCGTCAGTCCGAGTCGGCCGCGATCGACAACACAAGCGCGGGTATTCCAACAAACTCTGACGTATGCCCGTTGACATTTCGTTCAATCCATCGCGCACGCGTGCGTCGCTGGTGTTCAGCCACGATCCCGGCAATCTGCTGACGGGCGAGATCGTCGCCGGGCTTCACGCGGCGCTCGAGGATCTGGCCAATCTGCCGCATCTCAGGCTCGTGACGATTGAAGGCGCGGGTCCGGACTTCTCGTTCGGGGCGAGCATTCCCGAGCACCTGCCGGATGCCATCGCACGCGTGCTGCCGGCGACGCACGCGCTGCTGTCCGCGCTTCTGGATGTCCCGGCGCCGACGGCGGCCGTGGTGCGCGGGCGATGCCTCGGCGGCGGGTTCGAGCTCGCGCTCGCCTGCGATTTCATCGTCGCGGCGGAGACCGCGACGTTCGGCCTGCCGGAGATCGCGCTCGGCGTCTTCCCGCCCGCCGCGAGCGTGCTGCTGCCGCTGCGTGCGGGCGCGTCGCGCGCGACGAGCGCGATTCTCACCGGCGACCCGCGGCCGGCAGCCGATTGGCGGACCGTGGGCCTCGTGGAGCTGGTCGCCGCAGAGGCCGATCTCCGCGTCGTCGTCGACGACTGGTTCGCGCGCACGTTCGCGCGCCGCTCGGCCGAGGCGCTGCGACAAGCGGTGCGCGCGGTGCGCGTCCCGGTCCGTGACGCGGTCGCGCGCGATCTCCCGAAGATCGAACAGCTATACTTGGAGGATCTGATGCGATCCGAGGACGCCGTCGAAGGCGTCCGCGCGTTTCTCGAGAAGAGACAACCGCAGTGGAAAGACAAGTGAGATCGATATACCGATAGATCGATTCTGTGTGATTCATATGACTTTCAACGTTGAAATTGTCCTGAAGGGGCGCGATTTTGCGGTGACCGAGGCGGTGTCCGTCGCGCATGGCGAGCCGGCAACGTGGAACGAGGCGGCCGTTCGCGACGTCCTCGTCGAGATCCTTCGCGCGATCGATCGCGTGGAGAATCCGGCGTCGGCGCGCAATCGTGCCGTCGCGCTCCGCGGATTCAGCTGGATTGTGGAGCAGGCCGGCGATGGCGTCGTGCTCGCGATGGAGATTCCGATGGGCGCGGCCGTGGCAGGGCCGTTCGCGATCCCGCAGCCCAGGCTCGACGGACTGATTTCACGCGTGCTCCGCGCCGAGCCGCGCCCGGCGGCGGGCCTTCCGACGATTCACTGATTCACGAGTTCATGAAGGTCATGAAGGGATGAAGGTCATGAAGCGGGCACGCCCGTCTTCATGACCTCCAAGATCTTCATGATCTTCATTCTTACTGTGTCCGCACGAGCTGGGCGCGGATTACGCCGCCAGTGTGCGCAGAGCTGTGAATGTTGAAGTAGAACCCGCTCGGGTTGTCGAGCATCCGCTGAAAGATCCCGATGTCGTTCTGGTTCGTCGGCGTCCGGCCGTTCGCCGTAAAGCCCCCCGCGCCGTTAACGAGCGGGACCGAGGTGTTGTTTATACCAGTATTGATCACGACACCGGTCGCCTGGCCTGCCGGGCCCTCATGGATATGCGCGGCGGTGATGGTGGTGCTGGGACTTGTCGGGCATCCGGTGATGTTCGCGGTAAAGTCAACAGTCCCCGCCGTGATCGCATTCGAGGCGTCGCGCGTCAGGTTCAAGCGGATCGTCACAGTACCAGCGCATGTGGCCTCGGGATCCGGGGCGACGATCGGCGGCACTTCGTTCGATGCCAACAGATTCATCTGGAACGTCGGTGTGATCTCCGACGGCTGGTTGGGGTTGTTGTCGTCGCCGCATCCGACGGCCACGAAGGCCGCGAGCAGTGGTACCAAGTAGAGCTTTCTCATGTCGATCTGACCTCCGTCACTTGCTTACCGTTAGAAGAACTTCCGCGCCAGGTTGAAGCCCAAGTAGATCGTGTCAGGGAAGCCGCCTTGGGCGATCTGGCCGTACGTGCTGCCCAGAGAGTTGCCGAAGTTGAGTTGAAACATGTGTCCGCCCGCGCGCCGCTCGATGCCGAACGCGTACGCCGGATCGCCCGGCATGTTGCCGGAGAACCGCGGGGAGACCTCGCCGACGACGTAGACGTGGGCGGAGATGCGATATCGCCCGCCGACTCCCAGGTAAAAGACATCCTCGTGACCGACGGTGTTGAGGGGAACGACGCGATGCACCCACACCGGCACGGCATACGTCGCCAGCCGATCCGAGAACGTGCGCGACACGACTGCCCCGAACGCAGGGGAGTAATGGCCCTCCGTCGTGTCGTGCTGATGGTCGTCGCCGGTCACGGCCTCGTCACTGCCCTTGAAGTTGTTGGTGCCTTCAATGGACACGATGCCGGACAGCGAGAACGGCAACGAGGAGCCCTGCCGCAGCCACTCGTACTGTCCCGCGAACTGGATCGTCTTGCTGAGGTTGTTGCGATACACGATCGCCTGCAGGTGCCGGATCGGCGCGAACCGGACCTCGAGGCCGACGATGGCGCCGTTGTCCAGTCCGAACAGGTTCTCGAGGTTATCGGTGAACGAATTTGCCTGCAGGTTCAGCAGAAACCGGTGTGTGAGCCGGAAGTTCAAGGTGTGCTTCGGCAGGATGAGCGTGGTCGGCAGGTTGGTGACGACGAAGTCGGGTTCGACGAGCCTCAACTGCCGCTCATCGTCCTCGGTCGGCTGCTGTGCCGGCGCGGGCGGAGGCGCCGCCTGCGCCTGCTCGGTCGTGGTCGAGCTGCCTGATTGCGCCTGTGATGCCTCTGTCGATCGAATCCCCAAAAAAGCAACGCATGAGAACACCAATATCCATCGGGCCAGTTGTGGCATGGGTCGTGGCCGTGCAAGACCGGGACCGTCCCGGAATCCCGGAGTCCGTCCTGGCCCGGGCCGGGTGTGTTACGCGGTACGTAAGCGCTTACGAACAGCGTGCACGGCGCACACCTCGGTGGGTAGCGGTCGCCGGATAAAGAGGCCGGCGAGTGGGGCGTTGTTATGATCGCTCTGGCCGGGGTGGCGAAACTGGCAGACGCACAGGACTTAAAATCCTGAGGGGCCAAAAGCCCCGTGTGGGTTCGAGTCCCACCCCCGGCACCCGCCTACGCCAAGCACCCGCTTCGCTCGTGGCTTCGGCGCGGCAAGCTCCGCCTACGCCAACTCTTACTTGGCGCGCTCCGCGTCGACCGTGACCTCTGCCGTCTGTCCGTTGAATTCGAGCTTTTGAGTGCCTTGAAGGCGGCCCTTCGCGTGCGTGAGCGCGAACGAGCGCAGCGGGCCGTCCGGCTGTTGGACCTGGAAGGTGACCTTCGCCCCGTCAACCACACCTTTCTCGACCTTCCACTGCCGCGCGGGCTCGGGGCCGATCGTGCCGCTCAGGACCTTGCCCTTCTGCGTGAAATCAAATGTGAAGGTGATCGATTGCGTCTGTCCGTTGGGCCTCGTCATCGTGAACGTGGCGTTCCACTTGCCGGTGAGGTCAGTCGCCTGCGCCGCGGTCCCCGACGGAAGCAGCGCCAGGGCCAGAAGTAGCGTGGTTGCGAGCATTTTCATGGTCCTGTTAACGAGCGATCCCTGAAGAAGGTTCCACGCGATCGTGAAAACCCATCTCAGCTCGAGCGAAGTACGGTACGCTGCTCGTTAGAGCGTTTCTTAGAAGCGTGTACCGTCACGCAGGCTCCCGGAAACGCTCGAGTGCGGGGTGTGTTGTGGTTACGGTCATCCCTGCCGTTTGTCAAGCCTGCCGAGCGCCGCTCGATCTGACGATGGAGCACGCGCACACCGATGCTGCGAAGTGGATGGTGTGCAAGTGTCCGGTGTGCCAGCAATCGATCCCAGTTCATGCTGCCGGAACGATCGCACGAGTGAGCGAGCACGTCCGGCAGAAGCGGACGGCGAGCTGAGACGAGTCGCGACTGTTCGGGACGGTTTGTCGGTGAAGCCGCGGTAACGGCCCGCGGACGGCCGTGCTGCTACGCGCGTGAACGCCGGCGGCGATACATCGCCAGCGCGGCAACGCCCGATCCGAGGAGCAGCAACGACGCCGGCTCCGGCACGATCGACTGCGGCTCGCTGTAGATGAAGTCGTCCATCGCGACCACGTCGATGTCGCCGGTGTCGTTGGGACCGAGCGGCCGGTTGCCCGTCGTCAGCCGCACGCGGAAGATCGGATCAGCGAAGGTCGCGCCGAGGAACGATAGCCCGTTGTTGAACGTCGGCACGAGGAAGATGCCGAGCGAGACATTCGCGGCGTTGAAGAATTCCATGCTCGTGTGATTCACGCCGTTGATCAGATCGACGTCGGTGAAC
>JBLNGH010000168.1:0-31642 GCA_050264575.1 Acidobacteriota bacterium | reverse complement strand
GCGCTGCCGCTGGTCACGCTGGCGCTCGTGGCACTCGTCGGCATTGCGGCCGCGATTGTCGCGGCGAGGAGCGTGAGACGACTGCCGCTTGTAGCGTCCTTGCGGAGCGAGTAGAGAATCACCCACCCCGGAGAACAAAGTCGCCACACGGATTCGTCAATTTCGAGCGCTCCGCTGAATGACTCCAGCGATCGGGTCCTATGCAAGTTGGTTCGAGGCTTGCTGCGGGGACACGATCGGGTCCCCATACTTCCATCGTTCGGGACGCGAGTCGGCAGGAGTCTCCCTGTGCCAACACGACGACGGTTCCTGAAACTGGCAACCGCCGGCGGCGTCGCCGCCTTTTTCACCCCACGGCTGGGGCTCGCCCCGAGACTCGTCGCGCAGATTCCTGGAGGCACGCTGTCTCCGGGCGGCGTTGACAAGTTCGTGACGCCGTTGTGGATCCCGCCCGCGATGCCCCGGGATGGAGCCAATGCGACGACGGATCTGTATTCGATTGCGGTCCGGCAGTTCGATCAGCAGGTGCTGCCGTCGCCCCATCGGCCGACCACGCTCTGGAGTTACGGGTCGCTCATGGACCCCTCGTCCTTTCACTATCCCTCCCACACGATCGAAGCAACAACCGCGCGTCAGACGCGCGTGACGTGGGTCAATCAGCTCGTCGATCAACAGGGCCGGTACCTGCCGCACCTGCTGCCAGTGGATCAGACGCTCCACTGGGCGAATCCGCCAGGCGGCGTCCTGGGTCGCGACGGCCACGGCTCAGATCCGCGGCCGTACCGAGGGCCGGTGCCCATCGTGACGCATGTGCACGGTGCGCACAGCTCCGACGAGAGCAATGGCTTTCCCGAAGCGTGGTTTCTTCCGGACGCGCGGAATATTCCCGGCGGATTTGCGACGAACGGCACGTGGTACGAGTTCTTCCGCGCGAAGTTTTCGAATCTCTGGGGCGGCATGTGGGCGCGCGGCAGCGCATCCGCCGTCTACCAGAACGATCAGCGGGCGACGACGCTCTGGTTTCACGATCACGCGCTCGGGATGACACGCGTCAACGTCTACGCTGGACCGGTCGGCTTCTATCTGCTTCGCGGAGGTGCGAGCGATCTGCCGGGCTCGCAGCTGCCGGGGCCCGCGCCGGCCGAAGGCGATCCGCCGGGCCGGAGTTACTACGAGATCCCGCTCGTCATCCAGGACCGATCGTTCGATGCGAACGGCCAGCTGTTCTATCCGGATAATCGCGCCTTCTTCGAAGGGCTCACTCAAGGCCAGTTGAAGATCCCGTTCATCGCAGACCCCGCGTGCACGGGGCCGAGTGACGTCTCGCCGATCTGGAATCCGGTGTTCTTCGGCAACATGATCGTCGTAAATGGCCGCACCTGGCCCTACCTCGAAGTCGAGCAGCGCCGCTACCGGTTCCGCCTTCTGAACGCGTGCGACTCGAGATTCCTCATCCTCAAGCTCTCGCGCGCCGGACTGCCCTTCTGGCAAATCGGCGCCGACGGCGGATTTCTTCCGGCGCCGGCAAGACTCGATCAGCTACTCATCGGCCCGGCGGAACGCGCCGATGTGATCGTCGATTTCACGGCGATTCCCGTCGGCACTGAGATCGTGCTGCAGAATCTCGGACCGGACGAACCGTTCGGCCGCGGCGTGCCGGGCGTCGATTTCGATCCATCGGATCCCGATTCCACCGGCCTCGTCATGCAGTTCCGGGTGGTGCCGGCGCGATCGGCGGATCTCAGCGTGCCGCCGGCGTCGCTCGTCTTGCCGGCAAGAGCGCCGTTGCCCGCCGCGACGGTCAGTCGAGAGTTGTCGCTCAACGAGGCCGAATCGGAAACCGTGCTCGTCGGCGGTCATCCGGGACGCGGCCGCCGGAAACGTCAACCTTCCAAGCTCGATCTTGCCTGTCACGATCCCAGCGCCGTGCCGTTTGGTCCGACCATGGCGCTCCTTGGGACGGTCGGCGCTCAGGGAGAGGGGCAGCCGCTGCGATGGATGGACCCGGTGACGGAGAACCCGTCACCGTGCGCGACGGAGCTATGGCACATCCACAACTTCACCGAGGATGCCCATCCCATTCACATTCATCTCGTCCAGTTCGAGATCGTCGAGCGCGTGAATGCGGCGGGCGTCGGCCGGCCACCCGACGCCTCGGAACGGGGCACCAAGGACACGGTCATTGCGTACCCGGACGAAATCACTCGCGTGAAGGCGACGTTCGACCGGCAGGGGCAGTACGTCTGGCACTGCCACATCCTGGAGCACGAGGACAACGAGATGATGCGTCCGTACTCGGTGGGTCCGGTCCAGCAGCCGTCCGCGCTGCCGTCACCCGCCGGCCGCGGCGAGGCGACGGTCGAGAATGCGGACTGATGAGTCATCTGATGACGTGATATGATGACGCCATGCGGACCATCATCGAGCTGCCGCAGGCCCAGCTCGACGCGCTCGACGTCATCTGCCGCCGCGAGGGCATCTCCCGCGCGGAGGCGATCAGGCGCGCCATCGCCCGTCACGTCGAGGACGAGCGGCGGGCGGCCGGCGATCCGGCGTTCGGCCTCTGGCGAGACCACCCGATCGACGGCCTCGCGTACCAGCGCCGCCTGCGTGAAGAGTGGAATCCGCCGACACTCGCCCGCCGGACTCGCGCGCGCCGGCGGCGGCCATGAGAGCGCTCTTCGACACGAACATCCTCATCGATTATCTGAACGGCGTCGAGGCGTCGAAGGCGGAATTGGATCGCTATCGCGAGCGTCTGATCAGCGTCGTCACCTGGATGGAAGTCCTGGTGGGAGGCCGCACGGACGCCGAGATGGACGTCATCGACACGTTCCTGCGCGACTTCCGAATGGTCGAGATCACCAGAGCGATCGCTCGGGAGGCTGTTGATCTACGCCGTTCGCGTCGCATCCGGCTGCCGGACGCGCTCGTCTGGGCGGCCGCGCGTGCCGAGTCGGCGTTGCTCGTCACGCGCAATACGAAGGATTTTCCGCGCGACGATCCCGGCGTCCGGGTTCCCTACTGATCCGGGTTTGCCGGCGCTCGACTCGGCGCAGTTGTCCGCGGCATATAAATCATGCATATTTATGCATATGCGAACGACGCTGATTCTCGATGACGACCTGATCGCCGAGGCGCGCCGGCTGACCGGGCTCAAGGAGAAAACGGCGGTCGTCCATGCCGCCCTCGAAGCGCTGATCGCGCGCGCCAGCGCGCGGCGTCTGGCCGCCCTCGGCGGAACGGAACCGCGCGCGCGCGTGATTCGACGCCGCCGGCCGGCCCGGCGCGCGGGCTGATGCTCGTCGACACCTCCATCTGGATCGATCACTTCCGCGCGCACGACGCGACTCTGGCCGCACGGCTCGACCAGGGCGACGTCGAGTGCCATCCCTTCATCGTCGGCGAGCTCGCCTGCGGCGGGCTGCGTCACCGAGCCGAAATCCTGGCACTGCTGCAGCGGCTGCCGGAGGTGCCCATCGCCGGACACGACGAGGTGCTGACGTTCGTAGAGCGCAACCGGTTGCAGTCATCAGGCCTTGGCTGGATTGACGTCCATCTGCTCGCGTCCGTCCGGCTGGCCCGCACCACACTGTGGACGGCCGATCGGCGGCTTCGCGCCGCCGCCCGCCGTTTAGGAGTCGGCGCATCACAGCCCACCTAACTCCACCAGCAGCGGGAAGTGATCCGACGCCAGCTTCGCTTCAGCACTCGTCCCCACCTCGCACGACTGCAGACGCGCGGCGAAGCCGGACGAGACGAACACGAAGTCGAGCCGCAGGTTCGGATTCCAGGTCGGAAAGGTGAACCCGGCGACGTCGCGGTGCATCACCCGGAAGCCGTCCGCGTAGCCGCTCTCCAGAATCCGCCGGATCGTGCGCCAACGGATTCGGCCGCCGCTCAGCCAGATGAACGGACGCAGCCGGGGCGGGAGCAGCTTCACGTCGAGCAGCTCGCCGGGCGCCAGGGTGTTGAAGTCGCCGAGCAGCAGATGAAACCCGTGCTGATGCCGCGCGATCGACGCCAGCAGGGCGCGCAGCTCGAACACACGCCGCTGTTCGGTCCAGGCCGCGTGCACGGCGCTCAGGTGGACGCCGAAGAGCCGCAACCGATCATCCGTCGGCACGATCTCGAGGAACGCGTGACGCGACAGGCGCGGCTTGTGCCACTCGTGATGCGCGATCGGCGTACGGCTCATGAACGCGAGCGACCGGCCTGCGGCCGACGCGTAGTGCGCGAAGCCCGCCGCTTCGGCGATCCGGGCAACGGCTTCCTGGCTCGTCGCCTCCTGCAGAACGACGAGATCGGCACTGGTCGCGCGGATCACGGCGGCCAGGTGGCCTTCGCGGCCCACGCCGCCGCGGCAGATGTTGTACGTGAGGATCCTCACTGAGACGAGGCCGTTTTTTTCTCGAGCAGCACGAGGTACGGCTGTCCGAGGATGTCCCCGCGCAGATGCATCACGATGTCCCGCGAGGCCTGGATGTTGACCGGCCGGCCGACCATCGCCATGAGTTTCTCCCGCAGCGGCACGAGATCCGGCGCAATGTCGGGATCCTTCTCGCTCACCGGCCGTGAGTGCATCCCCGGCACGAAAAACCCGGTGAGCTTGAAGAGCTTGATCGCTTCGTCGCCGACGAGCGTGAGATCCAGATCGCTCGTGCCGGGACCGTCGGCGTCGAATGGGGCGCGGTCGCTCCAGCGTTCGCCGGTCACGGCGCTGCCGCGCAGCACGACGGTCGTGTCGTCGGGGATGCTCGCGTGAACCACGTCGCAGAACTCGCGATATCTCCGCTCGTCGTCCGCGAACGCGAGCCGGATGACGTTCTGGCGCTTCTCGTTCTCACTCAGCGTATCGGCGCCGACTGGCAGCCACTCGTCCATGTTGCGTCTCTGTCAGGACGAGGCTGCAAAACAGAGGCCACGGCAGGGCGCGGAAGTGTGACATACCTATCTCGAGCGTGGACACGATCGCCGCTGCCTCCGTCCGCACGACTCGCACTTTCTATGGCTGGTGGGTGCTCCTCGTGGCCGCCGCGGCGATGGTCGGCACGCTCCCCGGACGCACGCAGGGGCTCGGGCTCATCACGGAGCCGCTGCTCGCCGACCTCCACCTCGATCGCGTGTCGTACGCGCAGATCAATTTCTGGGCAACCGTCATCGGCACGGCCGGCGCGCTCGGCATCGGCCGCGCGCTCGATCGCTTCGGCAGCCGCGCGGTCCTGACCATCGTCGCCATCGCGCTCGGCGTCGTGGTGTCGCTGATGAGTCAAACGGCGTCAGTCGCCGGCCTCATCGGCTGGGCGACGCTGACGCGCGCGCTCGGCCAGAGCGCGCTCTCTGTCGTCAGCCTGGCGATGGTCGGCCAGTGGTTCGTCCGCCGCATCGACACGGCGATGGCCGTCTATTCCATCGTCATGAGCATCGGTTTCATGGCGGCCTTTCCGACCGTGGGTGCGCTGATTCAGCAGTGGGGCTGGCGTCGGGCGTGGCTCTCGGTTGGCGTCGCGCTCGTGGTCGGGCTCGCGCCGCTCGCCTTCATCGTGGTCCGGGCGACGCCTGAAGCACTCGGCCTCGCGCCCGATGGCGATCACCCGGCACCCAGCGCGGCATCGCCGCCGGGATCGCAGACAGTCGAGCTCGAGGGCGACTCGTGGCAGACCGCGCTTCGCGCGCCGGCGTTCTGGATGTTCGCGATCGGCGCCGCGCTCTACGGTCTCGTCGCGTCGGGGATCGGTCTCTTCAACGAGTCGATTCTGCGCGAACGCGGATTTGGCCCCGACGTGTATTACCAGAGCCTCGTCGTCACCGCGATGACTGCGCTCGCCGGCAACTTTCTTGGCGGATGGCTCGCGCGCCGCGTCCGGCTGCCATCGCTGCTCGCGGCGGCGCTCGGGATCCTCGCGCTGGGCCTTGCCGTCCTCCCGCACGTCTCCACGCTCACGCATGTCGTCCTGTGGGCCACGGCCATGGGCCTCGGCGGCGGCCTCGTGATGGTCCTGTTCTTCAGCGTCTGGGCGCGCGCGTTCGGGCGCCGCCATCTCGGCCGGATTCAAGGCATCGCGCAGGCGATGACCGTCCTCGCGTCGGCGCTGGGGCCGCTGCTGCTCGCCTGGTGCATCGACCGCACCGGCAGCTACGCGGCGATGTTCCGGATCCTGGCCGCCGTTGTGGCGCTCACGTCGCTCGGCGCCCTGATGACACCGATGCCTCCGCGAGCGCTAGAGGCTGCTCATCCAAAACGCGGGTGACGCGTGACCGTCGCGTTGTACTCGACCATCTGGATCGCCCTGATCCTGTTCGTTGCCGCGCAATACGGCCGTCATGGCGCGACGACGGCGCGCTGGGTCCTGCCGGTGGGTGCCGCCGGTCTCGCGTTGTGCGTGATTCACATCCTCATTGCGATGACGAGCGTGCATGGATGGAGCCACACCGCGGCGATCGACGCGACCGCGCGAAGCACGGAAGCGGTGTACGGATGGCGCTGGGGTGGCGGACTGTTCGTGAACTATCTCTTCGTCGCCGTGTGGGCCGCCGACGCGTGGCGGTCGCGCCCCGGAGCCGATCGACCTGCCGAACATCGTGCCGTCAGATGGGCGCTGCGAATCTTTTTCGCGATCGTCATCTTCAACGCGACAGTCGTGTTCGCTCGTTGGCCAATGCCAATCGTTGGAGTGTGTTTGATGATCGCGCTGGTCCTGTCGTGGGGGCGCCGTTATAAGATCACACGGGTCACACGAAAGGATCGCTGATGCGGAAGCTGCTGCCACCGGCCTGTCTCTTCATACTCACGGCGAGTACGTCGCTTCTGGCGGACAACTGGCCGGCCTGGCGCGGTCCGACGCGTGACGGCGTGAGCACGGAGACCGGACTGCCGATCAAATGGAGCGCGACGGAGAACGTCGCGTGGAAGCTCGCCATGCCCGCCTACAGCGGGTCGACGCCGATCATCTGGGGCGATCTGATCTTCCTCAGCATGGCCACGGCGAGCGCGGCCGGCGACCTCGAGCTCTGGGCCGTCGATCGCAACAAACAGGCGCTCGCGTGGAAGCAGCCGATCGCCGGCGGCAATCACATCGAGCGCAAGCAGAACATGTCGTCGCCCTCGCCCGTCACCGACGGCGAGCACGTCTGGGTCATGACCGGCGTCGGAATCCTGAAAGCGTTCGACTTCGCCGGCAGGGAAATCTGGTCGCGAGACATCCAGAAGGACTACGGCCGCTTCGGCCTGAACTGGGGCTACGCATCGTCCCCCCTGCTCCACGGCAACGCACTCTTCGTGCAGGTGCTGCACGGGATGAAGACCGACGATCCGTCCTACGTGCTTCGGATCGACAAGGCTACCGGCAAGACGATCTGGCACGTCCAGCGGCCGACCAAGGCGCAGCGCGAATCGCCCGACGCCTACACGACGCCCGCGCTCCTGCAATACGACGGCAAGACGGAGATCGTGATTTCTGGCGGCGATGCCGTGACCGGACACGACCCCGAGACCGGCAAGGAGCTGTGGCGCGTCGACGGCTTGAACCCGGAGAATCGCGGTGACTACCGCATCGTCGCCTCGCCGACCGTCATGGGCGGGCTCATCGTCTCGCCGAGCCGCAACAATCCGCTGACCGCGATCCGCCCGGGCGGCTCGGGCAACGTCAGTGCCACCCACATTGCCTGGCAATTCGATCGCGGTCCGGATGTGCCGAGTCCGGTCAGCGACGGCAAGCTCGTCTACGTCGTGAACGAGACCGGTGTCGTCTACTGCCTCGATCTCAAGGCGGGGACGACAGTGTACGGTCCCGAGCGGCTCCCGAACGATTTCTACAGCGCGTCGCCGATCCTCGCCGACGGAAAGATCTACGTCACCGGCGAAACGACCGGGACGACGACGGTGTTCCGTGCCGGACCGAAGTTCGAGATCCTCGCGTCGAACACGTTCGGCGACGGCTGCAGCCCGTACTGTCTCAGCACGGTCGCGATTTCCCAGGGCCAGCTCTTCATTCGCTCGAGCGCGCACCTCTGGGTGATCGGGGAGAGAAAGAAATGAGGGCTATTGCGGTTTGAAATACAGAACGAGACTCGCCCCGATCGCGACGAGCAGCATTCCCACCCAGAGCAGCGGATTCGGCGCAACCTTTGGCGGGTGCAAATACATCGAGAAGAGCACGTTCACGACGGGCGCGCCGCCGAAGACGAGCGGCATCACGTACGTCGGCAGTCCGCCGGATCGAAACGCGTAGATGATGAACACGGCGCCGATCGCGCCCAGCGCCCCGGCGAGCGTCGCCTGGGTGAACCCACCCATCGTCCAGCGCGCCGTGAGCTCGCCCTGCGACGCCAGCGCGACCACAGGCACTACGACGCCGATGAGCATGTAGGCCAGGCCGACACAGAGCAGCGCGCGGAACGGGCTGCCGAGCTGAACCTGACCGCCGTGCAGCGCCGGGCCGTAGAGTCCCCACGACAGCGCCGCGCCAATCGCCAACAAAACCCAAGGCATGGAGAAGAACAATACATCGATCTATCGGATCATCGATCTATCGATCTATTGAGAGCTTTTCGGGCCGCGGACGCGGCCAGAAGGGTTTCAATCGATCGATAGATCGATAAACCGATAGATCGATGCAGGTGTCTAGTACAGGTACTTGATTCCCAATTGAAACCGGCGAGGCGTGCCGGCGGACAGAATCTGCCCGAACGTGGGCGAGCCGAGGAAGTTATCCGGCAGATCGAAGTTCGTCGTGTTGAAGAGATTGAACACTTCGAGCCGCAGCTGCAGCGCGCCACGGGTGAGCGCGACTTTGCGCGTGAGCGCCAGGTTGACGTTCTTGAAGCCCGGACCGTCAAGCGTGTTGCGTCCGACGTCGCCGAAGGTCCCGTACGGCGGCAGGACGAACGCCTCGGTGTTGAACCACCGCGTGGGCCCGGGATCGGAGACGTTCGGATCGCCGGCGAGATTCGGGCGATCGTTCGCGCCGAATCCAAGGCTGGCGCGGCCGGTGTTGCTGTTGTCGATGTCCGGATGCACCGCGACCGTGAACGGCCTGCCGCTCTGAAGGGTGACGACGGCGTAGAGATCCCAGTTGCCAGACACGTCGCGCCGAACCCGTCCTGCATCCAGCGGCGATTCGGACCCACCGGGATCTGCCACAACGCGCCCAGCGTGAACCGGTGGCGCACATCGAAGTTCGATCGGGCCCATTCGAGCTCTGGATGATTGCTGTCCATCGGGAAGTTCGCGTCGCCCGCGCTCGAGAAAAATCCGGACGCATCGTCCATCGACTTGCCGAGCGTGTACTGCGCGGTCGCCGAAACGCCGTGGTCGAGCTGCTGATCGAGCCGGACCTCGAGCGCGTTGAAGTGTGAGCGCGCGCGCGATTCGATCATCAGAATGTCGGCAAAGGCCGGATTCGGGCGCGGATTGAACGGCGCGCTGCTCGGCGGCGGCTGGTTGATGTCGCGGCCGGCGATGAGATCCCGGCCGAGCGAGCCGACGTAACCCACTTCGACGCTCCGGCGCTGCCCGAGCCGCTGCTGGACGCTGACGTTCCAGTGATGCAGGTACCCCGTGCGCAGATTGCGATCGACGGCCGTCGCCGATTCAGGCAGAGGCAACGGGAACTGCGCCGGGAACGGATCCGAGAGCGTCAGCAGGTACAGGCCGGGGACCGTGAAGTACGTGTTGAGATTGAAGTACGGCGGGTTGAAGTACAGGAATTCGTTCGGCGCGAGCGCCGCCTGGTCGTACGAAACGCCGTAGCCGCCGCGGACGACGGTCGACTCTCGCGCCGTCCAGGCGAGGCCCAGACGAGGCGCGAAGTTGTTCTTGTCGGCCTGGTAGCCCGCCCGCGGCATGTCACCCTGGCCGACGGGAACGATCGTTCCGGTGGACGGATCGTACAGATTCACGCGATTGTCCGCGTCCACGGGCGGCATGTTGAGCTCGTAGCGGACGCCGGCCGAGACGGTGACCGTCGGCGAGACCTCGAGCGAGTCCTGAATGAACGCGTTGTAGCTCGACGCCCGGAGATTCTGAGGATTGTCGAGGGTCGCACCGACGGTCGCGGTCGGCAGACCGAGCAGCAGATCCGCGAGCGCATTCCCGGTGAACGCCGCGCTCGTGAACGTCAGCAGGCCGCGCGACTGGACGTCTCGAAACGCCTCCTGGCTGAGCAGCCGCACTTCTCCGCCGAACCGGACCAGATGCCGCCCCGTCGTCCACGAGACCGTGTCGGCCAGTTGCCAGTGATTCGTCCGGCCTTCCTGCGGATTGTTGTATTCGTGGCCGAGCGACGAGTAGCCCGCGACATTGATCAACGACAGCCCCCAGTCGCGGGGGTCGGAGGAGAGATCGGGCAGCCCGACCTGCTGATTGAGGCTGGTGCCCTGGCCTTCCTGAAACACACCCGCCGCGACGCGCGTCCAGGCGGCGCGCGCTTCGTTCAGGAACCGGCTTCCGGTTTGCGTCGTCGCCGACACGACGAAACTCTGGGCGCGACGCGGCGCGTCGTTGCCATATCCGGGTACGACCGAGAAACCGGGACCGGCGAACGGCTCGAAGAGCCGCCGATCCGAGAAGCTGTAGCGCGACGTGACGATCGTGCGCTCTTTGCGATAGTCCATCCGGACGTCGAATTGATCCACGTCCTCGGTTTGTTCGGGCGACGACACGAAATTGGCGAACGGCGTGTTGCGGTTGGGCTCCGGATACAGGTGCGCGATCGACCGTCCGACCGGGTTCTGCACGAAAGGCGGGATCTGGCTCGTCACGCCGAATCCGGGAACGGACGGCACCCTGAAAAGGGTGTTCGAGAAATCGCCCTCGCGTTCGGCCATCGTCGGGACGTTCGTGATGCGCGTGATCCCCTCCGACAGCCGCGTGCCCTCGTAGTCGGCAAAAAAGAACAGCCGATCCTTCGAGATCGGCCCCCCGAGCGTGCCGCCGTACTGGTGCCGCCGGTACTCCGGAGCCGGCTCGTTTTCCGGCGCGAAGTAGTTGCGGGCGTTGAACGCCGCGGTGCGCCAGAACTCGTATCCGGTGGCCGTCAGACGATTGCCGCCCGATCGCGTCACGACGTTCACCTGCGCGCCGGCGTTCTTGCCGAATGTCGCATCCGGCGTGCTGCCAATGACTTCGAACTCGCGGATGCCGTCGACGGGCGGCCTGACGGCGACGGTATTCAACTTCGGATCGAAGTTGTACGCGCCGTCCAGGAGGAACGCGTTCGCGTCCTCGCGCGCGCCGTTCACGTTGAACGAGAAGTCGCCCCGCACGGATCCGGCCGACCCCTGGGCGTTCGGTGCGGCGCCCGGCGTCAGCAGCGCCAGTTCCAGAAAGTTGCGGCCATCGAGCGGGAGGTTCGCAATCCGATCGGGGTCGAAGCGCGACACGAGCGACGTGGCCGTTCGATCGACCGCAGCAGGCGCGGAGACCGTCACCGTTTCCGTCACCGGTCCCGGCTGAAGCGTCGCATCGACGCGCAGCCGTTGATTCACCTGGAGCGTGATCGGGCGGAGATACCGGCGGAACCCGGCCTGGGTGACCTCGACCTGGTAGGTGCCCGGATCGAGCGGCGTCACGACGAACCAGCCGCCGTCGTCGGTGCGCACCGACTGCCGGGCGCCGGTCGAGTCGCTCGTGACGACCACCTGGGCGCCCCGAACGACGGCGCCCGTGGAATCCACGACAAGCCCTTGAATCGTGCCCCGCACCGGCTGCGCCAGCGCGCCGGAAATCGAGAGGAGAAGTGATGTGGCTGTGAGAACGGTAATGACCGCTTTTTTCATGTGCCTTCTGATTCTAGTCAATCCCGGCTGTCCGTTAGCGGTCGCCTCTGCCCGAAGCGGCTTCGGCGGACGAAGGGCGGAGCCACCGGACGAGCGGCGCCGTCGCCAGCGTCGTGACAAACGTCATGACAACGAGCATGGTGAAAAGCGGCGGTGAGAGGATGAGCAGGCTCCGGCCGATGTCGAGCGCCACCAGCTCGACCAGGCCGCGCGTATTGAGCAGCGCGCCGATGACGAGCGAGTCGCGCCACTCGAGACCCGTCGTGCGCGCCGCAATGGCGCTTCCGCCCAGTTTGCCGCCGACCGCGCACGCGAGAATCACGAGGATCATCCAGCCGAATGCGCTGCCGGCCGACCCAACGTCCGTGCGGAGCCCGATCAGGACAAAAAATGCCGGAAGCAGGACGACGCTGAGTCCTCTGATCGGACGCTCGAGACCCGCGAGCACGTCGGTCTGACGAGGGACGCACGCGCCAAGCAGGAAGACACCGAACACGGCGTGCAGGCCGATGCGCTCCGTGACGGCCGCCGACACCACCGCAAGCAGGATTACCGCAACCGCCCAGAACGCCGCTCCGCCGGGCCGGTGTCGAAAACCGGCGAGCATTTTGAGGAGCGGACGAATCAGGGAGAACATCACCAACAGGTATGCCGCGGTCAGCCCGAGCGTTCGGACGATCGACGGCTCGCCGCGTGCCAGCCCAACGACGATCCCGAGCAGCGTCCAGGCCACGACGTCGTCGATGGCCGCGCAGCCGATCGCCATCGTGCCCAGCGTCGTCGTGATCATCCGGAGATCGGCGAGGATGCGGATCAGGACCGGCATCGCCGTAATCGACAGGGCGATGCCGAGAAACAGCGTGAACGTCAGCCGCGTGGCCGCCTCGCCGCGGAGCAACGGAAAGATCCAGATCGCGAGGAGACAGCCGAGCGTGAACGGCAGAATCAGACTCACGGCCGCGATCCGTGCGACACCGCGCGCCTGACGCCGGAGCGTGCCGACGTCGAGCTCGAGGCCGATCAGGAACATGAAGACGAGAATCGCCGCGGTCGCGATCGTGGAGATCGCGCGTGTGACGTCGGCGGTAAACACGGATCGCGAAACGTCCGGCGCAAGGAGTCCGAATACGGACGGCCCCAGCACGATGCCGGCGGCAAGCTCGCCGACGACAGGCGGCTGGCCGAGCCGTCCGGCAAGCCGTCCGGCCGCCCATGCGACGGTGATGACGATGGCGACGATCAGAAGTGTGACTGGGAAAAAGGGGCTCACGGGCGGCGCGGCCCGCGCGCGCGAAACGGCGGCAGGACTGAGCAAGTATAGTTAAGGAGCATGTCGGATTCGCAAGGCGCGGCGGTTGCCGAACCGGAAATCGGCAGCTATTTCGTCGCGAATTACCCGCCGTTTTCGGTCTGGACCCGCGATGCCGTCGCGCACGACGCGCTGACGATTCTCAATTCGCCTCCCGACAACGTGCCGCTCGGTCTGTACCTGCACATCCCGTTCTGCCGCAAGCGCTGTCACTTTTGTTATTTCCGCGTGTACACCGATAAGAACGCGCGACAGGTTGAACGCTATCTGCAGTGGCTCGCGGCCGAATGGGAGCTGGTTCGCGCACGGCCGGCGCTCGCCGGACGCCCGTTGAACTTCATCTACTTTGGCGGCGGGACACCGTCATTTCTCTCCACGCACCAGCTCGACACGCTCGTCACGCGCATGTCGGCGATCGCGTCGTGGAACGCTGCTGAGGAAATCACGTTCGAGTGCGAGCCCGGTACCCTCACTGAGGCCAAGCTCGCCGTCATTCGCAGCCTGGGCGTCACGCGCCTCAGTCTGGGGGTCGAGAACTTCGACGATCGGCTGCTCGAGCTCAACGGCCGCGCGCACCGATCGCCGGAAATCGCGCGGTCGTACCAGTTTGCCCGCTCGATCGGATTTCCACAGATCAACATCGATCTGATCGCCGGCATGCTCGGCGAGACCGACGAGAACTGGCGGGCCTGCGTCGCGCGCACGCTCGAGCTCGAACCGGACAGCGTCACCATCTATCAGATGGAGCTGCCGTTCAACACGACGATCAGCGCCGATATGATGCGCGGGACGGGGCAATTTCCCGACAAGATTGCGCCGTGGGACACGCGGCGCCGCTGGGTCCGCGAGGCTTTCGAGGCGCTCGAGCGCGCCGGCTACACGATCGGCAGCGCGTACACGGCCGTCAAGAATCCCGCCCGCACGAAGTTCATCTATCGCGATCGACTGTGGGAAGGCGCCGACCTCGTCGGCCTCGGCGTGGCGTCGTTCGGGCACGTCCACGGCGTGCACGTGCAGAACGTCGACACCTGGGAGGCCTACGGCGCCGCAATCGATCGCGGCGATCTCCCTCTCGGCCGTGCGTACCGGCCCACGCCTGAGGAGCGCATGATCCGCGAGCTCGTGCTGCAACTGAAGCGCGGCGCGATTCGGCCGGGCTACTTCCGCGACAAGTTTGGCGTCGACGTCCGCGCGAGATTCGCCGGCGTGTGGCAATCGCTTGCGGATGACGGCTGCCTGGACGTCAACGACGCGGACCGCGTCGCGCTCACCCGCGAGGGGCTGCTGCGCGTCGACATGCTTCTCAGCCGCTTCTTCCTGCCGCAGCACGTCGGCGTCCGGTATACCTAATCCACCAAATGTCTGAACCCAACTACGACGTCATTGTCATCGGTGGCGGGCCATCGGGCTCCACGGTGAGCGCGCTGCTCGCCGAATACGGCCATCGCGTGCTGCTGCTCGAGCGCGAAATGTTTCCGCGCTACCACATCGGCGAGTCGCTCATTCCGTACACGTGGTTCACGCTGAACCGCCTGGGCGTCGTCGACTGGCTGCACAAGTCCGCGTCGCCGAAGAAGTACAGCGTCCAGTTCGTTTCAATCACGGGCAAGGTGTCGCAGCCGTTCTATTTCTTCCAGACGATCAAACACGAGTGCGCGCAGACCTGGCAGGTCTGGCGCGGCGAGTTCGACGCCATGCTCCTCGACAACGCGCGCAGGAAGGGTGTCGAGGTGCGCCAGGGGTGGACGGTCCGCGATGTCCGGTTCGACGGACCGCGCGTCGTCGGCGTCCGCGTTGACGAGAAGGACAGCGCGAAAGGGCAGGAAATCCGCGCAACCGTCGTCGTCGATGCCAGCGGCCGCGACTCGCTCCTCTCACGCAAGTTCGGCTGGAAGGATCGCGACGCCGATCTCAACAAGATCGCGGTGTGGAGCTACTACAAGGGCGCGAAGCGCGACGCCGGCCTCGACGAAGGCGCGACGACCGTGGCGTACGTGCCACAGAAGGGGTGGTTCTGGTACATCCCGATGCACTCCGACATCGTCAGCGTCGGCGTCGTCGGCGAGCCGAGCTATCTCTATCGCGATACCCGCGACGCCGACGCGATTTACCATCGCGAGCTGCAGGCGTGCGCGTGGATTCGCGACCACGTCAGCGTCGGGACGCAGTGCGAGCCGGTCCGCGTCACCGGCGAGTATTCGTATCACTCGAAGCGGATCGGCGGCGACGGATTCTGTCTCGTCGGCGACGCATTCGCGTTCCTCGACCCGCTCTTCTCCACCGGCGTCTTTCTCGGCCTCAAGAGCGGCGAGATGGCGGCCGACACGATTCATGCCGCGCTGGCGACCGGCCGCGTCGATGCGGCGCACTTCGACGAGTACTACGCGCGCCAGCGGCGCGCCGTCATCAGCTTCCGGAACCTCGTGCGCGCGTTCTACGACCTCACGTTCAGCTTCCGCGAGTTCCTGCAGGTCTACCCGCACCTGCAGCCGCTCATCGTCGACACGCTCGTCGGCAATGTGTTCACCGACCTCAAGCCGCTGTTTACGGCGCTCGAGGAGTACAACGGACGGTCGGATCGGTCGGAGATCGATATGACTACGGCGTAGGCGCTCTCGATTGTCGGTTCCGGGGTTCCGGGGTTCCGGGGTTCCGGGGTTCCGGGGTTCTCAAGAGCCAGGTTCCGGAGTTCTCGATCCGGCTGCGAGTCAATTTTTCAGGCGTTCGACAATTTCCGCCGGGATCTCGACAGCCTTGAACGGCTCGCCCGGTCGATTCTGGACGCACACGGCTGCCATTGTCCCAGTGGCAATCTTCATGTCACCGCGTGTAATCGTGCACGCGTAGCGAATGCTGCGCCGGGACAATGCTTCGATCCGAACCAGGACGTCGAACTCCTCCTCGAAGTAGAGCGGCGCGTGAAACTCGACTGAGACGGATACGCGCGCAAATCCGAGATCCATTCCGGCGGGTTTGATGCTCAATCCGGCGGCGCGCCACATCGCATGTTCCGCTTCCTCCATGTAACGTGGATACCAGCTGAAGTGCACGATGCCGGCGAGGTCGGTTTCGTAGAACTGCACTCGTCGGCGATAGGTGTACTGACGTGACATACGCGCAATCTACACAAGGGAGACAACGGAAGATAGGTCTTGAACCTCGGAACTCCGGAACCTCGGAACTCCGGAACCTCGGAACCTCGGAACCCCGGAACCCCGGAACCGACAGAGTTCCAATCTCACCGTCTCTTATAATCGCGTCCACCCGATGCCTCGCTTCACCTCGACTCAGTGGCTGATCTGCATCATCGCGGCGATCGGCTTCGCGTTCGACACCTACGAGCTCCTGATGCTGCCGCTCATCATCGGGCCGGCGCTGCGCGATCTCGTGCATGCGGCGCCCGGGACGCCCGCCTACACGCAATGGGCGGGGCTGCTGTTCTGGATTCCGGCGATTGCGGGCGGCACGTTCGGCCTGATTGGCGGCTATCTCACCGACCGGCTGGGACGCCGCCGCGTACTCGTCTGGAGCATCCTCATCTACGCGTTCTCGGCGTTCGCCGCCGGGTTCAGCACGACCATCTGGGCCTTCCTGTTCTTCCGCTGCACGACGTGGATCGGCGTCTGCGTCGAGTTCGTGGCCGCGACCGCCTGGCTCGCTGAGCTGTTCTCCGACCCCAAACAGCGGGAGCGCGTGCTCGCCTACACGCAGGCGCTGTCGTCGGTCGGCGGCATTCTCGTCACCGCGGCGAACTGGCTGTGCGCGCAGTACGGCACGTCCCTCCCCGCCATCTACGGCACCCATGAAGCGTGGCGGTACACGCTCATGTCGGGCGTGATTCCGGCGCTGCCGCTCATCCTGATCCGGCCGTTCCTGCCGGAATCGCCGGCCTGGCAGCAGAAGCGGACGGCGGGCACGCTCCGCCGGCCAAGCCTCGCGGCCATCTTCAGTCCGGAGCTTCGACAGACGACCATCATCACGACGCTGATGTTCGCGATGAGCTACGGCGCGGCGTTCGGCGCGATTCAACAGATGCCGCGCATTGTGCCGGGGCTGCCCGAAGTGGCCTCCGTCGCGCGGACGGCGCAACAACAGATCGCGGCGAGCGTCCAGGGATGGCAGGAAATCGGCGGACTCGCCGGCCGTTTTGCGCTCGCGTTCCTCGTGCTGGCCATCGTCAGCCGGCGCACGCTGTTGCGCGTGTTCCAGATTCCGGGGCTCATCATCGTGCCGCTCGTCTTCTGGATGGCGCCGACGAGCACCGTCGCGAACCTGAAACTCGGAATGTTCCTGGCGGGCTTCTGCACGGTGGCGCAATTCAGCTTCTGGGGCAACTATCTGCCGCGCGTGTATCCAACGCATCTTCGCGGCACCGGCGAGGGCTTTGCCGCCAACATCGGCGGCCGCGTGCTCGGCACGTCATTCGCCTATCTGACGGTCTCGATTCTCGCGCCGATGATGTCCGGCCCTCCGTTCGTCCAGTTGGCGACCGCCGCCGCGATCGTCGGTGCGTTGGTGTACGTCGCCGGGGTTCTTCTCAGCTTCTGGCTGCCGGAACCCAAGGGTGAGCAACTGCCAGAATGACGGGGAATCGATCGATCGGTTTATCGATCTATCGATCTATTGAAGAGCATCATGTCAGTGTCTGGTGATCCGTCTTCGCTCCGTCTCGATGGTTTCATTAGATCGATAGATCGATAGAGAGATAGATCGATGCTCAACGTTCTTCTCGGCATCTTGTTCGTCGCCGGCGTGGCGACGGCGGGCGACTACATCTGGTACGGGTTCGGCGTCCGGCATCGCGTCCTGGCCGGCGTCATCCACGGCGCGGTGTTACTGATGGCCGTCGGCGGTGTCGTCGGTGTATCCGCCAGACGAATCGCGGCTGGTCTTCCCATCGGCGCCGCGGCCGGCATCGGCGGCGCGCTCGCGTATTACGCCATCGACACGATGGCGCGCGGCAGCGTCGCGATGATGGCCGCGTGGATCATCTGCTGGCTGATTCTCGCGGTCGGCGAAGGGCGTCTGCTGCAGCGGCCTCCGCGAAGCTGGACGGAAGTGCTCACTCGCGGCGTGCTGGCATCGATCCTCGCCGGCCTTGCGTTCTACAGCGTCGTCAACCTGCTCTGGGGTCGCGCGCCGGCGGGCGGCCGAAATTATCTCGTGCAGTTCGCGGCGTGGACGATCGCCTGGGCGCCCGGGATTCTGGCGCTTGTCGGACGAGTGAAATAATAGGCAAAAGGCAGAAGACAAAGGCGAAAGGCAAGAACAAGACACGTGCAGAGCGTTCAGATTACCGGACAGCAAACCGGCTTCGCCAGTACTCAGCGGACGGACCAGTGGTGGGTCGCGCCGTTGGCCACGGCCGTCGGCCTCGTGTTCTTCTTCGGCTATCTGACGTATCGGGCGTTCAATCCTCACTACGTGTGGTTCGAGCCGTACATCAGCCCGACGGTCGCCCCGCCCGTGTTCACACCGGCGTTCGGCTACTCGGGCGCGGTGCCTGTCGATCACGCGTGGTTCGGCGCGTTCCCGTCGTGGTGGCCGACGTTTCTGCCGCAGACACCGGCGTTCTTCGTGCCATGGCTCGCCATCGCGTTTCGCTTCACGTGCTACTACTACCGCGGCGCCTATTACAAAGCGTTCGCGCTGACCCCGCCGTCGTGCGCCGTTCGCGGGCGTCCGCAGAATTACCACGGCGAGCGGGCGTTGCTGATTGTCCAGAACCTGCACCGGTACACGCTCTACGGCGCGCTGTTCCTGCTCTTCTTCCTGTGGTGGGAAGGACTCGCGGCATTTTTCCGCGGCGGCCGGTTTGGGATTGGCGTCGGCACGGGCGTGATGCTGATCAACGCCGCGCTGCTCACAGGCTATACGTTCGGTTGCCACTCGTGGCGGCATCTGATCGGCGGACGACTCGACTGCTTCACTTGCAATGGCAAGGTGTCGTCACGATACCCGATGTGGAGGGGCTCGACGTGGCTGAACGAGCGGCACATGGCGTTCGCCTGGTTCAGCCTCGTGTGGGTCGCCTTCACCGACTTCTACATCTACCTGGTGTCGTCCGGCGCCATTCGCGATCTGAATACCTGGGGTTAGAAGACCTCGGGTTTCGTTGTCGACAGGTAATTCATAGTCGGCCGGCGTCGTCCAGTACACGAACCGCAGCTCGTCCGGCCAATCGACCGGGAGCGGATCGAGGAGGGCGTATCGCACCGCGCCGAAGATCGACGTGTTCGCGCCGACGCCGATCGCCAGCGACAGGATCGCGACTGCTGTGAAACCCGGACTCTTTGCGAGCACGCGAAGCAGGTACCGAAGATCGAGTGCGAGGCCGCCGAGCATCATGAGCCCTCCGTCCGTGGACCGTTGGACGAGACGCTTCACTCCAGGGTTGGTGAGGTTGCCAAGATCAAGAGCCTTCCACCACGAAGGCCACGAAGATCACGAAGGATTTCTCTTTTCAAGACCTTCAGGTCTTCCGCTTTTCAAAGTTTTTCCTTCGTGTGCTTCGTGCCCTTCGTGGTGAGAGCTCTTGCTCGTTGCAGCGATGCAATTTCCCAGCCTTCCGTCTTTCAGCCTCCCCGCCTCAACGCCTTTCGAGTTTTCCGGCTTTCGGGCTTTCCGGCTTTCGAGCTTCGAGGTTTCGGACTTCTGCGGCCTTCGTCATGTACCGCGCCAGCCGCCGGAACGTGCGCCGCATCTCGGCGTAGGTGAAATTCGCATTACGACCGCTGGGATTGGGCAGCACGAACACGTCCGCGCCTTCGAATGTCTCGCGTTGGAGACCGAGTGTGATCGATCCGCGGACGCCGAAGATCGCGCGGAAAAGCGATACGCCAACGAAGGCGACGATGGAGGGTGTGAAGCGGCGCACTTTGCGGCGCAGGATGACGATGCCGGCGAGGTACTCGCCGGGCGTGAGGGTGTCGATGCCCGGCGTCGCGCGCGGCACGAGGTTGGTGATGCCGAAGCCCCACTCCGGAAGCCGTCCGTCATCGACCGTGGTGATGCGTTCGGGCACCAGCCGCGAGTCGTACAGCAGCTTCCAGAAGCGGTTCGAGTAGCCCGCGAAATGATGGCCCGTCAGCGCCGACCGGATGCCGGGATTGATGCCGACGAACAGCACGCGCACACCCGGCTCGATGCGGTCGCGCAGCCGCGGCAGCTTCATGACACGACGGTGTGTGGTCCGTTACCGACAAAGACCATCTCGAGGGCCACTGATCTCGAGTCTATCGCCGAGGCGCGTCTGCGTGCGGAGATTGCCGCCGGGATTGGCTGGACGCGAAGGGCACATGCTTTGCTCGACTGGTCAGACATGAGTAAGCAAAACAATGTGAATCCTGACTACTACAAGCTCGCCGGCCGGCAGCGGCAGGGAGAGGGCATCGTCCAGGACCTCCAGAAACAGACGTTCGCCGAGCAGCAGGCCGCGACCGAACGGTGGCAGGAGAAACAGAGCGGTCCGCCGCCGTGGAAAGCGACGCCGCCCTCGGCGTTGGTCGAACCACCCAAACCGAAACAACGCCGCCGTTCTCGAGTCTCGACGAAGACGGGACGACAGCCCGCTGTTCGTCGCAAAGTCCAATCGGTCTCTCGGATGCGTCGAGCTGGGAAGACACGCAGCCGCACGAACAACCGGCGAGCGAGCAAGGCAAGAGCCCGCTCTCGGAAACGCACTTGAATCTCGGGATTGTGCACGCCGTCGCAATGTTTTGGCGTTCAGCCTCCCTGTCTTCTTTTCTTAATGCTCGCGGGGCCCCACCCCCGCCTCGCGCGCGCTGCGGCGCTCGCAAGCTCGCTCTCCTCGCGCGGGCCGCGGGCGCTGCCTCATAGCCTCATAGCCTCAATCCCGGCAACTGTGGACAATATGTCCGCAGTTGGGCTACGCTCTGCGCGTGGGCCGACGCGCCGATCCCGCAGACTTCGTCCCGCTCAAGCGTGACGCGCTGTTCATTCTGCTGGCCCTCGCGGCGCATCCTCTCCATGGATACGGCATCATCCGCGACGTCGAGACGCGATCCGAAGGTGAAATCGTCCTGCAGACCGGCGCGCTCTATCGAATGCTGCGCCGGCTCCTCAAGGACTCGCTCATCGAAGAGTGCGGCCGCCCTCCTGACGCCGGGAGCGACGATGAGCGGCGGCGGTATTACGCGCCGACGGCGCTCGGCCGCGCCGTGCTTGCCGCAGAAGTCGATCGCATGGCGAGGCTCGTGCGCGCGGCCCGGCTCACCGCCGACGGCAAGCGCCCGCGGCTCGTGTGATCGCCGTGATCGAGCGTCTCTACCGGCTGCTGTTCGCCCTGCTGCCCCGCGATTTTCGCGATCGGTTCGGCGCCGAACTGCTGGACACCGCCCGCGCGCTCGACGCCGACGCGCGGACGCCGCGCCAGGCCGTCCGCGCCGTGTCCGACGCGCTCCTCACGCCTTTCGCGCTGCGCGCCGAGCTCCGCGCCGACGCGCGTCTCTCGTCGCCACCCAGGCAGGTGCCCATGGACTCCTTCGTTCGCGACATCCGCTTCGCGCTGCGCGCGCTTCGCCGGGAACCGGCCTTCACCGCGTTCGTCGCGATGACGCTCGCGCTGGGAATCGGCGCCAACGCGGCGATGTTCGGCATCGCCGACCGCCTGTTGCTGCGTGGACCCGCCCACGTGCGCAACGCCGACCGCGTCGTCCGCCTCTACGTCACGGAGCAGCCGCCCGGGATGGGCGCGTTCACGTCCAGCGGCTTCGGGCATGTCACGTACGACGTTCTCCGCCGCGGCGCGACGGCGTTCGAGCAGGTCGCGACCTACGCCATCAACGATGTCGTCGCCGGCCAGGGCACCGACGCGCGCCAGATTCGCGGCGGGTATACGTCGGCGGACTTCTTCCCGCTCCTTGGCGTCCAGCCCGCGCTCGGACGCTTCTACACGGATCAGGAGAACGCACCCAATGCCGCGGTTCGGGTCGTCGTGCTGAGTCACGCCGCGTGGACGAACTGGTTTGGCGGCAGCGGCGATGCGCTCGGGCGCACCGTGATGCTCAGCGACGAGCCCTTTTCGGTGATCGGCATCGCGCCGGCGGGCTTTACCGGCGCGGAATGGGGATCCGTCGACGTCTGGATACCCGGCAACGTGTTGTCATCGCGCATCACGCCCGACTGGGCGACGACCTACAACGCGCAGTGGCTGAAAATCGTGGGCCGGCTGAAACCGGGCGTGACGTTCGAGCAGGCGGGACTCGACGCGACTGCGGCGCACCGCCGCGCCTACCCGGGCGCGGACCGCACGACCGCCGACGCGCGTCTCAGCGCCGCGTCGCTGCGCGCGAACGACGCCGGGACCGAAGCCACGGAAGTACGCGTCCTCCGATGGCTGACCGGGGTTGCGGCGCTCGTTCTGATGATCGCGTGCGCGAACATCGCCAACCTCATGCTGGCTCGCGGCGTACGCCGGCATCGTGAAGTCGCGATTCGAGCCGCGCTCGGCGCCGGACGCCTCCGCATCGTCCGGCTGCTCCTGATTGAGGCGATCGTGCTGGCGTTCGCCGGCGCGGCGATCGGACTGGCGGTCGCGTACGCTGTGGGCGCCTTCGCACGTCAGGCATTGTTCACCGCCGTCGAGTGGACTTCGTCGCCCGTCAACCCGCGCGTGCTGGCGGCATCGGCCGGATTCGCGCTCGCGACCGGACTTCTCGTCGGCCTTCTGCCGGCGATCCGCTCGTCGCGCGCAACCGTGACGGAGGCTCTGCGGACCGGTGCTCGTGAAGGCGGCGGCCGTCGTTCGCGGCTCCGTACGGGCCTCACCATCGTGCAGGCGGCGTTGTCGGTGCTGCTGCTGATCGGCGCGGGACTTTTCGTGCGAAGCCTCTGGCAGGTGCGGACCCTCGACCTCGGGATCGATCCGAAGCACGTGACCGTGATCGAGGTTTTCCGGTCGAGCCTGCTCCGCGTTCCGGACGGACCGTTGCGCGATGCTGAGCGCGTGCGACGCCGCACGTTCCTGCTCGAGACGCTCGAGCGCGTCCGTGCACTCCCGGGCGTCGAAGGCGCTGCTGTCGCGATCGGTCTGCCTTTTGGTAATCGCTTCAGCGTCACGGTGCGCGTGCCGGCGCCGGATACCGTGCCGGTGATGAAGGGCGGCGGGCCCGGCATCAGCGCCGTCAGCAGCGGGTACTTCGCGACTGTCGGCACGCGCATCGTGCGCGGCCGCGCATTCACGTCCAACGACCACGCCGGGACCGATCCGGTCGCGATCGTCAGCGAATTGATGGCCGCACGCGTCTGGCCGGGAGCCGATCCGATCGGGAAGTGTCTGTTGATCGGAGACGGCACCCCGCCGTGCGCGCGGGTCGTCGGCGTCGCCGGCAACGCGTACCGGAGCCGCCTACGCGAATCCCCGGTGATGCACTACTACATTCCTGCCGGCCAGGAAGTCGGGTTTGGCGGCGCGGTCCTGATTGTGAGGGGCGCCGATCGCAGACCCGTGCTCGCTGCGGACATTCGGCGGCTCCTGATGACCGTCGATGGGTCGATTACATACGTGAAGGCTGAGACGATTCAGGACAAAATCGAGCCGCAGGTGCGGCCGTGGATTCTCGGCGCCACCGTCTTCCTTCTGTCAGGGCTGCTCGCGCTCGTGGTGGCCGGCATCGGCATCTACAGCGTGATGTCCTATCTCATCGCGGATCGCCGCCGAGAAATCGGCGTCCGTATGGCGCTCGGCGCAACGGCCGCCGACATCCTCCGCCTCGTGCTGCGCGGCAGTTTGCTCATGGCGGCGATCGGCATTGTCATCGGCGAAGCAATGGCCGGCGTCCTGAGCCGTTTCGCCGAGCCGCTGCTTTTTGACACGTCGCCTCGCGATCCGCTCGTCTTCGCAGGCGTGGCCGCCGTGCTGCTCGCCGTGGCGATGGCGGCGACGCTGCTGCCGGCGCGACGCGCGCGATCGGTCAATCCGGTCGAGGCGCTGCGGGTTGAGTAAGGTCTAACTTCGAAGGTCGAACTTCGACGTTCGAAGTTACGCTCATTCGGTAGCCGCTCCAGATCATGAGCAGCCCGATGAACTCGGTGACGTACAGCACTTCCACATAGCCCATACGCGTCGCGGCCCCGCCGATGCCGGGCAGGATTGCGCCAATGGCGATCAGAACGTTCGCGACCATCCGATGCCTGGTTGCGATATCCCGGCTGTACCGGATCGCCGACAGGATCGCGCCGCCGATGAGAAAGACGACGGCGTAGAGATTGATGAACGGGCTGAACAGCCGGACCCAGGTCCACATGAAGACGCGGCCTGTCAGCCGATGCGCCTCGACGCGCGAGTAGTCGATCGGCGACAGCAGGGCGGCGGTCGCCGCAATCGCGATCAGCGACAGCAGCAGCACGGTCAACTGATTCGCGCGCCGGCGCGGCAGGAGCAAGTAGACGGTCCCCTGCGCCAGGGGCGCGCCGCCCATGAGCGCGCCCGAGATGTACCACGCGCGAAAGATCGGCTCCCGCCATCCGATCAGCGTCGTCAACGCCTCGGTGAGCGTTCCCAGGCCGTAGATGCCGACGCCGATCGCCCACCAGAGGAGATGCACGCGATCCGGATGGTGCCGGAAGCGCCGAAAGATCTCGAGCGCAAACGGCACCGTCAGGATCGTCGTCAGGATCGGGATGTAATGGACGAGCGACTGCGACATGTCAGAACGCTCCCACGCTCAGCCCAAACGTAAAGCTTCGGCCGCGCGCCGGCGCAAACTGGAATTGGTCGCGATAGAACTTGTCCGTCAGATTCTCGACGGCGAACGTCAGCCGCAGGCGATCGCGGGCGCGCGTGAGCGCGAACCCCGCGCCGATGCGATGCACCACGAATCCGTCGAGCGCGAGCAGATCCTGCGCGATCAGGAACGGCGACTGCAGCAACGTCTCGGCCACGCGGGTGACCTCGGCCTGTCCGCGAATGCCGTACTCCAGCCACCAGCGTCCGCGCGACTCCGTGAACCGCACCGTGCCGAGCAGCTTGGCCGGGGTGATGTTGTCGGCCGCCGTGTCGTCGAGCGAGTTGCCGGTCATCGGATCGACGCCGTGCACGATCGTGCCCCGGGTGAACGCGCCGGCGCCCATGAGGGACAGGACGCCGTGCCGCAGCACGATCGGCGCCTCGGCGGACAGCTCGACACCGCTGATGCGAACATCGGCGTAGTTCGTCGCTTGCGCGAGCGGCCCCTGCGGGGTGCTGGCGACGACCAGGTCCTGCGCGATGAAGTCGTGGTACGAGTTGAGGAAGGCATATGCGCCGCCGGTCACGCGTCCCGCGCTGAATTTCACGCCGAGGTCGAGATTGGTGCCGGTCTCCGGTTTCACCAGCACGTTCGGCGCGATGCTGCCGACCGTCGCCGGACCGGCAAAGAGCATCTCTTCGAGATTCGGATGCCGGTAGCTCCGGCCGATCCGCCCGAACGGATTGAATTTCCCGCCGGCGTTGAAGAGCACGCCGACGTCGCCCGTCAACGCGCTGCGCGTGTACGTCGCGCCGTTCGGGTCGGGCAGCGTCGCCGGATCGATCGGGGGCTTGGCGCCGTTGACGACCGATCCGATGTCATAGCCGGGCGTCGGGTCGGTCGTGACGTTGTAGAAGTCGGCGCGGAGTCCCGCCATGACGAGCACGTCCGGCCGGATCCGCCACTCGTCCTGCGCGTACCACCCGATGTCGCGCAGCGACGCGTCGGGCACGCGAACCGGCGAGGCCACCGTCGGCGGCCCGAGCAGCTGCGGCGTCGGAAACACGACTGGCGCCGGACCGGTTGGACCAGGCACCACGACGCCCACCAGCATCGCCTGCGTCGTCGTCGTCCGGTCGTCGCTGCTGCGGTCCCGGTAGATGTGGAGACCGGTGGTCACGAGATGACGCGCCGCCGGCACGAACACCGCCTGCAGATTGACGCCAGGCGTCCAGACGCGCTGCTCGGTCTCCGAGTGGATGTTCAGGCGCAGCACGCTGATCGGAAAGAACGCCGCGGACGGCGCCGCGAACTGGACGGGCAGCACGTTGTCGAGCAGGCGCTCGGTGCGCTGGTAGTACCCGGTCACCGAGACGCTCGACAGCCACGACACGGGCGACTGCATCTCGTAGCGGCCGGACACGCGATCGAGGTTGCTGAACGGCAGCGTGGTCGCGTTGAAGAAGATCGGCTGCACGAAATCCGGAAAGCCGACGTCATCCATCCGCCGCCGCTGATAACGCACGCGGAGCGTCTGGCGATTGCCCAGCGAGACCACCGACGACGCGTTGACGAAGTTCCCTTTCGCCTCCGAGTTCGGAATCTCGTCGTCGGTCCTGACGAACGGCGCGTTGAACGGATCCGGGAATGCCCGGACCGTGATGCCGAAGGGCATGTCGGCGACCGAATCGAGCTGATGCAGCCTGCCGGAGGTGAAGAGCGGCGTGGTGTCTTCGACGTCGAACGAGCCGGCGCGATAGCTGTCGTAGCGCTCCGCGCCGCCCTGGATACGGACGGCGTACTTCGGCGCCGTCACCCCGAACGTCAATGTGCCCCGCCGGCCGGTCTCGTTCGAGCTGTAATAGCCGTCGAACCCGTACAGGAATCGCGTCGTGTCCGAAAACGTCGGCTCGTTGGTGACGATGTTGATGGTGCCGGCGAGCGCGTCGGAGCCGTACATGAGCGTGCCGGCGCCGTTCACGATCTCGAGGCGGCTGATCGCGTCCGTCGTAATCAGCCCGACTTCCGCGCCGGTCCGATCCGTCGCCTGCCGCGCGGTGTTCAGCCGCTCGCCGTCGACCAGCACGAGCAGGCGCGTGGAATCGAGGCCGCGCAGACGCGGCCGGACGAGAAACGGACCGTTCCCCACCGGCTCGATGTTGACCGCCGAGGTCAGCGCGTCGCCCGTCGACAACGGGTTCATCTGCCCGATCGCCTCCGATGGCAGCGTCTCGACGTGAAGCGGGATCTCGCGGATTTCCCGATCCGCGCGCGCGGCGGTGACGCTGGCCTGCGCGCTGAGCCCGGCCAGCGCGAGCGGCAGCGGCACGTCGAGCTTCTGGTCGGCGCGGACGACGACGGCCGTCCGGACGGCGTCCGAGAAGCCGCGGTGCGAGGCCATGACGAGATAGGTTCCGACCGCAGGCGCTTCGATCTGGTAGCGGCCCGCGCCGTCAGCCTGCACGACGATTTCCTTGCCGGTCGCGACGTCGCGAAGCACGACGCGGGCGCCAGGCAACACCCCACCTGTGGCGTCCGAGACGACGCCTGTAATGGTCGCGGCCTCGGCGAGCGAGCTCGCCAGGAGGACCGCCAAAGCAAACACGAACACGCGCATACGCATGAAAAGGACTCCGCAATTAAGAAAGAAGACTGATCCGCTCCCCACCGAGAGGGGACAGGGCTCGCTTTCCAAGCCCTGTCCCCGCCCGGGCTGATGTGTGTAATAAGCCGGTCCGTGATCTGCTGTCGATGATCACGGACGAGCGTTGAGTCTCAATCAGCGACAGCGGGGACAGGGCTTGAAGTGCGACCCCTGTCCCCTGCTGAACGAAGATCGGTTGTGTCTAGATAAGGGACCGGATCGGCGGAGGCCTGGGCGAGAACCTGACGAACGAAGTAGTCGGTGACGAGAACGGGCGCGGGCAGTCGCGAGCGGCGAGATCGTCGCGCACGAGCGCGATCTCCCGGCGCCGGACGAGCGCGCGGGCGAAAAGCCATCCCAGTCCCAGCGCGGCGCCGGAGGCGACGGCGAGCTGCGTGAGCGTGGCGACGAACTCTGGAAGCGCCGGCTCGCCGATTCCGTCGAGGTGCCGTGCGGCCGCGGGCCCGTGCAGCAGCGCTGCAAGCAGCCAGATCGCCACGGCTTTCCGGCCGCGGAAAACTGATGTGCCGGCGCGCCGCAGCGCAATCAGCGCCACGACGATCGCACCGGCGACAGCCCATCGCAGGATCAGCGCAGGATCAGCCAGCCGGCCGTCCCACGCCTGGCCGGCGAGCAGCCACGCGTGAAACAGGACGATCAGGGCGCCGGCGCCGAGGACACTCCTGCGGATCATCGACCTCTCAGTATAGTGCGGTGCTACGCAGGGCGGACTGGTTTCCAAAGTCCGTTCCGACCTATATGTCGGAAACCGAAAGGGACCGGCGTGTCAGTGTCGCGTTCGTGACTTTGCACTGCGACACGTTCTGCCCTTGGCTGGAGGGTCGTCGTGCGGGCCGACTCCGGAGCGACGCGAAGGCGGAGGCCCCGCACGACGACCTCCGGCCAAGGGCGCTCTCGGTACAGAGGCCGGTCGCGGGTCGTTAGGGACCAATCCGCGCTACTGACCGATTGCGTACACCCGGCCGTCGGTGTCGCCGATGACAATGCGGCCGTTGGCGATGGCCGGCGACGCCGTGATCGCCGCGCCGGCTTCGAATTCCCAGATTTTCTTGCCGCTCTGCAGGTCGAGCACGTACAGCTTGCCGTCGCCGGATCCGACGACGACCCGGTCCCCGGCGACGGCCGGCGACGAATCGACGCGGGCGCGGGTGGCAAAAGACCACCGGCGCTTGCCCGTCGCCGCGTCGAGCCCGTGCACCATCTTGTCGCGGCCGCCCAGGATCGCAAGCGTGCCCGAGATCGCCGCCGACGAATAGAAGGGGAATTGTCGATCGGGATCCTCGAAGCGCCACTTCACTTTTTTCGCGGCGATGTCGACGGCAATGACCTCGTTGCTGTACGTGCCGAAGTACGCGATTCCAGCGACGATGGCCGGCGATGCGGCCGTGTAGCCGCCGGTGCTCATGTCGAGCACCTGACGGCCGTCGGAGAGGCGGACGCCGTGGAAGAACTCGTCGCAGCCGCCGAAGTACGCGACACCATTCCAGATGGCCGGCGTCGCATGCACGTAGTTCTCGGTGCCGAGTTTCCACAACTGCTTGCCGGTCGCGACCTCGAGCGCGTAGAGATGTCCGTCGTACGATCCGATCAGGACGCGATCGCCCGCGACCACAGGCGACGATTTGATTTCGGCGCCGGTCTTGAAGGTCCATCGCGCCTTGCCGGTCGCGGCGTCCACCGCGTGCAGCACGCCGGTGAGATCGCCGACGTACACCGTCCCTCCGGCAACGGCCGGAGACGACTCACCGATGCCGACATCGCTCGACGCCGCGCGATACCTCCATTTCGGCTTGCCGGTCGCCAGATCGAGCGCGAGGAGCTCGCCCGACGCCGACCCCACGAAGACTGTCTCGTCGGCCACCGCCGCCGACGATTCGACCGCCGCGGTCGCGTCGAACGTCCAGAGCAGCCGGAGCGAGGCCGGCAGCGTCGAGCTCGCGACGCCGGTCAGCGACGGCGTGTTCCTGAACTGAGACCAGTTTGTCGGCGCCGCCTGCGACGCGGAGGTGAGACACAAGGTGAGGAAGAGCAGGCGGCGCATTGTCAATCTGAAATCTGCAATCTGGGAATCTGTAATCTCGAACGACAATCGAGGAATCGGGAAATCTGGAATCTATCGCGGAATCGCTAATCTATCGGCAATCGGCCAATCTGGGAATCGGTAATCGGGGAATCGGCAATCGGGGAATCGGCACGTCCGTGCGCACCAGGTTTCCCCGATTCCAGATTCTCGATTCCCCGATCACTTTGCAGATTCGAGATTCCAGATTTCACTTCTTCAACTGCGCTCCTTCCTGAATCGCGTACAGGTTGTTGCGGGTCATGATGAACATCACGCCATTGGCCGTGACGACGGTCGAGTAGACCGAGCTGCCCATGTTCGGCTCCGCCAGGATCTTCTTCTCGCGGCCGGCCTGCATGACGACCACGTCGCCGTCTTCGTCGCCGAGGTAGAGCTTCCCGTCGGCGATCAGCACCGAGCTCCACATCGCGGCGAACATGTCGTGCTTCCAGACCTGCTTGCCGGTCTTCGCGTCGAGGCAATGCAGGAAGCCGCTGAAGTCCGGGTAATAGACGAGGCCATCCTTCACTGCGGCCGTCGAGATCGATCGCCGGATCTCGTCGTACTGCCAGATCTTGCCGGTTTGCGTGATGTCACCACGCTTGGTCGCGTCGATGGCGTAGAGATGGCCGATCCCTTCGCCGTGCTCCGGGTCCTGCCCGTTCGCGATGTACACCACGTTGTCGACGATGACCGGCGTGGCAATCACCTCGTTGCGGGTCTTCGGCCAGACGGAGTCCTTCGGATTCGTGTCGAACTCCCAGAGTTTTTTGCCGGTCTTCGCTTCGTAGCCGCGCACCCAGCCGTCGCCCTGACCATGCACGACCTGCACGACACCGTCAATCGTGCCGACGGCCGGCGTGGACCACTGGCCGTGCAGAATCCGTCCGCCGGGCGAAGCGTCCTCCCACATCAGCTTGCCGGTCTCGTAGTCCAGCGCGATGATGGCCGGCGCGCGCGGGGACGGGATGTTGACGTGACTCTCGTCCTGGCCGTTCGAGGTCGAGACGAAGATCATGTTGCCCCAGAAGACCGGTGAGGAATTCGCCATGTTGTGCGGGAAGTTGCCGACCTCTTCCATCGTGTCGAACATCCAGATGATGTCCGCGTCGTTCTTGCCCGTCAGCTTCTCGTCCTTGTACGGTCCGTTGTTCTCGTTGTCGTAGAACCCGTTGATGTCGACGCACATGACGACGGCACGATTCGACATGAAGTACGCCTTGTTGCCGACGATGAGCGGCGACGAGGCGATGCCCTGGAAGGGCCAGTCGTTGGCGCGGCCCGACGTGAGCTTCTCGAACGTCGCCTGCCACATGAACTCGCCGGTCGCTTCACGAAATGCCATCAGCACGCCGCGATCGCCGGCCTGCTTCGGATCCTTCACCGCCTCGTTGTTCGTGCCGACCAGCACCACGCCGCCCGACACGACCGGATTCCCGTAACTCTGGGATCCGAGCGGCGCGACCCATTTGATGTTCTTGCCGGTTTTGACGTCCCAGTCGGTCGGCAATCCCGTCGCGTCGGACACCATGTTGCGATCCGGCGATCCGCCCCACATCGGCCAGTCGGTGATCCCTTTCTTGGGCGCCTGGCTAGCCAGTACGGTGGCGAGGGAGACGAAGCACACGAAGAGGGACGCTCGCATCATGACTCGCTTCGAACTGAGTATTTGTCGCATGTCGATCTCAAGACGTTCCATCATTGATTCTTGTATACCCGCAGGTTGTCGAACTGCATGTCCGAGTACCCGTCGCCGTAGAGTCCCGGCGCGCCTTTGCGGTGCGGGATCTTGTCGATCTTCTCGAGCGTCCAGGCGGTGGGCTCCGGCTGCCCCACCGGCCAGACCTTGCCCTGGACGAGCGTCGTGCCGTCGTTGCGGTTCTCGACCCGCATTTTCATGCGATACCAGGTGTTGATCGCCCATTCGAAGGGCACGTGGACGGTCATCTCATCGGCCGCCTGCCACGGCTGGATTTCGAGACGCTGGTCGTTGCCGAAGAGGACCAGGACGTAGCGCTGGTTGATGAGGCCGATGTCGCCGCGCTGCCTGCGCGATTCCGTGCCGCGTACGTCGGCCTCGACCGTGTAGTCCGCCCACTGCGGCCGGCCCATGATCACGCGCGCGCGGCGGCCGACGC